>NZ_JAOAKP010000024.1 GCF_026419855.1 Methanothrix sp.
GTTAATACTTGTCCGACGGCTTACAGCGCGGTTGATGGCTATGAATCTCCTGTAGCTATTGCTTTTGCACTTATCCACACGTCGTGGGTAGACTATCCAAAACCGATCATGACCATAAGCAATGCGGAAAGATTATAACATCATACCACAACTCTCACTTGATGCTCAGATGTAGGAGGCTACTGGCGTTAGCTCTGATACTGATTGTTCTCGGCGTCGCCCATTCGCAGCCGATTATTCGCCTGGGATCGAAGACGGACCCTGAGGCCCATCTCTTCACCTACGACCAGAAGTTCAGGGAGAGCACACGCTTCATGAACTACAATCTGAGCATGGTTGGTGAGAAGGAGTTCGAGGACTGCAGCAGGCTTTCATCGCGCATGGATCTCAGGATGTTTCCGAGCTGGACCGAGCTGGTCATAAACGCGAACTTCAGCGGTATAGGCAGGATGGGCTATGTTGTATATGATGAGGAGCGCGAGCAGCCAAGGGAGGAGCAGTCTACGATCACCCACATGTTCATAGGAAACTTCAGCATGGACGAGCGGCTGCTGGTCGCTAAGAACCATGCTGTGGAGTCCGGATACCTGCCTCCTGTGTAGATGCGCGCAGTGCTACGATGAGCACATCTCATTCGTCCCCGGCCTTAAGATCGAGTTCCTGCACCCTCGTGCCCCCACCGGCTCCATGAAATGCAGCTCCATTTCTGTTTCGCTCATATGTGGTTAGCAACTTGGATTTCATGAAACCGGTTGCTGAAGGCACGAATTCACTCTCCAGGAGCGCATAGCCAGATCAATATCTTTTGGGCAAGTTATCATATGTAAAAGAGCATTCTGTTTTTCGCTCTTGTCCATATGATAACTTATCTGTAGAGGCACCGGTCCTGCCATGCGCTCATGGAAGATGAATAAGTGCTTACAGCAAACATTTTGCATATCCTCCAAGCTGCTGAATACATAAGAGCGCTGTTTTTTATCCACTTCGACCCTTCTTAAGCTGCTCCCCGATGATCCTGTCAATGATCGAGAGGAACTCATCCCTGTTCTGTGGTGGTATCGTGGCTCCGGCTGCGATGCTGTGGCCTCCTCCGACGCCGCCAACATCACCAGCTGATGCAGAGACCGCACGCGAAAGATCCAGGCCTGCTCTCACAAGATCCTGCGTACCACGCGCAGAGACCTTGAGCATGCCATCAGGAGTGGATGCGAATGCAAGAATGGGCTTCGATCTGTCTGCTATCTGGAATACCATCCCCGCCACGATGCCCACTATGGTATCGAGTATATCCTCACCCGCATCGAAGTACTGTATGTTCGATAGCTGTACAAGACCGCGCTCCTTCACCAGCTTAATGCCATTCAAAAGGTTCTGCCTGTGCTGGCTCAGAAGAAGCCTCGCCTCCTCCAGCGCCCTGTCCCTGTCACCAAGGCAGACGTCCAAACCGGTCCTGGAGTGGCCATACCTGGCTGTGGCGTTCAGCAGGGTAGAGAATTCACTCGCGTCCCTGAGCTCCGTGCCCTCCCTCTCACGTGTGAGCGTGTATACCTCCCCAACGAGGCGCTCAAGCCGGAATCCAGGAATGCCAGAACGCAAACCATGACGGATCAGCGCGGACACAATTCTGGAGCGCTCGTCCTGGTCCAGATCTATCCACCTCCTCCATCGCTCCCCGCCGAGCCGTATGCCGATCTCTTTGAGGAAGGATATGCATGCCTCCTCATCTCCTGAGAGCCCTGGAATGTACGGATCTGTGGAGTACTCAAGCATCTTGAATACCGGACGCGTCTGTTTGCCGAAGAGCCTGAGGTCTGGCCCGAATGACAGGACGCCTGCTCTCGATCCTGCCTCTATTATCCTGCGATTGAACCCGACGAGCCTGCCAGACGAAAGATCCTGGAGATCGCCGACAGCGCCGACCACCGCGAGCGCAGAGAGGTCCTCATTCTTTCCCAGAGCATTCGCGAGAAGAAACGCGGTCCCGCTGCCGCTTATCTGGGTGGCACCATCTCCGCCAAGGAGATGTGGATTTATGTGCACTATTCCCCTGTAGCTCTCGGTGCTCTCGGGGCGGTGATGGTCCGCGATAACAGCTTTGATGCCCAGGGATGATATCTGCCGGATCATGCCGCTTCCAAGGTCTGTGAATACCACCAGATCCGAGCCCATATCTGCGATGCTCTCCAGTTCAATTTTGGTAAGCTGCTTGAAGAAGAGAGGCGTGTAATCCATGCCCCTTCTCGAGAGAGCTGTACATATCACTCCAGCTGCGGTCAGACCATCAGCATCGATGTGCGATACAACCAGAAGATCCCCAGACCTGGAGATGGCATCCGCACCATCCTCAGCCAGCTTCCTCAGAGATGCACAGATGTTCTCTATGGCCACCGACCCCCTTCGAGAGATGATCGTACAACTTTTAAGCCTTCTGAGAGAAGGGATGCATCCATGCTCCTGGATGAGCGTGCTTATGAGGCTCAATTCGTATACACAGCGGATTACAGCAGCGTGATGCCTCAGGATAATTCAGGAGGCAATGTGCCAGTGGGTGCCGAATCCTTACAGGGCATTCTATAGCCTGAGGTCGCCAGAGAACCCGCATGCTCCATCCTGAGGCTCTCGTATCTCGGATTCAAAATGTTAAAAATCCTGTGATGCATATCCTGTGTGGTAGATCGTGGTGACCTCGCGCATAGAGCTCTACAGAAGGTACCTCAAGGCCAGCGGCGCTCTGGAGATAGCCAGGCGTCTCTTCGTGATGAACGCATTTGATGGCGTTCTCACGATCATGGGTGTGGTTCTTGGGGCATACCTCTCAGGCGTCCAGGATTCTGGATTTGTGATAACCGCCGGAGTGGGAGGAAGCATAGCGATGGGCATATCTGGAATGAGCGGAGCTTACATGGCGGAGAGAGCTGAAAGGATGCGGGACATCAGGAAACTCGAATCTGCGATGCTCAGAGATCTCGATGGTACGCACGTCGTCAGGGCATTCAGAACCGCGAGCATCGTGGTCGCGCTCGTCGACGGCCTCAGCCCGGCGATCGCAGCCCTCCTCCTGATCTCGCCGTTCTTCGTTGTCCCGCTGATAAGCATGAGCGCCGCGGCCATGATGTCGCTCGCCCTGGGGCTGGTCGTACTCTTCCTGCTCGGGCTCTTCCTGGCCAGGATAAGCGAGGAGGTGGCGCTGATAAGCGGACTGAAGATGCTGCTTGTCGGCGTTATTACAATAGTGATCGTGAGCCTTGCGGTCTCTCCCGACGCGCTGTGAGGCGAGGCTTATGGCGCGGTAATGTACTTTGTGGTATCGATGAAATCAATGGCATTCGACCTCATATAGCTCATGAGGGTTATGCCAGATGTGCCGATCGCACGGAGTCAATCCAGTGATTCGCGCCTGTAATTGCAACACCAGCTTCCATTCCAGGCATCACAAAGTTCAAAGATGTATGAAGCTTCAGGAAATGAAGGGGATCATCTTGAGTTCCGCGGAGAGGATTGCGCTGAAGAGCATGCCAGGCAATGCATACAGAATACTCGCAAAGGACGTGCGCTCATACGAATTCATAATACCCTATGACGAAAAGGCAGATGTGGGGGAGATCTTCACTGTGGAGGACAGGGATATGCTCTTCCTCGCCCGTGTGGTCAATGTGCAGCACGACTCGAACTACGATGGGAGATGGGATACGAGCATCAGGGGCACGGAGCTCTATGATGAGGAGCAGATCTTCAACAGGGTCATCGCAGAACCACTTGGATGCATACCCCGCGATCGCACTAAAAGAAAGGGTGCATTCAGAAAGGCCAAGACAATTCCCACCAAATTCTCAAGGGTGAAGAGAACAGAGGCGCAAGAGTTCGATTTTTTAAAAGATACCATGGGCGATATCGAGGTCGGCGTTCTGAGAAACGGCAGCAGGGATACAGATGTGGCCGTGGCGCTTCACAGCAGCGTGATGGACCATCACATGGGCATCTTCGCAACAACCGGAATGGGCAAGTCCAACTTCATGAAGGTCTTCGCAGCCTCGTGCATGAAGCTGGCTTCCGAGAACAGATCCGAGTTCGGCCTCCTCATAGTCGATCCCCATGGGGAGTATCTGAGGGGGACCAAGAACGCCAAGGGGCTTCTTCACCTCACCCCCTACGTATCAAGCCTGAAATGCTACTCCACTGACCACAGGAATTACGGACTCCCGGAGGTCAGCGAGCTCATGATCTCCAGAAGGGATATCCGGCCAGAGGACATCAAGGTGCTGCACGACTGGACCGGTGCGCAGATGGACGCCCTGGAGAGCATCGAGCGGATCTTCGAGGGGGATTCGTGGATAGATGATATCCTCGATGATAAAGGCATAGAGATGCTGAGAGAAAAGGCAAAGGTATCAGAGAAGACCGTCGACGTTCTGATCAGAAAGCTGGAGAACATAATTTCAAGAAATAAATATATAAAATCGTCTGGAGACTCCAGCATCCCGGGGATCATCGCTGGCATAAAGAGCGGAAAGGTCGTGCTGATCGATATCCCCAACCTGAGCGAGAGCAGCGAGCTCTTCCTCCTCTCACTGATATCCAGACGGATAATGGAGGACTACAGAAACGAGGAGGAGGGGAGGAAGAAGTGCATGATAGTCATCGAGGAGGCGCAGAGGGTTCTCGGGAGCGACAGCAGGATAGCGCGCTTCGAGGAGATCGCCAGGGAGGGAAGAAAGTTCGGCGTGGGACTTTGCGCGATAACACAGCAGCCGAAGCTGATAGACAGAGAGCTCCTCTCGCAGTTCAACACGCTGGTCGTGATGGGCCTTGCAGACAGGAACGACAGGGTGCGCGTGGAGGAGTCCGCAAAGCAGGATCTGTCCTCACTGGATGTTGAGATCCAGACGCTGGAGAAGGGGGAGGCGATCATAAGCACGCTGAACGTGCCTTTCCCGATACCTGCGAGGATCCACAGGTATGAGGATTACATAGAGCGGCTCCGGCCGAGTGCTCCTGCGAGAAGATCGTTCAGACCGACACCGGACTGAGGGGATAGCTTGAGGATAGTCCACATCGCAGACACCCATCTCGGGTTTCAGAGCTTCAGCAGGATGGATGAGAAGGGCAGGAACCTCATGGAGGAGTGCATATACAGGGACTTCAGGCGAGCCATCGATAGGATAATAGAACTCAAGCCGGATGCTGTGGTGCATGCTGGCGACGTCTTCCACCACGTCCGTCCCAGGATAAGACCGCTCTGCATCTTCAAGCAGTCTCTTGAGAGCCTCAGCAACGCCGGCATCCCTGTGATCGTAATAAGCGGAAATCATGATGCTCCGAAGAGCTACTCAGCTCTGAGCCCATTCTACCTCTACGATGGAATGGAGGATGTTTATATCGCCCACAGATACAGGTACGAGCGCTTCGAGGTCGGAGATCATGTCTTCCACTGCATACCATTCTGCTTCACCGAGGAGGACTACCTGGAGGAGTTCAGAAAGATCGAGATGTGCGGTTCGGATGTGCTGGTGATGCACGGGCTCGTGGAGGCGCTGCGCGATCAGAGCATGAACACCGTGGGAGAGCACATCGTCAGCGACAGCTTCCTGAAGAGCGATTTCAGCTACATCGCGCTCGGACATTATCACGATCAGAGGAGGATTTCTCAAAACACCTGGTACAGCGGATCGATCGAGTACTTCAACTTCAACGAGGCTCCTCAGAGAAAGGGAGCTCTGATGGTGGATCTGAGCACCGGAGGCGTGGAGAGCATAATGGTGCCGAACATTGGTATGAAGGTCGTAGAGCTGGACTGCGCTGGAAGGACCGCTGAGGAGATACTGGATCTCATCGAGGAGAGGTGTGGAGGAGACAAAAATAAGATCGTCCGCGTTGACCTCAGGAGGGTCAACAGGGCCGCGTACAGAAGAATGGACCAAAGGAGGCTTAGCAGGCTTGCGTCCTCAATGTTCTGCCTCAAAATAAAACCGGAGTACGACGAGACGACAAAGGCTGAGGGGATCAAACCCCCCGAGCGTATCGATCTCGAGTTCGTGCGCTTCCTGGAGGCCGAGATTGAGAGGGTACCGAATGCGATCCGGCAGGATGTCATGAGCTACGGGACCGAGCTGATCAGAAAGGTGATCGAGAGGAGAGGCACAGAGGGTATGGATGCATCTCAATAGGCTGGTGCTGCGCAACTTCAAGAAGTACAGGCACGCGGACATAAAGTTCCAGGACGGGCTCACGGGCATAGTCGGCGGGAATGGAGCGGGCAAGAGCACGATCGTTGAGGCGATAGCCTGGGCGCTCTATGGCAACAGGGCATCAACTGTGGAGAGAAAGTTCATAAAGAATGTGAATGCCAGGCCGGAGGAACCTGTGGAGGTCCATCTGACATTATCCATAGGGAAGAATGAGCTCCTCGTATCAAGAACCATGAAGGGGAAGAGCATGCTGCCCGATGCAGCTCTGTGCATAAATGGCCAGCAGGTCGCCAAGGGTGTGCGCGAGGTTGATGCTCACCTCTCCAGGCTGATAAGGATAAGCTTCCAGGACTTCATGAGGACCTTCTACGCGAAACAGAAGGATCTTGATAATCTCATAAGAGAGGGGGGAGCTGGAAAGCGGGATTACCTGCTGAAGCTTCTCGGCCTCGAGGACATACGCGAGATCGGGCTCGAGATCACGAAGGAGGATCTGAGGGAGATCGAGACAAAGGTCAACCTGGCCTCAGGAGCGATCTCGGAGCTGGGCGATGTGGAGAGGAGAATAGAGGAGATCAGGGTGCAGGAGGCATCGGCCAGGGCTGAGCTGAGCAGGAGGGAGATCGCTCTCAGAGATGCTGAAAGGGATAGGGAGATTGCCAGTAGGGATCTACAGCTGCTCGAGGGGAAGAAACGGGAGCACGAGCAGCTGAAGAGAGAGATAGACCACGTTCAGGGCTACATCGCAGATAGGGAGAGAACTGTAAGAGAGGAGCGCGCAAGGCTTGAAGGGATTGCGGGGAGGAAGAGAAAGCTCGAGGAGCTAGCCTCTGATCTGAGTCGTCTGAATGAGATAAGAGAGAATCTCCGTGGGCTGGAGTCGGCTCGGGAAGACTACGAGCGACTGAGCTCGAGCCTGATGAGCCTTCGGGTGGAGAGAAGAGAGGCGCTGCGCGCACTGAAGGAGATTGAAACCAGGCTCGACGAGCTCTACAGATGCCGCGCTGAGATGGAGAGCCTCAGAGAGAAGGCGGATCTCTACGTAACCAAAGGAAGAGAACTGGAGGAGCTCGAGGGGAGGAGAGAGAAATTCATGTCGCTCACATCCTCCATCGCGAAACTGGATGCGGAGAGATCTGCGCTTTTGAGGGACTACGAGATGAAAGCCAGCATCGTCAGAGAGCTCCACGAGGCCAGAAGATTGCTTCCAGATCTTGAGCGCAGGCTATCTGTCCTGGAATCGCTGAAGAGGGAGCTGGAGGAGCTCGAGGGAGCGAGGGAGAAGCGCCGCAGGCTTGATGATCTGTTGTCTGAGAAGAGCGAGCGTATCGAGAGGCGTGCCCAGCTCCTGAAGCGGCTTGATCTGATTCACGAAAAGATCTCCGAGCTCGGCGATCTCGCTCAGGAGGAGAGAGCGCTAAGAGAGAGGGAGATCCAGTTAGAGGAGCTAGTGGAATCCCTGAATCGAAAGAGGACTGAGATCGAGAGCAAGCGCAATCTCGCAGAATCCAGACTTCTCGAGTCCCAGAACAGCCTCAAAAGGATCGAAAACCTTGGTGCTGAGAGCCCCTGCCCGACATGCGAACGCCCACTTGGCGACCAGTACACCCGACTCACGGAGAAGTACAGAGAGGAGATCTCCAGGTACAGAAAGGAGCGGGAGGGGGCTGCAGATGAGCTCCGCGATTTGAATGCGCGCATCAAAAATGCGCTGCATCTCAAGGAGAAGCTCAGGGCATCTGCAGAATCGCTGGGCAGGAAAAGAAGCGACCTCGCATCGCTTGAGGCTGAGCAGAGAGAGGTCAGGCTACAGATCTCAGAGATGGAGGAAAGGATCTCAGAGCTGGACAGTGAGATCGATGCCATGGGTCATGTCGAGTACAATCCGAATAGATATGAAGAGGTCAAGCACTCTCTTGCAGATTATGATGAGCTCATCAGTGAGAGGGCGAAGCTCCTCGAACGCCTCGGAAACCTCCCCAGGCTGGAGAGCGAGCTGAAGGATACCAGGAAGAGGGTATCCGCGCTGGATGACAGGATCCTAGAGCTCTCGGGGAGCATCACCACCTTAAATTACGATGAGCATGCATACCTCCGGGCCAAATCAATTCGGTCAGATCTCCAGGGCTCCCACGAGAGGTACAGGCTTCTGCTTCAGCGAACAGGCGATATTAAGGGCCTTGAGGAGCAGCGGGAAACACTGAGGGCAAGAGTCCGGAGGCTGGATGGAGATCTCCTGAAGGTTGAAAAGGAGCTATCAGAGCTCGGATTCGATCCAAATGAATACAACAAGCTCAGAGCTGAGGTGGCGAGGCTTGCTGAGATCGAATCGATCGCGAACAATCTCAGGATAGAGATCGCAGGTGAGGATCTATCGAGAGCTAGAATGCTCGAGGCTGAGACTGATCTGAAGAGGCTGCACGCACAGTTAGCGGACCTCAGGGAGCGTCTTGAGAATCTCGGTTACACCGATGCAGCTTATGAGAACGCAAAGAGCAAACTCTCGGCTGCAGATGAGAGGCTGCAGCGCATGAATGAGGAGCTCGCGAGGGTGCGTGATGAGCTCAGGAGGCTGGAGTGGAATCTCTCAAAGCTGAGAGAGGATCTGAAGAGAAAGAGGGATCTGGAGAGGGAGATCGATGAGCTCAACAGAAGAGCTCAGGTGATATCCACAGTCAGGGACATGCTGGTGAGATTCATGGATGCGCTACTGGTAAGGGTGAGAGACGAGATCGCCCAGAATGCGGCCAGGATAATGGAGGAGGTCACAGGCAAGTACAGCATCCTCAAGATAGACGAGAACTTCAACATACTCATCGATGACAGGGGCACGGATTACCCAATATGGAGGTTCTCCGGCGGAGAGATAGACATGATTGCCCTCTCTGTGAGAATAGCGATAAGCGAGTATCTCATGAGGTCCGCCGGAGAGGAGAGCGGATACTCCTTCATGATACTCGACGAGGTCTTCGGATCGCAGGATATCGAGCACAGAGAGAGGATGATCAACATGCTCAGGAGTCTTGGAGTGAGGTTCCCCCAGCTGTTTGCAATAAGCCATATCAGCGATGTCCAGGGTCAGTTCGACAGCACGATAGTGGTTAGCGAAGATGGTATGGGGAACAGCGTTGCGTATCAGTGAGGGCGCCCGGATGGTTGTATGCATGACTGAGATCAAATAGGCGGTGGCTCGTCCCTGTTATCCAGCGGTTCGATATTCCCGCGGAAAGAGGCAAAGTCGATCGCCGCTGGTTTTTAGCGGGTTACCAGCTATAGCCTTTTCCGGCGATTTGACACATGAACCATCCCCGATCCATGATAGAGATAATCAGGACGCGAACTCCTGTTCTTCAGGCCGGAGAGGATGTGACTCCGTGAAAACAGCTCGCACAGGTGCATCTGGAGATGATAGATATGGAGGATGTCGAGAGGCAGCTCAATCTGATCCTCCTCGAGATCGCCAGCCTGGAGGAGAGGATATGGGACTGCATCGAGAGACTCCGCGAGAAAGACAGCCTCTCACCGCATCTCGAGGAGTACGTTCGCAGAATCATGAGCGATTTATCGTACTGGACGGCGTTATGCACCACAACCTCTGAGTCGCCACATGTGCTCCTGAGGCGCATGGAGGTGCATCTCACAAGAGCCAGACGCTTATCCGAACAGCTCGAGCAGCTGAGCGCGGCTCGAAGCTGATATAACAGCCTACGCTCTTGTGTGTTCAGCAACTTTGAGGGCACGCATACTGGTTGCTGGATGCACTCATTCATTCGCCAGGAGCACATAGCGGGAACAGTGCCTCTCAAAGCAAGTCATCAAATGGATATGAGCGATAGCCTAATCTCCCCATAATTTAGGCATATGGATCCGCAGCACACTGATTATTTGCGGGTAATGGCACAGTTATCTTCTAAGAAAAGCATCATTCGCCACATTTCCGTCTCACCTCGCCTAAATGATGAGGAGTTCAGGATAACAGCAAGGCGCAAACTCCGGTCTTCAGGCAAGAGAGGAAGCCACACAGCTCACGCGCTACAGCGCCACCCTGAGCACTGCAAGATATGACATGAGACCGATGCAGAGAAGCAGGAGATCAACCGCCTTGCCCTGCAGGCGATGCCTCATCAGCGTAAAGCGGGCGCTTATCATGGTATGCATGAGAAAGAAGAGCACAAGTACGGGATCCAGGGTCGTATGGATCCGCGCCGCCTGGCGGGGATTGATGATTATGCTCATGTGATTCTGCCAGGAATAGCCAGTCACTATGAATATCACCATCAAAACCAGAAGGATCCACGCGCAAATTCTGTTGATTCTCACCAGTATGCTCATCGATCAGTACATATGAAGGATCGTATTAAAATGTGCTGACCCACTTTGGGATGAAAGCACAACACGGGGTCAAGCTGTTCGATTCGTCTGGATGAAATCAACACGCGCCCCAAACGCTTTTCATCCGTTCGGCACAACTCTAATGTCGCATGCCGGGTTTAGATACCATAGCTTTGATGGTCATTAATAGGAGGTATCATGATCTGGATTGATATTGCCAGGTTCGGAAAGAAGCTCGTCGAGCAGGGCCTGACTGGATCGCGCTTCGGCAACATCTCGGCGCTGACAGAAGATGGGATAGTGATAACACGCACAGGCGCCATGCTCGATGAGATTGATGAAGAAATGGTGGTTCTCGTCGATAGAGAGAGAGAATGCGCCGATGACAGCATTGCGAGCTGTGAGACCCCCGTCCACAGAGCCATATACCGCAGGACGAATGCCAGAGCGGTGATACACACTCATTCCCCGTACGCTGTGACGCTATCTCTCCTGGAGAGTGTGGTGGTGCCGATTGACAGCGAGGGTATTGCATTTCTGGGTGAGATGCCAGTGGTCGACGGCCCCTTCGGCAGCGAGGAGCTCGCCTCCGCGGTATCGGATGCTCTGATGACTCACAGAGCATGCATCGCACGCGGCCATGGAGTCTTCGCCAGGGGAGACGATCTGAGGGACGCGTACATCACAGCCTCGATGGCCGAGCACAGCTCCAAAATAAGATATCTGGTTGTATGGGGAAGGAGCTCACCTAAAGACTAAGTGTTTTATAATATTCCGCATATGTTGATATAATATTGCATATTACATAAAATCATGTATGAAGTGTGACATATCCAGCAGATTTTAAATTGATTCATATGAACCTAAGCTCCCCCATAATTTAGGCATATGGATCCGCAGCATACTGATTATTTGTGGGTAATGGCACAGTTATCTTCCAAGAAAAGCAGCATCGTTCGCCACATTTCCGTCTCACCTCGCCTAAATGATGAGGAGTTCAGGTGTGAAGTGACTCAAATGACTATATTTTCCTGGACGCATGTGGTCGAGTTGCCTGATAGGCGAACTCTGGTGAGCCCAACCGGCTGCACTCGCTCTGTCTCTATGCGAGGTCGCCGATCCGCCGAATCATCGGCAAGCTTCATCTCCTGAGCCCCAGGATACGTGCTGCAGAGGGTGATGAGGGCATACCAGTTGGCTTCCTCTCCGGCCCGAAGACCGGGATTTGCGCCCTGCTACTCTATCATGAGGATTCTATCCTTCTTGCCATCTCCAGCGACTCCTCAGCCTCCTCGTGTCTGCCGAGGGCCTTCAGGCACCCACCCCTGTTCATCCAGGCGGTCCAGTATCCTGGGTAGATCTTTATGGCCTTCTCGAAGCAAAGCAGTGCCTCATCGTATCTCTTGAGAGCGACAAGCGAGACACCCTTGTTGTTCCATGCATATGCATCAAATGGCTCCAGCATGATCGCCTCATCATACGATCTGAGGGCTTCCTCGTGCTGCCCGAGGTTATCGAGAGCAGCGCCACGGTTGTTCCAGGCCCTTCTCGCATCCTGCCCCATCGGATCAAGCTCAATAGCCCTGTCGTAGCTCCTGACAGCCTCCTCATACTCACCCAGGCTGTGATGAGCGAACCCCTTGACGATCCAGCTTCTGGGATTGAACGGGTCAAGCTCAAGCGCGCGCTTGCAAGCCTCCAGCGCCTCAGAGCAGCGATCGAGGTTGTTCAGAGCAGCGGCCTTCCCTCTCCAGGCCCTTGCATGCGATGGGTCGAGCTCGATCGCCCTCTCAAACGCATCCAGCGCATCTGAGTATCTTCCAAGGGCCCTCATGAGATACCTGCCACGTGCTGCCCACAGATCCGCATTCATCAGATCGGTCCCAAAGAAACTCTGATCGCAGGGCATGTCCGGCGCTGAAACTGCAAAGGCGCTTTCCGCATCCTCCTCTTCAGCATTCCTGTCTGACTTCTCGCTCAAAACAACACCATCTTCAATCTCCGAAGTTGAGATACAAATACGCACCGGCGCGTGGAGCTCTGTGTTTGACTCACCTGGATTAGAGCAGCCCTGGAGCCAGGAGCCATCTTGCAGAACGCTGCCGTTTCGGAGCTTCCAGGCCACTCAAACCCTTCATCACTGCATGTCTCTGCCCACTCAGACCGTACCGAAGCGGGCCTGAGTTGGCACGCTAAAGCTCGCGAGATCCTTGAGCCTGTAATCCTGAAGAAGTATGCTCTTCAGCTTTGTCGGATGAACGCTCAGAGAGATCTCCTTCGTTCTCCCGTACCGCCCCTTGCTTATCACAACAGTGTGGAGAATGCCGAGCATATCGAGCTCTGCTATGAGATCCGTGATCCTTCTGTGTGTGAGCGAGTCGGCCTCAACGAGTGGGCAGAGCTGCTTGTACATGCCATACACAGCGCTCGTTGTTATGTTCCTGGCGGCCTGCTCCTCCAGGAGGAGGATGCTGTAAAGCACGAGCTTCGACTGCGTGGGAAGCGTCTTTATGACCTCCTCCACCCTGTCCTGCTCGATCTTGTCCCTTGCGGCCTTCACATGCTCCTCAGTGATCATCTGGCTCCTCGCTCTCTCTGCGATCTCGCCCGCGATCCTTAGAAGGTCAAGCGCGCGCCGGGCATCACCATGCTCCCGCGCCGCGAAGGCCGCGCAGAGGGGAATCACGTCATCCGCGAGCACACCAGGCCTGAACGCCAGCTCAGCCCGCTGCTCCAGTATGTCCTGTATCTGCTCAGCGTTGTAAGGGGGGAATATGATCTCGTCCTCGCCAAGCGAGGATTTGACCCTGGGATCGAGGAACTCTGTGAACTTCAGATCGTTCGATATGCCTATGAGGCTCACCCTCGCCTGAACCAGATCTGAGTTTATCCTGGAGAGGTTGTAAAGAACGTCATCGCCCTTTCTGACGAGCTTGTCGACCTCATCGAGCATTATGACAACCACACGCTTCTTCTCATCGAGCGCGTTCCTGAACTCGGAGTAGACCTGATCTGTGGGCCAGCCGGTCATGGGGATGTCCTTGTCGAAGTGCCTCGCGAGGTGTGCGAGGACCCTGTACTGCGTATCGACCACCTCGCAGTTGAGGTATATGACAGAGCATGCAGACCCTGCATCCGCCTCCTCCAGCTCCTTTCCCACGTATTTCGCGACGGCCGTCTTCCCTGTACCGGTCTTTCCGTAGATCAGGACGTTTGAGGGTGTCTCGCCGTGCAGGGCCGGAGCCAAGACTGATGCCAGCTCCTGTATCTGCTCCTCTCGGTGGGGCAGCTCCTTCGGGGTGTATGTGGGACGCAAGACGTCCCGCGACCTGAATATGCCTCCCTGTCCAACAAAACTGGCAAATAACCCGCTAGAAGTGGTCACGAGAACTCCCTCGAACAATTCACTCTTGGCATGGAGGGTATTAAGAGTTATGGTGATCTCCCCTTTGTTTCCACTGGAAAGGGACCAACCCCTTTATTTCCAGTGGAGATGATCACAGGCCTCAGCAGGAGGATCATGCACTCGAATAGCTGAACAGGCTCCCAGTGACCAGCATGCACCAGCATTATGCTGCATGAGCCCCACGAGGTCGCATGCCTCTGATTTCGGTGATGCTCATCCCGTTGATTCGTCAGATCGGTGATCTTGCGGAAAAAGACATAATCTATTGCTGCTGATTGGGTTTACCAGAGTACGCCTCTCCGACGGTTCGGCCACATGTGTCTTCAGCGATACACATACACGACCTGCAGGGGCTGTGTGCAGAATTTGGTGTAAACTTCTATCAAGCTGCTGTGATGCATACCGATCTGTTTTGAATTTACAGCAAATTTGATGCGTTACTTCAGCGGGGAGGATGATCTCGAATCACTGAAGAACCTGTCAGGAACTGACACCATGTGGCATGATACCCCTCTGCCATGCAAACTCACATGCCTGAGGATTCCTATCAACCTCCTGTTCAATGATCTACGCGTGTCGTTGCATACTTCTATCAAAGTAGTTTTATATCAGAAAGCTGGGTTTTTAGGAGTCCTCGCCTTTTATCCCAGGTCACGTGCTTATATCCTGGGCTCCTAATCATTTAGGCAGGTGAGACGGAAATGTGGCGAATGATGCTGCTTTTCTTGGAAGATAACTGTGCCATTATCCACAAATATAATCATTTGCGTCACTTCATATAATTGAATTTAAAATCTGCTGGATATGTCACACTTCATACATGATTTTATGTAATATGCAATATTATATAAACTTATGCGGAATACTATAATCAGTATGCTGCGGATCCATATGCCTAAATTATGGGGAGCCTAGGTTATATAATCGGGGACCCATCCCCGTAATTCAGCGTTGGAATTACCGGTCATGTACTCGAGTAGCTGAATGTTTGTGCTGGATCTGCTGTGTTGGATAGGTCATGAAAATCCGCAAGCAGAAGACGATTTCAGGAATGCATGGAGAATAGATCGGAGTCGATATCTAGAAACGTTATCCCGGGAGGTTATCCAACACAGCAGCTGGATCCGAGAGCCATGCGCAGGATCCCCCATGAGTCCAGCCAGAGTGAGTGCTGTGAATTTCAATGATGCGAGGACACGATCGAATTATCAGAGTCGCTCTTATGTATCCAGCAACTTTGAGTTCATGCAAGGCATTTGCTGGAAGCACTCACTCAATCGCCACGAACGCATAGCAGTGCCACTATCTCTCCAAGCAAGCGTCGCGCGCGTGAATCACTGAATGGAATTTCAGGAATCAGCACTCAGTAGCACAGCAGATCACAAATCCTGCGATGTCTCCTGCTGCTGGGTTCAATGATCTGAGTACACAACCCGAGCAAGTTATCAGATGGAGAAGAGCGATCAGGGTTTGCCTCTCTGAGGATTTGATCACATGAGCTTTTGGGATCCTTAACCATACTTTTAAATACAACAATATACATGCAGAGTGCAAGAGCTGAGGCGGGAACTGATCCTCAACCCTTTTGCAGCCCCAGAAAGCGCAACGGTGGTGATTTTTATTATGTCTGAGAAAGTGATAAAGCAATGTGTCGAGATTTTGGAGAGAATAATGAGCGATGATACTGTGCCCAGGAACATCAGACGCTCTGCAGAGAACGTCAAAGGTATACTTCTACAGGAAGGGCTCGCCGAAGCGGTAAGGGCAGCTTCAGCGATATCCATACTTGACGAAATCAGCAATGATCCAAATATTCCTCTGCATACAAGAACACTGATATGGAACGTTGCAAGCCAGCTTGAGACTATACCTGTGGGATGAGGCACCTAAAACATATGTGATTGCCTGAAGACGCTTTGGCATTGAGCACGACCATGAGAAAACTGCAGCGAACTCTTCAGGCATGGGCATCCTTGGAGACGGGAAACCAGCTGGGATTCTTCCACAGACAGGACAGGCTGGATGGACATCCTGATGATTCTGCAGATCGGTAATCTCGCAAAAAGACATAGTCTATTCCAGTTGATCAAAGTTACCAGAAGTTTGTCTATCCAGCAATTCGACTCCATGAGCCTTGCAGCAAATTCGGCACACTGTCTAGGCACTATAAAAGCCATAGTCTCGAATCACAGAATAAGCTGCCGAGAATTGGTGCGCTCTGGCATAATGCCATCGACAGAATCGCATGCATCTGAGCTTGGTGATACAAACAACTTACGGATGAACCTGCCCCAAATCCTGTCTGCGGTTTTGGAGGCATGCCAAAGGATGAAAGCCTTGATGCCCTGTCAGTTTCTGTCCAGAAGAGATAGACGCGGAAGATTGAACCCTCATGGCATGCTTTCTGCTAAATATGTGAATGTCGAATCCAGTATCAAAGGTGATGAAAAATGGATGAAGAAGAGATGATCAGGCGCATCACGAGGATGATGGAGATCGGTGGAACCATGCTGGCAGAGCATCATGATTGTGGAGCTCCCCTCTTTCGCTACAAGGGAGAGATCCTATGCCCCGTCTGCTCTGCTTCTGGAGAGGCTGAGCATGGTCTTTCTGTTGGATTGCCGGAGGAGAAAAATCAGCATGTTTCGGAAGAGCATATCTCAGAGGGCGCAGCTCAGCGCAGCTCAGTATCCATCACACCATCTCCAAATACACGTGATGAAAAAGATGCTCTTGCATCTGTTAGAGCATCGCTTTATGCTAAGCTGAGGGGGCTGTGCGAGGAGATGGCTGATGAGAGGGATCTGTCAAGGCTGAAGTCGATGCTTGAATGCATCGAGATAATGATCAGAGCACTTAAGCAGCTTTGATTCTTGGCCTTGAGCTTGGATAGCTGGGTGGGCTGTCAGGAATCAGCATGTTATGGCATGGTGCCGCATGAAACAGCGCACGCTTTTGTGTGTTCAGCAACTTAGAGGTCATGCATACTGGTTGCTGAAGGCACGTATTCTCTCGCCAGGAGCAGGTAGCAGTGGCAATGTATCCGCGGGCAAGTTATCATATGGATAAGAGTGAACTCAAAACAGATCGGTACGCATCACAGCACACTTGAAAGAGGTCCACAGTAAAACGCTCATGACGCAAAGGTCAGGTAGCGCATCAAATTTGCTGTAAATTATAGTATTCCGCATAAGTTTATATAATATTGCATATTACATAAAATAGTGTATGAAGTGCGACATGTCTAGCAAATTTTAAATTAGCTTATATGAAGTGACGCAAAGGACTATAAAAACAGATCGGTATGCATCACAGCAGCTTTAGAGAAATTTACAGCAAATTCAGCACACTGCCCAAGGTCAGCCATGTGGATGAAAATGGCCTGCATTCAACGACCATTTTCGTAACAGTTAAGCACGCTGCCGGCATGGGGCATGCTATGTTTCCATTGGAAATGAGGGGGTCCGTGTGTTCAGGTTCATCTCTCTTATATGTGCTTTGCTGGTTCTGATGTTTGTTCAGGGCTGCGTTGAGCAAAAAGCCGTGGATCAGAGCAGCTTTGTGGAAGTCCATACGGAGAGAAAGCTTGACCTGGAGTTCGAGCCCGGAGTCTCCAGCGAGTTCTTTCTTGTCAGGGGAACTCTGGAACTCGTCTCCAATATTTCCGAGCCCTACCTGCTGCTCGAGGCTCATCTTCTCAGAGAAGGCCAGGAAGTTCTGCGCTCGAAATACCTCCTGATCGACGTCGCGCCAGGCCAGACCGCATTCGAGTTCTCAAAAACCGCCAGGCTGCATCCTGGCAGGGGCTACACATGCCGTCTTGTGGTTTCCAGTGCAGACGGCGCAATTCTGAGCGCTGAGCGTGCAGTTCAGATCCTTGAGAGCACCCAGGAACGCTCGATGTATCCTCCATCGCTTTCATTCAGCGAGCCTGCTGTGGCAACGGGAGGAAATGAGGATGTTAGCGCGGAAGGTCAGAACGGGCGATCGGAGGAGGATGTTCGAGAAAAGGATACAGGATCTACTGTGGCGGGCCTCAATGTTACAGTTGGAGCTGCAAAGCCTGAGCAGGATGGCGCAAAGCAGTACATCGGAAGCACCACCTCCAGGAAGTACCATCTTCCTGAATGCAGGTACGCTAAGAAGATAAAGCCTGAGCATATTGTGATCTTCTCGAGCAAGGAGGAGGCGGAATCGAAAGGGTATGAGCCCTGCAGGGTTTGCAATCCCTGATGCGAAGCTAGGGGTTAAACCCTGCCCCTCAGGAAAATAAGCCCGCCTCTCCCGTTATGCAGCGGAGAAGGGCATGCCGCTCCGAATAGGGTGGGGTTTTGGTTTGACCTCCATTGAGATATCCACCGCATGCGCCGATGATGAGAGCAGGTCTCTGAAGTGTGATGAGCCCTATGAGTTCTGAGGCGCATGAACCCCTTGTGCCCAGCTTTGAACTGGCTGGTGCATTAAGAACATCTCGGGGCGGTTCGTGTGTCACTGTGCATGTCTGGAGGCATGAATTGTATGCTGGGATTCGCTGCCCTTTTAACTTGTGGTGCGGGGGAGGGAAGGCCCGCATGTTCATGATAGGGCTCTTGCCTTATTCCTGATCCTGTCTCGTTTCTGCTGAGCACATCTCCATGCTCACGAACTCATCGCCGACCCGCCTGAGCTCACAGACGATCCTTCCGTCCACCAGCCTAAGTATGCGATCAGTCTTCTCCGCCATCTCCATGTCATGCGTCACGAGGATGAACGTCTGGTTGATTTTCTTGTTCAGGTCCCTGAGCATATCGTAGATCATCCTCGATGTCTTGGTGTCCAGGTTTCCGGTGAGCTCATCTCCTATTACGATAGATGGCCTGTTGGCCAGCGCTCTCGCGACCGCAACTCGCTGGTTCTGCCCACCGCTGAGCTGGGTGGGCTTGTGGTCCAGCCGGTCTCCGAGGCCGACCTCCTTGAGAAGAGCGGTCGCGCGCTCGCGTGCCTCTTTTCTCCCAACCCCTGCTATGAGCATGGGCATCATCACGTTCTCGACCGCTGTGAACTCTGGCAAGAGATGGTGGTACTGAAAGACGAATCCAAGCTCTTTATTTCTCAGCCTCGCCCGCTCATTTGCGCTGATCTTTGTGACGTCTATTTCCTTCAGCAGTATCGTTCCGCTTGTGGGGGTGTCGAGGAGGCCGATCATGTTCAGCAGCGTCGACTTTCCGGATCCGCTCGGCCCGACTATCGCCAGAAACTCACCCTCTTTTATCGTGAGATTTATGTGATCGAGAGCCACCACCTCAACCCCATCCCTGTAGATCTTGGTCAGGTCTCTTATTTCTATGATGTTTCTGTTCCCCTGTCTATCTATAACCGGATCCATGGGTCGTATCACGCTCCTCAGCTGGCCCTGGGTTATAACTGACATGCCGCAGTCTGATATCCGGAATCTCAGTGTCTCAACTGCGCCAATCCCAAACGTCTGGAAACTTCGCGTTGACTCCTCTCCGTGAATTATTGGGTATCCGGATCGATCTGAGCTTTTGGGGACCGCTGGAGTCTCTTTTTTCATTCTCTGCCAATCCAAACTGGGTGGAGCTTCGCGTTTCACTCATGCAGGATTCTATTACCTGAGAGGTCACACAAAGCCGCATGGTGAGGATGAGGCCTGAGCTCCCAGTCTGATTCTGTCTGAACCATTTCACAAGCCGCAATGGCATCGGATTGTTGAGCTCCGGCTTTCATGCCGGAGCTTCTCTGGGGCGCCTGAGGTTCAAGCTGAGATCAAAGGAATTGAACACCAGGTCTGCGTCATGTGGATCCATCCACTCCAGACCTGCTCTCGATATCTCCTCTTTCGAGAGCAGGTCATCGTATGCGCCCACCTTCAGCCCTCTGCTCTTCAGGAGCTTCGCAAGCGCAAGGTTCCTGCTGTGGTGGAGCTCCCTCGCGCCCTGCCGGTATGTGATGCCGTGGATGCATATCCTGATCTCTGCCAGTGGTTTATCGATACGCATACACGCGTCCATTATACGATCCATCCAGTAGTGTATCATGCAGTCGTTCAGCTCTCTGGCAGTTCTGAGCATGAGCGCATTTTCTGAGCGCTCTCTTCTCACCATCTCATTGATGAGAAACCATGGGTAGACAGGGATGCAGTG
Source organism: Methanothrix sp. (assembly GCF_026419855.1). Lineage (GTDB taxonomy): Archaea > Halobacteriota > Methanosarcinia > Methanotrichales > Methanotrichaceae > Methanothrix_B. The sequence goes on from NZ_JAOAKP010000024.1 coordinate 20,067, forward strand.
CCCGCCGACGCCTGTCGATGGCATGTGTATGTGACAGTACTCGTGGTTCGCATGCTCTCTGGCCTCATAGAAATCGATGCCTAACTCCTCTGAGATCCTGAAGAGCTCGTTCGCCAGTGCGATGTTGACGTCTCTGTAGCAACCCTCCATGACCTTTATCATCTCTGCGACCCTTGCAGACGAGACCAGCCTGAGATTCGGTATGAACCTCCTGTAAACGTCGTAGGCAACGATGCCGCTCCTCTCATCCACCCCGCCAATGACCTTCGGGAACTCCCTGAGCCGGGAGATGCTGCAACCTGTCATTATCCTCTCCGGGGAGTGCGCGAGATAGAACTGGCCGAGCCTGAGGCTGCTGCTCTCTTCGATCCATTTCAGCGCGATGCCTTCTGTTGTCCCGGGAGGCACTGTCGTCTCCAGGACCACCAGATCCCCACGCTTCAATACGCTCCCCAAGCTCCTGAATGCCTTCTCAAGCGTCCTGAAGTCCGGATTGTGGTTCTCGTCGATGAAGAGCGGGACTATTACTATGAAAACATTGCAGGAAGCTGCATCTCTGTACTCAGTCGTTGCGACAAGCCCCTTCCCTCCATGTCTCGATATGAGCTCGTCCAGCCCGGCCTCCTGCGGTATGGGGTTCTTTCCGCTGTTGATCAGATCGCATCTCCCTCTATCTATATCAACGCCCACGACCGGAATTCCGTGGTCTGCGATTACTGCTGCAAGGGGAAGGCCTGCATTACCAAGGCCCACAACAGCGATCTTCAGGGTGATCCCTCCGTGTTAATGCATGTGGTCTCCCCGCAGTCGCACAGGTATTCCTTCACACCATCATCTCTGACCAGTCTTTCCAGGCGTCTTCCGCATCTGCAGACATATCCCCGCAGCACGGCAGGATTGCCGTAGACCAGACCGTGCGGGGGGACGTCGTTTGTCACAACACTGCCTGCCCCGACCATCGCGTACTCTCCTATGGTGATGCCGCAGATTATCGTCGCATTCGCGCCTATGCTTGCGCCCCTGCGGACCTTTGTGGGCACAACCCTCTCCTCTGACCAGATGAACGCTCTCGGATAAAGATCATTTGTGAAAACTGTTGAGGGGCCTATGAAGACATCATCCTCAATATCGACTCCGTGATACACAGAGACGAAGTTCTGGATCTTCACGTTGTCTCCGATCCTGACATCCCTATCTATGTAAACGCTCTTGCCGATGTTGCAGTTCCGTCCGATCCTGGCGCCCTCCCTGATGTGGGCGAAGTGCCATATGCTGGTACCGTCGCCGATATCGGTGCTCTCGACCACCGCAGTCGGGTGCTTCCTGTAGCTCATACAAGCCCCCTCGATATCTCAGCGCATACCTTCATGTTTCTGAACGCCTGCTCCGGTGTTACAGGAAACTCATGCCTTCCCATGACCGCGTCCAGAAACGCCCGGAGCTCGACCTTCAGCGGCTCGACCTTGCTCACGAGCACCTTCTCGATTATGTTCTCCTGGAGGTATCTCTCGCCCTCCTTGAGGTACTTCTCAGGCTTTCTGTATATGTATACCTCCTGGGTCATGAAGTCGCCCTCTGTGGTCACCCCCTCCTCCTCTACATAGAAGGTCCTGAACTTCTTTGACGAAAGACGGCTCGCTGAAAGCGAGACGATCGAGGAATCGAATCTTATTAGAGCTTCGCAGACGTTCCTCGTGCCAGCGCTGCTTATCGTGTAATCCTCCCTTCCCGGAAAGAGCACGTTGAAGACTATATCGATATCGTGGATCATGAGGTCCTCGACGACCGATGAGTCTGTTATCCTCGAGGATCCAGGATTGTGCCTCTTTATCTCAACATATGCTGGCGATGTGATTATCCTCTTTATCTCTGTCACTATGGGATTGAAGCGCTCGATGTGCCCGACCCCCACCACCAGATCCTTCCCATGAATTGCGCTCAAAAGCCTCTCCGCCTCATCCAGCGTGAGGGTCATCGGCTTCTCTATGAGACAGTGGACTCCGGACTCGATCACACGCATGGCAACATCGTAGTGATGCCTTGTGGGGACACAGATGGATACAGCCTCTGATGCATCGAGAATCTCATCGATGCTGCGGCATATAATTGCATACTCCCTCACAGCCTCTGCATTCTTTTCTGCAGAATCATAGACATAGAGGTTCTCCACGCCCTTCAGCTCGGAGTACACGCGCACGTGGTTGCGTCCCATCGAGCCGACGCCTATAACTCCAACGTCCATCGAATCACCCTGCGCTGTTCACTGCATCCGCGATCCTCTTCAGATCCTCATCGCTGAGCCCTGGGTGCACTGGAAGGCTTATCACTCTTCTCGAGACATCCTCGGCGGCGGGACAGCTCGATCTGATTCCGAGCTGCCTGTACAGAGGCTGATCGTAAACAGGCATCGGGTAATGTATGCCTGTTCCAATGCCTCTAGACTGCAGATAGCTGGCAAGCTCATCACGGCTCATTGGAAAATCGTCCTCGACTCGGAGAACGTACTGGTTGTAAACATGCTTGCATCTGGGATCCCTCCAGGGCGTTGTTATGCCATCCCTGCTTATATGCGAGCTGAGATACTCTGCATTCCTTATCCTGACATTTATGAATCCATCCAGCTTTTTGAGCTGCACAAGGCCTATCGCGCCCTGGATGTTCGTCATCCTGTAGTTGTATCCGAGCATCACGTGGTTGTACTTCCCAAGGTCCCCATGGTTCCTCAGAAGTCTGAGCCTCTCTGCAAGCGCATCGTCATCAGCTGTTATCATCCCCCCCTCTCCGGTGGTCATGTTCTTCGTTGGATAGAATGAGAAGCATCCTGTGCCGAAGCTCCCCACCCTTCTTCTTTCATACTCAGCGCCATGTGCCTGGGCGCAGTCCTCTATGAGGATGAGATGGTGATCCTCGCAGATCTCGTGAATGGCTTTAACGTCGAATGGCTGGCCGTACAGGTGCACCCCCAGTATCGCTTTTGTCCTGCTGTTCACTCTCTCCAGAGCATCTCCAGGATCGATGTTGAACGTCCTGGGATCAATATCTGCAAATACAGGTCGAAGCCCCTGATAAAGAACCGCGTTTGATGTTGCGATGAACGTGAACGCCGGGCATATGATCTCATCACCGGGTTTAAAATCAAAAGCTCTGAGCGCGAGATCCAGCGCCACGGTGCCGTTGCTCACAGCGACCGAGTTTTTAACTCCAATGTATGAGGAGAATGCCTCCTCAAATCGCCTGACCATCTCCCCCTGAACAAGCATGCCGGACCTGATCACCTGGGATACGGCCTCAATCTCCTCATCACCCAGGAGTGGCCTGGCAATCGGGATGAAATCCATTATGCAGCTCTCCTCTTCACCTTTGTTTGAATCTTCCACAGAAAGCCTGGAGTATGAATGTTTCGCTGAGATGATATATTCGTTGTTGTAATGATCTGCAAGATGGCGGAAGATCAGAGGGCCGAGGACGGCGGCAGAAATATCCTGCTCATTGGAATCGTGAGTTTACTGAACGACACCAGCAGCGAGATCATACAGCCGATCATGCCTCTCTTCATAACATCACTTGGAGGTGGGGCGCTTGCTGTGGGGCTGGTGGGAGGCCTCAGCGAGGGCATTCCGAGCATCCTGAAGATCCTCTCAGGATATGTTGGCGACGTAACAGGGAAAAGGAAGGCGTTAGTCGTAGCTGGCTACGGCCTCTCTGCAGTGGCCAAGACGCTTCTACCTCTATCAGGATCATGGCAGCATGTTGTCCTGCTTAAAAGCATCGAGCGCTGTGGCAAGGGTGTGAGGGCAGCGCCAAAGGACGCGATCATCTCTGGCTCTGTCGAGCCCTCACATATCGGAAGGGGATTCGGCACAGTGAGGGCTCTCGACACCTTCGGAGCCGTGCTGGGCTCTGGGCTTGCATATCTCCTTTGGAGTGCGGGCCTTGAATTCAGGGAGATCCTGGTGGTCGCAGCTGCGCTCTCACTGATGGCATTTATTCCTCTCATTTATGTCAGGGATATACGGAGATCTCCGGTGGCGGTCCTCAGGGCTGGCATCTCCGCACTGTCACCAAGGCTCAGGTGGTTCATCATTGTGGCATCCATATTCTCACTTGCGAACTTCAGCTACATGTTCTTCATGCTCAGAGCACAGGAGTTCTTCACGGGAGCTCTCGCAGTGGGAGCCCCTCTCCTGCTTTACATGCTCTTCAACGTGGTCTACTCGGGGATGGCCATACCGAGCGGGATGGTGTCAGATCTCATAGGAAGAAGATGGACGCTTGCGATCGGCTATGCGTTATTCTCGTTAGTCGCCCTAGGGTTCGTCTTTGTGTCATCTTCAGAGTGGCTCATGCTTCTATTCATCATGTACGGTCTTGTCTTCGCGGTGGTCGATGGGGCGCAGAGCGCATACGTCTCGGATCTGAGCTGTGATGAGATGAGATGCACAGCACTGGGCGCCTATCATGGAATGGTTGGATTTGCATCAATAGCATCTGGCCTGATCGCAGGCTCTATCTGGCAGATATACGGACCGGAGGCGACGTTCCTCTTCGGCGCTCTGCTGGCCGCAGCGGCCTCATGTAGCATGATACTTGGGGAGGTGCTACTGGGGAGATCTGAGGAACTTCAGGCATGATGCAGGGACTGCATCCTCAGCTCCTGCGCCTTTATACGAGGCGAGACAAAACGTGAGGCGATCCATGTTTTTATAATAAAATAACTGTGTAAACGCTCATAGATATCAGTATCTCGCGGTTCATATGCCAGAATCATGAGTAACCCGGCTTCAGGATGAATGACAATACGTTTGTATAAAGCCAGCACCTATTATCATAAATGATGCGCGATGAGATTGTGCTCTTGATCATGGTATTGTTTCTCTTTTCAGGCTGCATACAGCCAGAGGAGCAGCCGGCTGTTACAGAAAGCGTCGTCTCGGAGGAATGGCGGCCAGATGGCGTTGTTGGTGTGAATGAGTACTCTCACTCTCTAAAGCTCTACAGCCCCGCCAGGCAGGGATACACCGGCGGAACGCTGACAGTATCCTGGAAGATCGATGACGAGCACCTCTACATGGCCCTCAATGGAAGCACCCGCGGATGGCTCGCCATCGGCTTTGAGCCCTCTGAGTGGATGAAGGATGCGGATATGGTGCTGGCGTTTGTTAGCGGTAGCGTGAGAGTGCTTGATGAATATTCAATAGGCAACTATGGCCCTCACATCGATGATACGATGCTCGGTGGCACATATGACATACTGGAGCACGGAGGCAGGAGCTACGGCGCACACACTGTTGTGGAGTTCAGGAGAAAGCTCGAGACAGGAGATCGCTTTGACAAGGTGCTTAGGCCAGAGCAGAGCGTGTCGATAATCTGGGCGATGTCCGAGAGCATGGACCCGGGTGTAAAGCACAACATCGCATACGGCGAGGGCATGATATACCTGGGAAGACCTCAGAGCTCTGCGGAGCAGATCTCAAAGAAGCTGACAGATAATGATGTCGAGTGGATGCTCTTCATATGGAATGAGGAGAAGGCAGCCCGTGATCTCTACGAATCGCTTTATGAGCGTACAGGCCTTACAATTTTCCTGGATCTTGTTAGGTCCGAGCAGAGCCACATGGATCAGATCGAGGCTCTCATGGACAGATACGGAGTAGAGACGCCTGCTCTGGAAAGAGGCGCTCTCGAAAACCAGACACTGCAGAGTGTACATGACGATCTGCTCTCGAAAGCCTCCTCGGATCATGATGCTCTCAGAGCAGCTGCGACATTCGAGGAGATCAGCATCATTGATCTGGAGAGGGCGATAGCTGAAACCGGCAATAAAGAGGTAATCGATGTCTACAGCGGGCTTCTCGCAGGCTCGAGAAAGCATCTCCGGTCGTATGTGAGGGATCTGAATGACAGGGGTGTCGAGTATGCCCCTGTGCACCTGAGCGCGGGCGAGTACGAGGAGATTGTGAGGGCTGATTAAAAACAGGCTCATCCAGCTGAATCAGCGGATTAGCACAGAATGACGAATCCGGGTAGTCTACCTACGAAGTGTGGATAATTGCAAAAGCAATAGCTACAGGAGATTCATGGCCATCAACTGCGCTTGTAAGGCGTCGGACAAGTACTAACATGTCCAAGATGTCGATTTTCATGCCGACAGTGTTCGAAATAAATACATCTCAGGGAGCCGGCCCATCAAGCCTGAACTCCTCATCATTTAGGCGAGGTGAGACGGAAATGTGGCGAACGATGCTGCTTTTCTTGGAAGATAACTGTG
>NZ_JAOAKP010000025.1 GCF_026419855.1 Methanothrix sp.
AAAGAATCATCTCAGAAGGTTGGGCCAGATCCGCCTCTTACCTGAGCTATGCTAAAGCATGGATACAACGGTTCCTCAGAGCTGTAGGTTATACAGAGTTATGCGGATAACTATAAAGTCTGCTGGATATGTCACACTTCATACATGATTTTATGTAATATACAATATTATATAAACTTTATAAGCTTCTGCTGCGGCAGCTTCATGGGCACATCTTAAATAGAATCCATGCAGTGGTTATCACGATGAAGCTGAGGGCATTGATCCGGGGTCGTAAGGTCCACGGGGTTGGTTACCGCAACCATCTTCTTGCCGAGGCTGACAGCATGTGCATGAAGGGGTTCTCCGCTCGGAACCTCAGAGAGAATGGCCTCCAGCTCGTGGAAGTACTCTTCGAGGGTGATGAGACACAGGTATCTTCCTTCATGGAGTTTGTCAGATCCAGCTGGCCGATTGCGGCAGAGGTCTCAGAAATATCCTTCGAGGAGTACGACGGCCGTATCGAGAGTCTCACCAAATTTGCCATCAGGTTTCAGGCCATCCAGCTGTCCAGGGGCGTTGAGTCGATCCTGAGAATAGAATCCAAGCAGGATGCGATGCTGGAGAAACAGGATCGTATGCTCGAGAAACAGGACAAAATGCTGGAGAAACAGGATGCGATGCTGGAGAAACAGGACCGTATGCTCGAGAAACAGGATGAGACGATAGAGGAACTCCGAGGGGTGAGATCCGATCTCAATGAGCACATGGAAAGGAGGTTCGCACGGATTGAGGGAGAGATCGCTGAGCTCAAGAGAGCGATAAGGGAGCTTGGAGGCAGCTTCGCCTGAGCATAATGCTTAGGCTATATCCCTCTGATGAACTGCCCAGTGAGACAATGATACTGCTATGCGTTCTTGGCAATGAGGGAGGACACCCAATAACCATATTGCTCGGCCTCCAAGTTGACAAACGCATAAGAGCTTACCAACATATGATCCTGCAGTGTCTCTGGGTTCCAGGATACCTATCAATACAATTGCTGCTAACTGTTTTGAGATTTGTTCGTGTGCCATTTCGTGATGAATACCATTGCCTCCGGAGAGCCGATGAGCTCATCAACCGCTGCGCAGATACTCCAGCTGTGCGTCTCATATGCAGTGCTGAGGTGTTTGGATGAACTCACTGAGCGAGCAGATCGTGAATTTTGTACAGAGGTACTATGTGGAGCCGGTAATCAACGACAGCGGCTACAATCCAGTGAATACAGTGACGTGGGCGATCGTCCTGGGCATTTTCATATTTCTGATACACAGGGCATTCATTAGATACGGTATCGGGTTCAGCGGGAGGTTCATAATCGCCACCGCACCCTACATAATCGCAGGCTCATCGCTCCGCGTCGTTGAGGATGCAGAGCTTATTGCTCCGCCGATCGCCTACCTCCTGATAACGCCCCTGATCTACTTCCTTGTGGCATCTGTGACTCTACTCGCGCTTTTCATATCCAGAAAGCTCACAGGCGGCTACAGGCTTTACTCTGCGATCGGGATCTCCTGGAGCCTCCTGAATCTGTTCGTGCTCATCAGAGGGGGTGTGCAGAACGCCTGGGTACCACTGGCTGTCATAGCTCTGGGATCATCGATCACCGGCTGTGTGTTCCTTTTATCACGCATCCTGCCGCACAGGCTTTCCATCCCGAATAGCGGATGCTCTCTCCCTGTCATCCTCTCGCACATGCTCGACGCGAGCTCCACATACATTGGGGTCGACTGGCTGGGGTATGAGGAGAAGCATGTCGTTCCAACACTGCTCATACACATGATGGGGAGCGCAGCAGTGATGTATCCTGTAAAGCTGGTCGTTCTCCTGCCGCTGCTCTCCATACTGGACGATTCCCTCAGAGATGACCGGGATATGTGGGGCATTCTTGTGCTGACGCTGCTGGTCCTCGGGCTTGCACCCGCCACCAGGAACACGCTGCGAATGATGCTCGGCATATGACGCCCGTTCGATTAGGGTCACTGTGATCCTGCGGACTGTTGAACGGAAAGTGCAGGGCCCTCTGGGTGGGTTACTCTCCCTGATCATTCAATCACAATAGCAGCAATCGACGACAGAACTGCCGGAACTCAGCGCATCTATGTCCGAAGTGCAAGCCCCGCGATCATCCTTCCCACATCCACTCCGAGCGCTGAGTATATACCTTTTCCAGACGGGGTGCCGTTGACCTCGATGACTACCAATCCTTCTTCTGATTCGAGTATGTCGACTCCGCTGTACACGGTCCCGACCGCTCTGTTCGCATCAACGGCAATTCTTTTTATCTCATCGCTGATCTCGCACCTCTCAGCCCTCCCCCCTCTTGCGAGGTTGCTTATCCATTCGCCTGGAGGCGCAACTCTGTATATGGCACCTGCCACCATATCCCCGACGACGAACGCCCGTATATCCCTCTTCTCCGGCGTCTCAACGAACTCCTGCAGATATACGGCGCCTCTTCTGATCAGAAGGTCCTTTATGAGAGATGCATCCTCCGGACAGAGGAGTGTTATCTCCCTTCCCTTGTACCCAAAGAGCGGCTTGCAGACAGCGCGCCCCATGCTCTCCACAGCCCTCAAAGCCTCATCGTAGCTGGAGGTCACAACCGTCCTGGGTGTGGGAATACCGGCGCGCCTGAGAGCCATCGATGTCGCAAACTTGTTCGCCGCCCTCACAATCGCATCCGGAGGATTTATAACACTCACTCCGAGATCCGCAAGCGATCTCAGGGCCTCGAACCTGAATGCAACATCCTGAGGCGCACCCCTTCCCATGTCCCTGATTATGAGCGTATCGAGATCGAGAAGATCCGCGTCTCTTCTTCTGAAGCTCAGGTCTCTCCCGATCTCAACAACTAGCTCCGAAATATCCATCATCGCTGGAGACACACCGAGCTCTGCAAGGCCTCTGGCTATCGCCCTGGCGGTCCAGTCATCTGGATTCGAGACCACGATCCCAATGGATTTCATAAGATCTCCTGGGATGTATTGGTAGCGTAAACCCGCCCTTCAGGGGGGAGAAGCGTACCCCACCCAGTAATATCCATCTCGCTCTTATCCATTTGATGACTTGCTTTGAGAGGCACTGTTCCCGCTATGTGCTCCTGGCGAATGAATGAGTTCATCCAGCAACCAGTATGCGTGCCTTCTAAGTTGCTGAACACACAAGAGCGATCCATCTTTCTGTACAGAATATCCCCTATTGAGGTGTCTTCAGACGGAGAGGACACTCCTCTGCGGAGAAACGGTCGCAATTCGGAACGACGACAGGCATATCGGAGCGCTCCGAATATGCAGCAATGCGGAAGCTGTGTATTTGTGGAGATGCTCCATGGCCGCCGCTCTCCGGAGCTCGGCCTGCAAACCGATCTCAACCGGCCTACTGTCTCGGACATGTCGGATTCCCGCATGACGCCAGGGACAAGCTCCGGCCCTCAGGCCGGAGCAGTTGACATCTCATTCATCCCCAGAATCCCGCTGGCAGGTCCGGAGACCCTGTACTCTGTCCTGTTGATCACAACCCTCTTCGCTGATGTGTATCCTGATGTATCAGAGCTCACCCTTCTTGCGATGAACGATCCTGAGCCGCGGAGACCGCTGCTGTCCATTCTGATGAACTCACCGTTCACCACTTCTCCTGCGAGCTTCCCGTTCATGTATATCGATATCAGAACATCTCCCTGAAGCGCTGCAACTGCAATGCTCATCTGATCCCCAGAGACCGTGCCCGAGATCAAGCCGCTCCAGGCGTCTGACCTGCAGCGACCTGTGATCTCACGGCCTGTCTGATTGATGGCCGCTGTTATCACCGTGTCATTCAGGCTCATGCTCCATATCCCGCTCACATCAGCTGCCTGCTGATCAAGCGGCACAACACTGCCGGAGTAGACTATTGTCGTGTCCCTTCCGAGGGACTGTGCAGATAGAATGACGCACATCACGAGAACTATAATCAGAAACCTCATACCACCACCTCAAAGCACATATCCTGATACCAGCTCTTCCGTGGCGCCTGCAAGTATCTTGAGCGCCTTCGCCTCCATGAAGTGCAGCCTGCCGGGGATGACCATAACATGCAGAGGCGGGCCGAAGCTGTATGTCCTCAGATCTGAAAGCATGCCGGCTCTGACGCACATATCATCTGAGCCAGCCCTCGCGATGCCGACCGCGAGACGTGCTGGAAAACCAGCATCGTCTCTCCCCTCAGCAACCTCGATCAGGAGAGCTGCAGCTTCGTTTATGCTCATGAACCTTCCGTCCTGGATGTCGAGGTAGAGGAGCGTGTGCAGGTCTCTCATCAGGTTATCCTTAACAGCATCGTATGGAGTCGAGGATACGATGCGCTTTCCTCTGGCGATGTGAGGAAAAGGCACAGTGGCAGACCTGCCGAACCTGTAGTTCTGGAGCCCTGTTATCCCTGGAACTGCGGATGCGATGTTCGATGCGTGTATCACCCTCGTATCAACTCCCATCTCGATCGCTCTGAGCCGCAGATCCAGATGTGTTGTGGAGATCATCGGATCCCCCCCAACCAGCAGGGCGATGTTCTTTTCTCTGGCCTCATCGAGCCAGCTGGGATCAACCTCGATCTCAGATCTCGAGAGGATCTTTATCTCGCGGCCGTAAAGCCTCTCCATCCTCTCAATGGATGTGCCCATAAGCCTGGATGTGTAGAACTCAGCGTAGACCACATCAGCAGATCTCACTGTATCGAGGCCCTTCACGGAGATGTCCCGCTCGTCGTACAGCCCGAGGCCCACAAAGAAGAGCATGAATGCTACTGCACAGCATGAGGTTTAAATATTCTGTATCCGCCGCTGTGCAGCCTGAAAAAGATCGTGGAAGTTGCACATTTGCCATGTGCTTGTGAACCTGCATCCAGCTCAACCAACTTTAACCGCGCCCGTTGCAGGCGGGGAATATATTTATCACAGCTGACACAACGCAGAGCAACATGGCTTTAGACGAGGTTAAGATCACAAGGGCGATAGTCGAGAGCTATCTAGAGAGCTTTCTCAAGTGCACAGATGTCGATGTTGCTCTTGTCGGAGCTGGTCCTGCGAATCTCGTTGCTGCGAAGCGGCTCGCAGAGGCGGATGTGCGGGTCGTGCTCTTCGAGAAGCGCCTCTCAGTGGGCGGCGGTCTCTGGGGCGGCGGCATGATGTTCCCCAGGATTGTTGTTCAGAAAGAGGCCTGCAGGATTCTCGATGAGTACAGCATCTGGTACCGTGAGTTCGAAGAGGGATACTACGTTGCGGACTCGATAGAGGTTGTGGCGAAGCTGACCGCAGGCGCCATCGATGCGGGCGCAGAGCTGATAAACCTTGTATCTGTGGAGGACGTCATGATCCGCGAGGGCGACAGGATTGTGGGGCTTGTCATAAACTGGACCGCTGCGGAGATGGCCGGCATACATGTCGACCCCCTCGCGATCAGGGCGCGGGTCGTGATAGACGGCACGGGGCATGATGCCGCGGTCTGCAGGGTCGTGCAGAAGAAGATCCCGGGAGCGATCGTCGGAGAGTCGGGGGTTATCGGGGAGAAGCCCATGTGGGCCGAGCTCGGAGAGAAGATCGTCGTCGATGCAACCCGTGAGGTCTATCCCGGGCTCATAGTCGCTGGCATGGCCGCGACAACTGTCGCAGCAGGACCGAGGATGGGGCCGATCTTCGGAGGCATGCTGCTCTCCGGAGAGAAGGCAGCGTCAATCGCGCTGGAAAAGCTCGCGCAGTCGGTGGAGTGAGTGAGGGGCGCGCGGGATATAGCGGAGTTCATACTGTCCCATTACACGGGAAGGATCATCGAGATCGGGATAGGTCACCAAGGGGATGTTGCCAGACTTATCCCCAATCTCATCGCCACCGACATCCGCCCTGTGAGCATTGATGGAGTCGCAACGGTGTGCGACGACATCTTCAATCCAGCAGAGGAGCTTTATCGGGGCGCATCCCTGCTCTACTCCATACGCCCTCCGCTTGAGATGCAGATCGCGATGGGCGATCTCGCCCTCCGCATCGGTGCTGATGTTCTCATAAGGCCGATGGATGATGAGATCGCGGATTTGCAGGGGTTCTCGAGGGAGCTGATATGCAGAGGTGAGGCGAGGTTCTATCTTTACAGAAACCGCGGCAGTCTACCTATGGCGTGTGAATTAGCACAAAAGCAATAAATTTTATAAGACCTCATGCAGCTGCCCACTCCGCGGCCAGCGCCTCGGCCTGCTCCAGGACCGTGAGCACAGCCTCATCACGCCTCTCAACAGGATATCCGCGCTGCCGGAGTATTCGTTTGACCTTCATGCGAAGCTGAGCCCTGACATTTTCTAAAGTTCCAGTCCACAGTGACGCTCTCGCGCAGCATCCTCACGATCTCCCTTGCCAGCTCCTTCAGATCCTCATCGCCAAGGGCTTCGACAGCGTTGTTATTAACCACAAGCGCATCGTAGAAAGCTACCTCCTCATCTGTGAAGGCCGAGCGCCTTGCCGCGCATCTCGTCCTCGCGCATCCTACGGGCGATATCGATCGGCTCCTCTATAATCTGCACAGCATCTATGGCACGGTTGTGGTACCTTTTGAGAGACCGATCGAGCATCCCGGCAAACGATCGCGCCCTGACGACGTTCCTTCTCCGGCGCTCCTTTATCTCCCCTGATATCAGCTTCCGGAGGAGCTCGACCGCGAGAGGATTCCTATTAACCTCCTGTTCAATGATCTACGCGTGTCGCTGCATACTTCTATCAAAGTAGTTTTATATCAGAAAGCTGGGTTTTTAGGAGTCCTCGCGAGGTTCTTGTGAGGTATGTTGCGGACATCTGCCAGAACTCCTCGGAGAGTATGGAGATGTCCGGCCTCTCAGACCTGAAGACCAGAGTTTGCGCCATGACACACTCTATCAGGCATGCAGCCAGCTAGCGTTCAGCACCAGCGATCTCCATGACACGCTCGAGCATGCATGTTGGATCTGTCTCCAGGATATCGCCTCTGTAGTAGAACGCCTTCTGCCTGCATCCGCCGCAGAGATCGGTGTAGCTGCAGCTACCACATCTACCTTTGAGATGTTTTCTGGAGTTTCTGATGAGGAGAAGCTCTTGTGATGGGTTGTCTATCCAGATATCCCTGAAGGATCTCTCCCTCACATTGCCTGCAACTATATGAGGCATGAACTGGCACGGATGAACATCGCCCCTTGGAGAGATGTTTGCGACCTTTGAGCCAGCGCTGCACCCCCCAGCGCTCATGAGAAGCATCCTCGCCCTCTCCAGCCTCTCCGGATCGCTCTTCAGCACCTCCAGGAGGTAGGCCCCATCTATCGGCGAGTCTGTCGTCAGTATCTCGATCTCCCTGTCGCTCAGCTCCAGCGCAGCCTCCATGAGCAGACGTATCACAGATCTTCTCTGCTCAGGCGCGACATCCCTTTCGGCAATGCCCCTTCCCCGGCCGGTCGGAACGAGATGGTACATGCAGAACCTGGGGATATGGAGATCCAGAGCGAGCTTCAGCAGCGCGGGGATGTCATACCAGTTATCCCTGGTGAGTGTGACCCTGAGACCTGTCTTGAGCCCCGCGTCCCTCGCGTTGATCAGCCCCTGAACCGCTCTGGCATGGGCGCCGGCGACGCCCCTGAACCGGTCGTGGACATCGGGAGATGACGAGTCCAGGCTCACGCCTACGTATCTTATTCCGGCCTCCCTGAGCAGCAAAGCGACCTCCGGGGTTATCAGAGTGCCGTTCGTCGATATTGCACACCTCAGGTTTTTTTCTTTAGCATGAAACGCATACGCCCAGAAGTTCCTGCTCATGAGCGGCTCGCCGCCTGTGAGTATCAGCATCGGGATTTTGAGAGCCGCAAGCTCATCGATCACTCCTATGCCCTCTTCCAGCGAGAGCTCATCCGTCATCTCATCATTCGCATCTATGTAGCAGTGAGCGCACCGCAGGTTGCACCTGCGTGTCAGATTCCATATCACCACAGGTCTCGATTCTCCTGAAAACCTGACGAGATCCGGCGGCAGGCTCTCACATGGCTGATCCGCGGCCCTGATCGCATCCCAGACGGTCGCTCTGTCCGCGAGAATCTTCGATATTATTATCAGGATCTCACCCCGAACTCCCTTCTGGCAGCCTCGAGCATTCCCTCAAACGTGTATCTCTCAGGGATGAGATCAACCCTCACGCCAAGCTCTCTGAGCACCGCAGCCGTCGGGGGCCCTATGGCGACGACAAGCGCAGAGCCCAAGGCCTTCCTGAGATTATCCTCCATCCCCAGATCCTCAGCTCTTCTCATCAGATACCTCACGGTGGATCCGCTGGTGAAAGCGAAGACGTCTATGAGCTCCGCTCTCCTTATGAGATCATCCAGCCTCTCGTCCCCAGAGCCTGTAACCTCGTACACCGGCACGTCCTCGACCTCAGCCCCTGCTGATAGCAAACCCTCGAGCAGCGCAGGCGAACCCTGAGCACTCCTGAGCAGCAGCACCTTTTTTATCCCTCTGAGAGCCTCTACGAGACCTGCAGAGCTGTACTCCTCGGGGATGACATCGACATTCACGCCCCTTTCTGAGAGGGCCTGCGCGGTCTTCGGGCCTATGGCAGCAACGCGCTTCTTCCGGATCAGATCCAGCAGCCCGGATCTCCTCGAGATGATCTCCACACCGTTGGAGCTCGTGAAGACAACGCACTCCGCTTTCTCTATCTTCTCCTTTATGTCTTGGGGAAGCTCCAGAGCCCTGGGGGAGATCGATGGAGCTGGGACGGGAATGAAACCATACCTCTCCGCAAGCCTCACAGACTCATCCAGCTGGCTTTCAGCGCGAAGAATCGCGATTCTCCTCCTGCCGAGATGCTTCTCAAGATTTACAACATCCCCCACAACGAGTACCGAGGGCGATTTCACTTTAAAAGAAGATGCCCGCTCCGCTATGTCCCCAAGCGTTCCCCTCACGCACCTCTGATCCGGCCAGCTTCCGCGCTCTATCAGCGCCGCGGGCGTCTGTGGGCTCAATCCCCCATCAATCAACATCGATGTGTTCTCCCTGATCCTGCCCACGCCCATCAGTACGACAAGAGTGCCCCCTAGCCTCGCCAGAGCGTGCCAGTCGAGATCCTTCTCCTTGCCAGGCTCTTCATGCCCTGTTACGACTGTAAACGCAGCAGAGACACCACGGTGGGTCACTGGTATGCCGGCGAGAGCGGGAGCTGCTATCGCTGACGTCACACCAGGCACGACCTCAAAGGGAATGCCAGCCTCCCTGAGAGCAAGCGCCTCCTCCCCTCCGCGGCCGAACAGATACGGATCGCCGCCCTTGAGTCTGACAACGATCTTACCCTCACGGGCCTTTTTTATTAGAAGCTCGTTGATCTCCTCCTGCGAGAGTTTGTGTCTTCCAGGGGCCTTGCCGACGTCGATGATCTCAGCATCGAGACCCCTTAAAAGCTCCTCGTTCAGAAGCCGGTCATGGAGAACAACATCCGCCTCCCTGAGCAGTCTCAGACCCCTGACGGTTATCAGCTCCGGATCCCCGGGTCCAGCGCCGACCAGATACACCTTTCCAGCATCACCGCTCAATCTGTACAGCCTCCCTCACAAGCTCATCGCCGCCCATCTCAAGGAGGCGCCTTCCGATCCTCTCCGCGCTCTCCAGATCATCCCTCGGTACGGTATCCTCCAGCCTCACAAACCTCTCCCCGTCCCTCGAAAGGATCTCCGCCGTGACATGTATCCTCTCCCCGAGATGCCGCGCAAATACGGCCATCGGCACCAGGCACCCACCCCCGACGACCTCCATTATCCTCCGCTCGACCATAGTCTCCTCTCTTGAGGGCCTGTGATCTATCAGGCTTGCGAGCGCGTCACCCTCTGTGCCAGCGATTGAGACGACCGCTATCGTCCCCTGGTTAGGGGACGGAACAAAGAACCCGGGATCTAGCACCTTGTAACTGATATCGTATCCCATGCGCTGAACCCCTGCCTCAGCTATGACTATGCCATCATACTCCCCTGCATGCAGCTTCCTGAGTCTTGTCTGGAGGTTCCCGCGCAGGCTTCTTACTACCAAATCGGGTCTGGCTCTTCTCAGCTGCGCCGCCCTTCTCATGCTTGATGTGCCTATGACAGCTCCGCTCCTGAGATCCTCTAGGCTGGAGCCATCTCTGGTGAGCAGGATATCGCAGGGCGAGTCTCTCTTAAGTATCGCAGCTATCCTGAGCCTCTCAGGACGCCTGCTGGGCAGGTCCTTCATGCTGTGGACCGCGAGATCGATCTCGCCAGAGAGCATCCGCTCGTCTATCTCTCTCACGAAGAGTCCCTGCCCGGAGATCATGTGCAGCGGTCTGTCGAGAAAGAGGTCTCCGCTCGTTCTGACCTTCACAATCTCCGGCTCTGCGCCGTGCTCGATGAGGTGCTTGACAACAATCTCAGTCTGCCGCAGCGCCAGGGGGCTGCCGCGAGTTCCAACTCTCAGTCTTTCAGGTATAGCTTGAACGCCTCCAGTGTTTTATCGATGATCTCCTTGTCATGAGATGCTGATATGAAATCCGTCTCATACTGGCTGGGCGTGAGGAATATCCCTGCCTCGAGCATCCTCCAGAAGAATCTCAGGTACCCTTCCTTATCACACCTCAACGCCTCTGAATAATTTCTGGGAAGCGGGCCGAAGAAGACCTTGAACATCGAGGCTATGCCTGATACGCTGTACCCCAGCCTCAGATCCTCAACGATATCCGAGAGGCCCTTTCGCAGATAAGAACCCATTTCGTTTATCCTGTCAAGAACGCCTCTCTCGAGTATGTCCAGGGTCGCAAGGCCTGCTGCCATCGAGACGGGCGATCCGTTGAATGTCCCGGCCTGATAGATACCACCCTGCGGTGCCACGTTCTCCATGATCTCCCGGCGTCCGCCGACAGCGCCTATCGGGAAACCCCCACCTATTATCTTCCCGAGCGTGGTGATATCGGCCTTCACCCCGTAGTAGCTCTGCGCACCGCCAAGCGCGAGCCTGAAACCTGTTATGACCTCGTCAAATATCAGAAGTGCGTCATGCTCCTCTGTTATCTTCCTAACACCCTCAAGGTAGCCATCCACTGGCAGCACAGGCCCTATGTTGCCCAGAACTGGCTCCATTATCACAGCCGCCACATCATCCTTTTTCAGGACAACCTCCATCGCCTGGAGATCGTTGTACGGAACCAGTACGGTGTTCTTTGCGGTATCCGCGGGCACCCCCTTTGAGTCTGGCACGCCGATCGTCGTGGCTCCGGATCCTGCCTTAACGAGAACGGAGTCGTGAGCACCGTGAAATCCGCCCTCGATCTTCACGATCTTATCCCTGCCAGTGAAACCGCGTGCGATTCTCAGTGCTGCCATCGTCGCCTCTGAGCCTGTGCTGACGAATCTGATCATATCCATGGACGGGTAATGAGAGATTATGCGCTCCGCGAGCTCGACCTCCAGCGCCGTGGGCGTGCCGTAGAGCCAGCCACGCTCCATCTGCTCCACGACCCTTCTCATCACTTCCGGGTTCCTGTGCCCGAGGATCATCGGGCCATATGCGAGACAGTAGTCGATGAACCTGTTGCCGTCCTCGTCCCAGAGGTACGGCCCCTCAGCCCTTTTAACGTAAAACGGATACGGCCTTATCGCCCTGACCGGGCTGCTGACGCCGCCGGGCATGAGCATCTTCGCGCGCTCGTAGAGACTTCGGGAGGAGTTGAGATTCATGGTATCAGCGCTTCCATGAGACCTAATCAATCTTGCGACCTGCAAGCCTCCAACCCTTTTCAGATGCGATCCTTATGATATCTTTAACAGGAATATCCAGCTCTTCTGCGATACGCCTGCAGACATCATGCTCCGGCTTCACGCTTATGATATCATCTCCGATGAATCCGATCTTCACAGGCACTGATCTGCCCATGACCTCGACGCTCTCGATCCTGCGCTCTGCGATCAGTCTGTGAAGCGCAGGGAATACCCTGACCCCAAGGCTGCCCGTCTCCCTCATAAGAACTGCAGAGAGCCTCCGGGCATCGTCCTCCATTGAGATGATCGATACCACGCTTCCGCTCCTGCCCTTCTTCATGACAGCTGGCACAACCGTTACATCTAGAGCTCCCTCTTTCATGAGCCTTTCAATAAGACTTCCGAGTATCTCGCCTGTCACATCATCCACATTGGTCTCTATCTGGACCACTCGATCGTGTTTCATGCGGTGCGGGACCTCTCCCAGGATCGCCCTCAGCAGATTCGGCATGCCTATATCCCTTGAGCCGGCGCCGTAACCCACGCGATCCGTTACGATCTCTGGGTGGTGCTCCAGGAACTCATCGACTGATGCGGCAAGTATCGCAGCGCCTGTTGGTGTGAGAAGCTCATGAGAGACAGGTCCTCCCCGCCATGGTATCCTGTGGGAGCGGAGTATCTCCAGAGTTGCGGGCGCTGGAACCGGAAGCTTTCCGTGAGACGTATCCGTGATCCCGCCTCCGACGGAGGGTGCGATTGAGATGATCCGTTTCACATTGAGGGACTCCATCGCCGCAGATGATCCAGCGATATCAGCCAGAGCATCCAGCGATCCCATCTCGTGGAACATCGCGTTCTCCTTATCAATACCATGGACCTTTGATTCCGCAGATGCCATGATGTCCAGAATCCTCAATGCTCTCTCGAGCGCTCGCGATGATAGCGCTGATGCCCTCAGTATATCCCTGGCCTCATCCAGCGAGCGGAAGGATTTATCAGAGAGGACCTCGACACGCAGAGCTCTGATGTGGTCGAACCTGCGCTCATTCACCTCGAGCCCGCATCCGACAGATTCCACAGCAGATCGGACAGATCCTATATCTGCGCCCAAGTCGATGAGCGCCCCAATGATCATGTCGCCCGAGGCACCGCAGTATGGATCGAAGAGAAGTGTTCTCATAGAATCTCCTGGGGTGTAGTGGTAGCGTAAACCCCGCCCTTCTGAGCGGAAAGAAGCGTACACCACCCAGTAATACTTATCTTTCTGTACAGAATATTCCTCCTGAGATGCCTTCAGACTGAGAGGCTCTCCTCTGCGGAGAAACAGTTGCCGCTCTTGGTGTTCAGCCACTTAGGGGGCAAGCATACTGGTTGCTGGATGAACTCATTCATTCGCCAGGAGCACATAGCGGGAACAGTGCCTCTCAAAGCAAGTCATCAAATGGATAAGAGCGACTGTTGCATTTCGGAATGGCGACAGGCGCATCGGAGCGCTCCGGATCCGCAGCAATGCTGAAGCTGTGCATGTGAGGAGATGCTCCAGGCCGCTGCTCTCCGGAGCTCGGCCTTTAAAATCGATCTCATCCGGCCTGTCGTCTCGGAGATGCCGGATTCTCCGCATGGCCGCCAGGGACAGGCACCGGCATTCAGGCCGGAGTAGTTGAGATCTGAACCCTGCGAGTTTTCATCTGGAAAGCAACTGTCTTCGGAGAGAGGTTCACTATGCTTCCCTCCATCCTCACACCCCCTGGTTTCCAATTACCTTTACGCCAACGCGCCTGCGCCTTGGCCCATCCAGCTCCACAAAGAGAATCCGCTGCCATGTTCCAAGAAGAGGCATGCAGTTCTCAACGGGAAGAACAACGCTGTTGCCAAGGATCGACGCCTGAAGATGGGCTGGGCCGTTCTCACCATGCTTATACCCAGCGGCCGGCACGACCTCTTTTATCTTATCGATGATATCCATCAAAAGACCGCTCTCCGCCTCGTTAACTATCACAGCGGTTGTTGTGTGAAGTGTGTACACCAGACAGATGCCGTCGATCACACCGCTCTCCCTGACAGCCCTCTGGACCTGCTGGGTGATATCCACTACCTCACTGCCTCTTGTGGTCGCAACCTCTATCATGTGATGTGAATCTCAGTCTCAGATTTAATAATATAGTGCTGAGCTCTAAGATGCTGGTAACTCACTGAAGGAGTTGAACGCTGCAGATTTAAATAATACGAGTGCATGCCCCCCACATTTCAGCATCGAGCTCTGGGGTTCAGCAGCCTCATCCTGTTCGTCTTGCGCCATTTCTCCATCGCAAGGCTGATAAATTAATGGATGCAATTTATTTATGGTGATTTGATGGCTGTTATATCCCCAGAGGACATAAGATGGTTCCAGAAGAGAATAAATCGCATGCTTGAGGAGATGGGAATCGATTCGAAGGAGATGCGGAGGTTCCAGGAGCGTCTGACCGGCCTGATGGAGGAGATGGGGGAGGTCCCACCTGTCGACATCGAGGAGAGGGACGATGATGTTGTGATAACCGTCGACCTCCCAGGCGTCGACAAGAAGGATGTGGAAGTCACGATCACAGAGGACGGCCTGAGGCTCAAGGCCAGAAGGGAGCTGAAGGAGGGCAGCTACTTCCTGAGGGAGAGGCGCGGGAGCTTCGAGAGGCTCATAACCCTGCCGGGCGAGGTCAGGGCTGAGGAGGCAAAGGCGAAGCTCAAGGACGGCATCCTGGAGATCGTAGTACCAAAGCTCGTATCCGCGAAGAAGAGGATAGCTATAGAGTAGAAGGCATCTCCAGTGTCTGGAGATGAGATCCCAGCTGATGAGGCAAGGCTGCGATGCTCTCCCTACGATCCCTTACTGGGATCTGAGAGAAGTAGCATGTGGTGGAGCTTGTCCCTCTTCGTCTCGAGGTAGTGCCTGTTGATCTCGTTCGGCTCGACCTCGAGAGGGACCCTCTCCACTATCTCCAGCCCGTATCCCTGCAGGCCCACGATCTTCCTGGGGTTGTTTGTCAGGAGCCTCATTTTCCTTATCCCCAGATCCAGGAGTATCTGGGCGCCTATCCCGTAGTCTCTCAGATCCGCGGGATATCCGAGCTTGTGGTTCGCCTCGACCGTATCACTGCCGTTATCCTGGAGCTCGTAGGCTCTTAGCTTGTTCGCAAGCCCTATACCGCGCCCCTCCTGGTTCATGTACACCAGAACACCATTCCCGTTCTTGCTTATCATCCGCAGCGCCCTGCTGAGCTGCTCGCCGCAGTCGCACCTCTTCGATCTGAATGTGTCCCCTGTTAGACACTGCGAGTGCACCCTGACGAGAGCATCATCAGCTGCAGGATCTCCGGCCACAAGCGCAACGTGGCACTGCCCATCCAGCATGCTCTCGTACCCTATTGCTCTGAATTCGCCGTACTCGGTGGGCATCTCGACCTCAGCGATTCTTCTTACAAGCCGCTCCCTTCTGATCCTGTATCTTATCAGATCCTCTATGGTCACCATCTTGAGGCCGTGCTTTTCCGCGAACCTCTCGAGCTCAGGAAGCCGCGCCATTGTGCCGTCATCAGCCATGATCTCGCATATCACGCCTGCCGGATAAAGACCTGCAAGCCGCGCCAGGTCCACTGCAGCCTCTGTATGCCCCGCCCGCCTCAGGACCCCTCCGTCGAGCGCCTGGAGCGGGAACGTGTGTCCGGGAGTTGCAAGGTCTGCGCGTGTTGTGGATGGATCTATCAGAGTCCGGATCGTCGTCGCGCGATCAAACGCCGAGATTCCGGTGGTGACGCCGCGCCTGGCATCCACAGATACCGTGAACGCTGTGCCCATGCTCTCCGTGTTCTGCTGAGCCATCATCGGCAGCTCGAGCTGGCGGATGCGCTCAGCGGTGAGCGGAACGCAGATCAGGCCACGCGCATGTTTCGCCATGAAATTGATCGCCTCCGGTGTGACCTTCTCAGCGGCCATCACCAGATCCCCCTCGTTCTCCCTGGATTCGTCATCCAGCACTATCACGAACTTTCCATCGCGAATGTCCTTTATCGCCTCATCCACGGTAGAGAAAGGCATGATACTGCGGAGGTGGTGAAAAATACTTAAACTCTTGGTAGGCGTCCTGAAAGACTCAGGGATCATCGGTGATCCGGCGGATCGGTGATATTGGAGACTTAGTTTTATCGGTTATAGGAGTTACCGGAGTTCTCCTCTCCGACGATTTGACTGCATGAGCAGGTTGTGTACCCGAATAGCCGAATAATTCTGCTGTATTCGAGAGCGACGGGCGAGATACCCATGAGTCAGGCTGGACTGAGTGCTGCAGATCTCAATGATGCGAGTACCCGATCCACAACCCGACCGATGGTAACTCTCGATCTCATCCTTTTATTCCATCAAGCGCGATCCGTCGCGGGGGTCCTGCAAAAGGGTTTTATACCGGATCTGCATTCTCTAGCTTGTATCCCACAGAAGCGGGGTGGGGTAGCCAGGAAATCCCGACGGGCTCATAACCCGTAGATCAGTAGTTCAAATCTACTCCCCGCTACTTCTCATTGCGGTCATAGGCTGCTCTTTTGACATTGGTGCGATCTCAACAATCTCATTGACTCCTGCAGATGCGGCTGGTGATGAATTTACCTCAAGAGTGCACAAAAATCGCCAGTATTTCCTGATTTTCATGATCCCTCCAGCAATGCTGTTTATTTTAGACAGTAATTGCTGTGCTGGACATGTCACTAAAATCCGCAAGCAGAAGACGACTCCAGAAACGCGTGGAGCTCATCCGGCTGAATTAGCGAATTTGCAGAGAATGACGGAAAAGAAATCACACAGATCCCCGAAATTCCGGCTCAATTCAGATATACGATAATTCGAGGAGATGAGCCACGCATGGAGAATAAATCGGAATCGATATCTTGAGGCGTTCTAAAGATCATACAGCACAGTAATAGTGATAAGTAGTATCAGGGCGCAAACTCCGCTCTTCAGGCCGGAGAGGTGGTCACCAAGACCCACGGATTTTCAGGCGGCCTGTGCCCCATGCTGTTCCTGGTGCGTGGTTCGATCCTGCGGGCAAAGTTATAATATCAGGTTTATCAATCAGTCCTACCACCTGGAGGGATTGCGTGAAGGATTACCTCACCATGGATGATCTCATACTGGAGAACAAACGGGTGCTGGTGAGAGTTGACATCAACTCCCCGATGGACCCCACAGGAAAGATTCTGGACGACAAAAGGTTCAGGAGCCATCTTGAGACGTTGAAGGCACTGGAGGACTCGAAGGTCGTTTTGATGGCCCATCAGTCCAGGCCTGGCAAGAAGGACTTCTCCACCATGGAGCCGCACGCTAGGCAGCTATCAAAGCTTTTGAGGAAGGATGTGAACTACGTCGATGATATCTTCGGCAGCACGGCCAGGGACGCGATACGCTCCCTCGAGTCGGGGGAGGTCCTGCTGCTGGAGAACACAAGATTCTATGCTGAGGAGAGCCTATCGAGGAGCCCTGCAGATCACGCAAAGAGCCACATGGTGCAGAAGCTCGCCCCGCTCTTCGATGTGTTCATAAATGATGCTTTTGCTGTATCACACAGATCACATCTATCCGTAGTTGGCTTCACAGAGGTCCTGCCGAGTGCAGCAGGAATTCTCATGGACAAAGAGATCCAGGCGCTTGATAAGGGCCTGAAGGCCAGCGAGCATCCGTGCGTATTCGCACTCGGCGGCGCAAAGGTCGACGACTCCATAAAGGTCGCTCAGAACGTGCTCAGGCGCGGTGCGGATGCTGTTCTCGCTCTGGGTCTTGTCTCGGTTGTATTTCTGATGGCTGCTGGGGTGAATGTGGGCGAGACAAACCGCAGGTTTGTGGAGAGCCAGGGATACTCTGATCAGGTCGCGATCGCTCAGAGGATCCTGCATGAGCACCCGGGGAAGGTCATTCTACCAAGGGACATAGCCGTCGATAAGGGTGGCGAGAGGCTCGAGGCAAGCGTGGAGAGCATACCAGACTACCCCATCTCAGACATCGGGCTTGAGACGATAGTTGAGTTCTCGAAGATCCTGAGATCCGCGAGGGTTGCGGTGCTCAACGGGCCTGCGGGCATAACAGAAAAGGAGAAGTTCGTTCTCGGAACTGCCGAGATCCTGAAGGCTGCGACAGAAGCAGGTTATTCGATAGCCGGAGGAGGCCATACGGTCGCAGCGATCGAGAAGCTCGGCCTGGAGTCGAGGTTCTCGCATGTGAGCATGGGCGGCGGCGCGAGCATAACATACCTCTCCGGAGAGCCGATGCCAGGAATCGAGGCGCTGAAGAGCGCCGCAGCAAGGTACAGGAAGCTGTGATATCTCGCAGAAAGTGAGATAATTTGATTCAAACGAAGAGCATCATTCGAATCCAGATTGCGCCACCGCTGCAAGAAATCGATGGTCACGCGTAGATGATGGATGTTAGCAGGGCACAAACTCTGGTCTTAAGGCCGGAGAGGCGGTCACGCGATCAGACCTTCAGCCTATCAAATGCAGCTTCAGCCAGCTCTGTCAGCAGCCCCCCTGCGGGATGGCAGACCTCCATTGCGGCAGCCCCACGGTGGCCACCGCCGCTCCCGCCATGCATTCTGGCGATACTTTTCATGAGATCCGCGAGGTCGATGCCAGCCTGAATGGCCCTGAAGCTGGCCCTCCCGCTAACCCTGCAGACCCCGCCGTGGCTGCTGGCTGCAAAAGCGATATCTGCACCAAGATCGAGAAGCGCCATGGCGGAGGATCCCTCAAACGCGCTCACCTCTGTGCACGCAATTATCCACTCGCCCCTCCAGGATATCCTCGCTCTGGTCGCGGCCTTGAGCACCGCCACCCGCTGTGAGAAGTCCAGGGGAGCTCTGGAGAGGACCTCCATGACCTCGCCGTAATCCACATCACCCGCTTCCAGGATCTCGTGCACGCATCTGAACGTCTCTGCTGAGGCATGCCTGAACCTCCCTGTGTCAGAGACTATGCCTGCGAGGAGGGCGAGAGAGACCTCTCTGGGAATCCTTCCCGCTCTGCCTGAGCTCTTTATGATATCCCACACGATCTGAGCGGTCGAATCCGTCTCACGCTGGATGTAGAACTCCGCGTTCTCAAGGAGATCTGTATCGAGATGGTGGTCTATGACGCCGTACCTCCGCAGCATCGCGCCGCCTATCTGTGAACTTACAGAGGTGTCAACAAGAACGACCAGATCGTAGGAGTCGAGATCCGGATCTATTATGGGATTTATCCCTATCGAATCTGCAAGCTGAATGGCAGCCCTGCTCAGATCGCCAGCGACCCCGATATCACCGCCGAAAAGCCAGCTGAGAGCGAACGCGCTCCCTATCGCATCCGGGTCTGCATTCCTGTGGCACAGGTATATCTTTCTGAGATCGGTGAGGTGTTTTAAGACATCGTGTTCGAGAATGCGCATGCTTGTGCAGATCTTCTCCTTCTTTTTATGTTCCGTTTGGATGCTGGCGGAACAGAAAACAGTGGTACGGTGTGCGCCTTATAGAAATCTTTTTCCCAGAGCATATCTTATGAGGGATCATGCGTGTACTCATAACCGGCGCCGGTGAGATCGGCCACCGGCTGGCAGAGGCGATGGTGGCAGAACACGATGTGACTGTGATTGACAAGGACATCGCTGCATTGAGCCGCTTTGAGGGATTGGACCTGAAACCGCGGGAGGGGAACGCGGCAAATGCGAGGCTGCTAGAGGAACTCGATGTCAAGGATATGGATCTGGTTCTTGCGGTCACGGGCAGCGATGAGATAAACATAATCACGTGCATAATAGCCAGCAGGCTTGGTGTGAAGCACACCATAGCCAGGGTCAGGAACCCAGACTATATCGATCAGCCGGTGAAGCCTCTGAAGGAGCTGGGAATAGAGTACATGATATGTCCGGAGCTTATCATGGTCGAGGATCTCGCCAGCACGATCTCGTTTCCAGCTGCTCTGATGAACAGAAGGCTCGCCGGCGGGATGCTCGAGCTGATCGAGCTCAAGGTGAACGAGGGCATGCCGCTCGTCGGCCAAGTCAGAGATTTGAACATGCCAAGGGGCTCGAAGATCGTGGCGGTCAAGAGCAATGGCAGGGTCAGGCTTGGCGATCCGAACGTCACAATAAACCCAAATGATCATGTGACAATGCTGATAGATCCGAGGAGCGTCACGGAGCTGAGGCGAAGCATACATGAGGAGGCCAGGGACGAGAAGGCGGTCATAGTCGGCGGAGGGCTCGTGGGCTTCTATCTGGCAAAACGGCTGGAGGCCATGGGCATCGATCTCAAGCTAATCGAGATCGACAACCAGAGATGCAGGGAGATCTCAACGTATCTCTCGGATACCATGATCCTGAACGGGGATGGGACAGATATCTCCTTGCTGACAGAGGAGGGTGTGGGGGATGCTGATGTCGTTTTCGCAGTCACGGGCATTGACGAGAAGAACCTTCTGAGCTCCCTTCTATCGAGACAGCTCGGCGCGAAGAAGATAATCTCGAGAGCGAACAGAAGCTATTACGTAAAGCTCTTCGAGCGTGTCGGCATAGACAGGGCTGTGAGCCCCGGGCAGGTCACCGCAGATGCGGTTCTCTGGCTTGCCATGGGAAGCGAGGAGATGGTTACGCTGAGCGATGAGGGCATGACCCTGATGGATTTCGCGGTGAGGGCCAACTCCAGGCTCGCGGGCAGACATCTCATGAAGGAGCTGCCATCAGGCGCAATTGCCGGGATGATCCTCAGAAAAGGTCTTCCGCTGGTCCCCGATGAGCACACAATCCTGGAGGAGGGGGACAGGGTGTTCGTCGTCTCATATCAGTCGTCCATCTCCAAGGTCAAGAAGATCTTCGCTTCATGATAGTCCACACACGATGCAGCATTGGGTCCCTGGGAGGATGATGCAACTTACGGCATCCTGCCACATGGGTGAGGATTCCTGTTCACCTGCATCTTCACGCATCAACTGGCTTTGATTGCTGTGTTGGATAAGTCTTTAAAATCCGCAAGCAAAAGACGATTCCAGGAATGCGTGGAGAGTAGATCAGAATCAATAGCTGGAGACGTTATCACAAAAGGTTATCCAACCTGACTTCCTCATCGTTTAGGCGCGGTGAGACGGAAATGTGGCTAATGATGCTGCTTTTCCTGGAAGATAACTGTGCAATTACCCACAAATAATAAGTATGCTGCGGATGGTAGTCTACCTTTGTTGAGTTGATCCCAATGTGCTGGCTTCCCCAAATGTGTTTATTTTGGACGATATCAGCCTCGAAATCGAAACCCAGAGGTCTGTTCATCTCTGTATGACGTTCTCCAGCGTGGCTGATGGCTACGAATCGCCTGAAGCTATTGTTTTGCGCTTACCAACACGCCATAGGTAGACTACCGATCCGCAGCATACTGATTATTTGCGGGCAATGGCACAGTTATCTTCTAGGAAAAGCAGCATCATTCGCCACATTTCCGTCTCACCGTGCCTAAATGATGAGGGGCTCAGGTTCGACATGGTCGAAGCCCCTCGACGCAGCCGAGAGTAATCGAAGCGCAGGAAGCTCCGGCCTTTAGGCTGGAGTGGTTGACGCGGTGTCTCTGCCAGTACCCGATGCGCCATATCACGGTCACAGGATATTTTGAGAATGGTTCAGTTCTTCCAGTCTTTCCAGGCTTCACGGCATTTTGACAGTACGGCTCGTATCACATCCCGCTCCTCGGGCATGAAGACGCTGCCGCCGCCATCGAAGCGCGGCAGGCCGCGAACGACGACTGCTGGTGTCGAGTCCCCGGCCTCGCCCATCAGCAGGTTAGCCATCCCGGCGATCTCATCTGCGACAGCCTCCAGGGTAATCTCGAGCTTTCTGCCATGAATATCAGATGCTCCCCTCCAGTCCCGGATAGGAGAGATACCGGACCAGCCTATAGCCACGCCAGCGACGCCGAACCTGAATGGTCTGCCGCACGTATCTGTTATTATGACCGCGCAATCCCTGCTCAGCTCTCTTCGTATCCTCTCAGCGCTCAGCGATGGATTCTCAGGAAGAAGCAGTATCTTCCCCGCGGGCACATTCGACTGGTCTATGCCAGCGTTGACACAGACGTGGCCGAACCTGGTGACGACCAGGAGAAACGGGCGGTCCAGGAGGATCTCAGAGGACTCCTCGAGAACCGCCTGAACGAACCTGGGATCCTTTCCGAGATTTCCTGCTATCTCTAAGGCCCTATCTCCCGGCGTGTAAGAGCTCAGCTCTCTGACCCTGCCCTCTGACTTCGAGACTACGGTGCTAGCAATGCAGATCAGATCGCCATCGAGGAGCTCGAACCTCGACTGAATCATCTCAGCTAAGCTGTCCCCCTTCTTGATGACAGGAAGACCCCTGACGATATGCAGGCTAACAGATTCACTCATCGAACCATCTTCTGCACCCAGTCTGCCCCAGCCCTGAATATCTCCAGGTTCAGCGGCACGAGCTTTGGTTTCTTCGAGAACGCATCCTTTATCGCGCCCACAAACGAATCCTCAGGGAGCCCCAGACGAGCGGAGGCCATTAGGGCGCCGAGCATCGCGGTGTTCGCGGCCTGCTGCGCTCCCTTCTGCGTGGCTATATCCGTCGCAGGCACAGGTATCGATCTGACGCTTCCCTGAAACTCGCCCGCTAGCGTATCGTAGAGAACCATCTCTTTGACGCCAGCCGAGAACTTCTCCAGCGAAGGGCGATTGAATGCAACCAGGATATCTATCTCATCCACAACAGGCGATGCTATCGGCTCTCCGGATATGACCACGGTGCAGTTCGATGTGCCGCCCCTCTGCTCTGGCCCGTAGTCCGGGTACCATGAGACAAACCTGCGTGAGAGGTATGCCGCCTGAGCGAGCGCGAGGCCCATGCTGAGAACCCCCTGGCCTCCGAATCCGGAGATCCTGACGCTCCGCGTGCCGAACTCCGGATCGTGCACTGGCTCTATCGACTCCTCACCAGCTACGCCGAATATCCGGTCAAGCGACTCCTTCGAGAAATCGCTCTTCATCCGCACAATCGGCTCAGCCTCTGCAGATCTATCCCTGAATCGTTTCAGCGGGAACTCCCTCTCCATCTCCTCGTTTATGAAGCGCTCAACTCCCTTGGCGTCCATCCTCAGTATCGTCGGGCAGGGCGAGAGGAACTCCACAAAGGCGTATCCCTTCTTGTCCCTCTGTATCTCCAGCGCCTTTCTCACCGCCCTTCTGGCCTTCCTTATGTGCTCTATATCAGAGAGAGAGACGCGCTCTATGTAGACAGGCGCCTTGAGCGTGTCCAGGATCTCGCATATGTGCAGCGGGTAGCCTGCCTCCTTTGGATCCCTGCCTGTTGGCGTCGTGGACGTGACCTCTCCGACCAGCGTGGTCGGGGCCATCTGGCCGCCCGTCATCCCGTAGACTGTGTTGTTCACGAAGAATACTGCCATCTTCTCCCCGCGGTTCGCGGCCTGTATAGTCTCGTTGAGACCTATGGAGGCGAGATCACCATCCCCCTGGTATGAGATGACTATCACATCGTCCTCAGCCCTTGAGATACCTGTGCCTATCGCAGGAGCCCTCCCATGAGCAGCCTGAACATGGCCGCAGTCGAGGTAGTAGTAGGCGAAGACAGCACATCCTACAGGGCTCAGGAGAACACATCTGTCCTGTATGCCGAGATCTGCCATAGCCTCGCCTATGAGCTTGTGCAGTATACCATGACCGCAGCCAGGACAGTAATGTGTTGCTCCCGGCGCGCTCCCTCCCTTTCTAGGGTACTCGCTGTAAAGGCCCGGATGCCCGCCTAGATCCCTTCTCATCGACTCACCTCCCTGATCTTTCTCAGGATCTCCTCGCGTGTGATGAGGTTGCCTCCGTACCTCGAGACAAGCTCAACATCAGCGCCTGTTGCGAGAATTATATCCTCCCTCATCTGGCCGTCGCTCATCTCCACAGATATGAACCTGCAGCCCCTTTCCGCAATCTCTTTTAGAGCCCTATCCGGGAACGGGAAGAGCGTTATGGGCCTGAACAGACCTGCCCTAACTCCCTCACGCCTGGCGGCATCGACCGCAGACCTGGCGATCCTGCTGCTTATGCCATACGATACTAGAACCACATCCGCATCATCCATTCTGTAGGTCTCATAGGAGACCTCTTTCTCCATTATGCGCCTGTATTTTTCCTGGAGCCTGATATTGTGCCTTTCAAGTTCATCGAAGTTGAGAAATATCGATGTTACCACATTCCCCCTGGTCTCCTTTGTGCCGCAGACAGCCCATGATGTATCGATCACAGGGGTGATCGCGCTCTCTGGAAACCTCAGCGGCTCGACCATGTGCCCCAGAACGCCATCTGCAAGCACCACAGCGGGATTCCTGTATTTGAACGCCAGATCGAATGCTTTTATTGTATGATCGCACATCTCCTGCACTGAGTTCGGCGCGAGCACGATGTTCCTGTAGCATCCGTGGCCTCCACCTTTCGTGGTCTGGTTGTAATCGGACTGCTCGGGCCCTATGTTGCCCAGTCCTGGGCCTGCTCTGTTGATGTCAACTATGACGCACGGGAGCTCGGCTCCTGCCAGGTAGCTTATGCCTTCCTGCTTGAGGCTCATGCCGGGGCCTGAGGAGGCGGCCAGCACCCTGTGGCCGGCAGCAGCAGCCCCGTAAACCATGTTTATCGCGGCCTCCTCAGACTCAGCCTGAACGAACTTCCTCCCCACCATCGGGAAGTACCGGGACGCCTCCTGCAGGATCTCACTCGCAGGGGTAATCGGGTAGCCGAAGAAGCAGTCGCAGCCCGCATACATAGCTCCGATCACAACAGCTGTGTTGCCCGCTACCAGCTTTGATGGCATGGTCTCACTCGCCCTTCGATGGTATGTGAACAGCAAGCGCGTTCGGCTCAGGGCATGTGTAGTAGCATGCGCCGCATCCGATGCATCCG
>NZ_JAOAKP010000026.1 GCF_026419855.1 Methanothrix sp.
TCCAGCGTGGCTGATGGCTACGAATCGCCTGAAGCTATTGCTTTTGCGCTTATCCACACGCCATAGGTAGACTACCCGTCTTCCTTTAAGCTCAAAAAGAGCACATTCCTAACTATTTTATAAATAACAACAAAATTAATAAAGTCTCTATTGAAGTAGATCCTCACGGATCTACGATCGTCGTGACAAACTCGCGCCTGCCATCGTGCCTGCCGTCATGATGTCCATCGTGCCAGCCATCATGCCATGTGTGCCCTGTTGACCTCCACTCCCATGTGTACTTGTAGGTCCAGCGTATCGGCTCATACACTATGGGCCTGTAGTAGTACCGGACCGGAAGCGTGTAGTAGTATGTTGTGAACGTGTAGCCTCCATACCACCACGGCCAGTCCTCACGGACATAGTACCAGACGTAGTTGCTCCTGTAAACCCCATCGATCACGTACCATACCTTGTAGACTCCAGGGAACGGCCCGTAGAACCATGCCCAGTATCTGTGGTACGGGCGCACGCGACCCAGATGCTGGGTGACTATCTGGCCGGTCGGATACTCGTAGTATATGACCAGGTCACCACCTACCGATGGCACTATCTCCTGGTTCGCCCAGCTCTTTGGCGGCACGTTCAGGCTGACCGTGTGCTCATAGGTCAAACCATCAACTATCCACAGCCCGTTTCCCTCAGGCACACTGCTAAGGACTGATGGATCATCCACCGCGCCCTGATCAACCAGGCTGCCGGCATCTGCAGGCTCCTCATTTGTGAAATATGCGCTATCAGGTGGTGGCTGGTAATACTCAGCTGGTTGATCCGGATACTCTGTCGGGTAGAGTGCATCATAATCCTCTGGGCTCATCGCAGCAGAAAGGCCTGCGACGATCACCAGTCCGATGATCAGTTCTTTAAGCATCATACATGCAGAGAGGGGGCGCCGGAGAATAAAAGGTTGATTTTTATATGTGACTCAGATAAGATCTAGAAGCGATCTACAGATGATCTAGGTGATGAGCAGCATCGCAGCATGCGGAAATCCAGGAACCATACAGATCGACACAGAGATCACCAACACCCTGGTGTGAGAGGTTGTTCGGTGAATGCGCAACTCCAGCACAGCAGAGGTGTGGCAACCGCAGCCAGATCTCTCCTGTCATCATCCATAGCATCATCTGCCATCACGGCGGATGATGGAGACGATGCTGTCTCCAGCCACCTCTATTACCATTTCCAGTGCATCATTTAGACTTGACGGCCTGCGCCTCTCCGACGTCTCTTTTATGGCCTTCCCGATAATGTCATCGGTCCCCGACCTCACCATGACGATCACACTCCCCTCCGGGATGACAAGACCATTGCAGATGCCGTCGAGATCGCCATCCACTATCCCCAGCACCGGTATCCCCATCCTGGATAGGACATCTCCAGCGATGGCCGTTGTATCGTCGCCTATCGTTATTACAAATGATGCATCAGCTGCGCGCTCGAATGCATCCTCTGCAGCATGATCTATGATCGCGAACCTGCCGTTCCTGCTCGTTCTTAGAGCGCAAAGCCTTGGTTTCACCATCCCTGCGGTTCTCCGCACAGATCCACTTCGAAGTATCGCGGATCTCAGATCGACATAAGGGAGCTTCTCAAGGCCATGCATTTTGAGCTCGACTCCCCTCGCTCCAACGATCCTCCCGTCCCGCGCCAGGAGCTCGACATCTGTGTCCGTGGCAGTGCCGATGACCGTGCCGTTGACCGAGATCCTCTCCCCCGGCAGGACCCCGCTCATCCTTCTCACTATAACATCGCCTTCCTGGCGCAGGTTATCATAAAGCATGCATGCATCCAGAATCTCGAAGCCGAAGTGTGATGCGAGGTCGCTTGCGATGGCATTGCTTCTCTCAGATATATTTGCAAGAGCAGCTACGAAACGCCCGCCGGAGTCCACCTGGATCAGGGGATTTGCTGGCCTGGCCCTCGCAGCCACGATTGATCCAAAAACAAGCCCCGTCTCCCTGCTCTTCGCGTGGTTCAGGAGGACTGTGAGATCCGAACGCTGGAGGTCCTGCACAGACTGACTGGGAGATCTTCGCCTGCTTATATCCACCCTTCCCTCCAGACCGGCGTCGATGATCGCAACCCTGCCCATTGTGCCGCCGAGGACCGCCACCACATCGCCCTGCCCCTCAAGCCATTCCAGGGCCTGAATAGCAAACCCAGTATCCACTACCTCTGGGCCATGGATCACAACGCCTATCGAGAGCCTGCGCTCATCCGCCGCATTCGAGGTTCTCATCGTGGAGCCTGGCACGTTCCATCAGCTCTTTCTGCTCCTTCATCCTCTCCGCAAGATCCTCAAGAGACATGCCGCTGAGCTCCTTGCGCTCAGGGACCTTCTCTATCGGCTCCAGGTAGGATGTCAGGTAGTAGAGCTCTGTGGAGTCCAGAAGTGCCCAGGTCTCCCCATCCTCCTCCTTTATGAGCTTGACGACCCCGACAGTCCCGGTACCGTTGTACCTAACCAGGGATCCTTCCTTTATCTCCATCACCATCACCATACGGGCCGGGAGGTGTACCGACACAGATATTTCAGCGTCTCTCCGGTTTAAGCCTTGCGATTTTGGTGAAGGACCTGTCCGAATAACATTAGCATCTCGTGGCGAAGTTATAGTAGAACATAAACATTTTACAGAAGTTGTTCCAGCATTCTATAGCTCTTATCCATCTCAAGCTTCCCAGTTTCTTGTCTTTGCGTTTGAAGTTCACAGTTATTGAGCAGAAGAATATTTTTGCTCTTTGCTTAAAGGAGGAGAATACAGACTCCACGAGGCTTCGATCCCCAAAAGATTCGTATCTGACTTTTACGCCAAGCCGGCAGAGTGCATCTCTGTACCATGGTCCCCTGTCCAGAACAATTTCCTCCGCCCTGCACATGCTCAGGACTCTTTTCAAGAATGCATGAGATGTCATGCTATTTCTTGCTGAGTACACTCTTAGATGGATTATTTTGTTTCTTTCAAGATCAATTGCAGCAAAAAGATAACATTTTTTACCATTATATTTCAGAATGGTTTCATCTACACCGAGTCTCACTATGCCAAGCGACTTTACATTCTCAGGTTTGTAATCCAGATGCTCCTTGAATCGTGTGATCCAATAATGCACACTTGACTTACCGACACCAAGAACTGCTGCAGTCCTCCTCACACTGGATGAGACCAGGTAAGTCGCTATCGCAAAAAGCTTAATTTCTAAAGGCACCTTATTTCTGCTGAAGAGAGGTAAGCTGGATAACACAGAAATCAGATTGCAGGATATCATCCGGCCTCACCTCTCTAATTTTCAATGAAGTAATTTTATACTCAGTTCTGGCTTTTATCTTATTCGGACAGGTCCCCCTAGATGACCGATATGTTTATTTGACCCTTCTGTTCTCTATCCAGTGAGGGCAGGTAGATCAGCTGGAAGATCGCTACCTTGGCATGGTAGAGGCCTCGGGTCCGAATCCCGACCTGTCCACTACATCGAGTTCTTCAAGACTTACAAAAATCGGTCATGTACTCAGATCATTGAAGCCAGCAACATGTGACATAGCAGGATTTTTGATCTGTTGTGCCTGAAGATGCGGATTTCTGAATTTTCATTCAATGATAAGATTAGGTAGTCTACCTATGGCGTGTGGATAAGCGAAAAAGCAATAGCTTCAGGCGATTCGTAGCCATCACCCACACTGGAGAACGTCATACAGAGATGAACAGACCTCTGGGTTTCGATTTCGATGCTGATGTCGTTCAAAATCAAGTCCGTGATCCGCCAAATGGCCTACTCCAAAGATTAGAGTTTGCGCCCCTGCCTATCTGTCAGCTGCTCCGCCTGAGGGGCTCTGCCTGAGGGCCGGAGCATGTCCCTGGCGCATGCAGAGAATCAGACATGTCCGGGACAACAGGCAGGCTGAGATCTGTTTGCAGGACCGGGCTCCGGAGAGCGGCGGCCCCGGAGCATCTCCCCAAATGCAGGTTTCAGCTTACGCATTGCTGCGGATTCGGAACGCTCCGATATGTCTGCCGTCATTCCGAATTGCAGGCGTTTCTCCGCAGAGGAGTGTCTTATCAGCCTGAAGGCATCTCAGGATGGAATATTCCGTACAGAAATAGAGGTATTACACGATCTGTTGTCGGCGAGGACCCGATGGGCCAGCCGCAGGAGGGAATGTTCTGTGCAGAAAGACAAGCATTGCTGGATGGTGTACGCTCCTCTCCGCCCGAAGGGCGGGGTTTCTGCTACTACAACCCCAGGAGAATCTCGGTAGCGCATCAAATTTGCTGTAAATTCAAAACAGACCGGTACGCATCAGAGCTGCTTGAGAGAAATTTACAGCAGATTCGTCACGCTGCCAGATTCTATGAAGCAAAGAGCACCTTGATAACTGAGCAATTACATAACACAATTCAGGAATTACATATGGATAGAAAGGAGCATCTGATCGAGGTCTGCCCTGTATGCGGGAGTTCTGATATCTACTATGAGGCAGGTGGTTACGCTGGGAAGATCTACCACTGCAAGATGTGTGGATACATCGGCGCGCTGGTGGTGGAGGCTGACAGTGCGATGATAGAGGCGATACGATCCGAGTACGAGAAGGGGGCTGCGAGCAGAGAAGGTTCCAATGGGAACTGAAGCATGCAGTATCAGAAGATGCTTATCAGAAGCTGTAAACTGCAGGATGCATGTGCGGGGAAGTTATGCCATGAGGTTCTCTGACATCGGAGAGCGCTCCCTGATATCCAGGATCACAGAGGTCCTGGGTGGGCTGGAGCATGATGACTGTGCAGCCATCGAAATTGATGGAGATTACCTTGTGGTCACCACGGATATGCTCCACAGGGAGACCGATTTTCCAGCACAGGCAACCGCATGGCAGATCGGCTGGATGTGCGCTGCGGTTAACCTGAGCGACATCGCGGCGATGGGTGCTGAGCCTCTTGGGGTTCTGATCGCATCCGGCATTCCACCCGAAACAGACGTTGAGTTCATAGATGAGATCTTCAGGGGCATCCGGGACTGTGCAGAGGCGTATGGCACAGAGGTGCTCGGAGGCGATACAGACGCTCACAGGGAGCTTACTCTATGCGGCACCGCTCTCGGGAGGGTATCGAGAGAGAGAATCCTGAGAAGGAGGGGCGCGCGACCTGGGGATCTTCTCTGCACCACCGGCGCTCTCGGAGGTGCCGGAGCTGGTCTGAAGGCCCTGAACTTCGGTAGGATCGATCTCGCGCGCCGGCTTCTTGAGCCACGCCCCAGGCTGCGGGAGGGCATCGCCCTCGCGGGGACAGGAGCCGTAACAGCGATGATGGACAACAGCGATGGGCTCGCGCTGTCGCTTCACGATCTCGCCGAGGCTGGAGGTACCGGCTTTGAGATCGAGTACGAGCGCATACCCATCGCAGAGGAGGTCATGGC
>NZ_JAOAKP010000027.1 GCF_026419855.1 Methanothrix sp.
GGTCATGGCGATCGCTGAGAGCGATGATGAGGCTCTGGATATGGTTCTCAGAGCAGGGGGCGACTTCGAGCTCCTATTCACCGTAAGAGAGGAGAGGATCGATGATGCGAGAGAAGCCTGTGAATTTAGCGTGATAGGGCGTGCTGTGGAAAGTGGTGTCTGGCTCGAGAGGGATGGCAGAATGATTCCAATACCCAGGAGCGGATATGAGCATGGCTCATAGCACGTGAGATCTGAAGTGCATTCGCGTCACTGGTCAAATCACACTCACTGCCGTATGGGATGGGAAATGCATAGTCAGGCCGACAAAAGCCACCCTCAGATCACGAGCGCCTTTTCTGACTCACTGCTCCTTTACCTTCTCCTCGACGCGGATGTATTCGATCGATGTATCTGGATAGCACCCGTGCTCATCCTTCTCCAGAGATTTGACCATGTCCCATATTGTCAGAAGGGCCACAGATGCACCTGTGAGCGCCTCCATCTCGACCCCTGTTCTGCCGACTGATGTCACCTTCACCTTAACACGAACCGCTGAATCCTCCAGGGAGATCTCCGTATCGACCCCTGTGATCGGGATGTTGTGACACATCGGTATCAGGCGCGGGGTCTCCTTCACGGCGTTTATCGCGGATATCCTGGCGGTCGTAAGGACGTCTCCCTTGCTTACCATCCCGGACGCGATCGCCTCGATCGTGCTGCGTCTGAGCTTTATCAGACCCGATGCAGTTGCAGTTCTCCTGACAGGAGGCTTGTCAGTGATATCGATCATGCCCGTGTTATCTCTTATCATAATACCTCCATGCGGACAAACACTGTAAATCCCTTCGCTCTTGTTTGGTCAGCAACTTGGATGTCATACAAGCAGGTTGCTAGATCCACTCTTTCATTCGCCAGGAGCACATCGGAGAACTAACGCCTCTGCGGGCAAGTTAGCAGATGGATGTTAGCGATTCACTTCTCCACAGATTCAGATCATCATCGCCTCAGGTATCTTATCTATTAGATCCGTGGCCACCATCCCAAAATCCTTCTCGCGATATACCAGATCCCCGGCCCTGCCATTGACGAATGCTGCAGCAGCTGCTGCTCTCATCGCATCAGCCCTCGCGTAGAACGCTCCTGTTATGCCTGCAAGAACATCTCCTGTTCCTCCCACGGTCATGCCCGGGTTTCCTGTGGTGTTCCCCCTCACGATCTCTCCATCTGTGATTATGTCCATCCTTCCCTTGAGAAGGACGACAAGACCCCTATCGCGTGCGAATTTCCTCACAACATCAATCCTCTCCCTGCCCTTCGGAAGATCCAGCCCGCTTATGCGCCTGAACTCTCCAGCATGCGGCGTAACTATCCCCTTCAGCGGCATCTCAGGCTGTAGAGCATCAGCGTCGATAACAACGCGATCGCAGAGCGGGAGTATCTGCGATACCGCCTCTAGAGTCTCCGCATCCCTTCCCAGACCCATGCCGATGACAACCACATCGTGTCTCGGTATCAGGCCCTTCAGGATCTCGAGATCGGCGCTGCACAGCCTGTCGGATGTGAGGGGCCGGACGATCATGTTCGGCGAGAACGAGGCTATCGTACCAGCGACGCTCCTCGGTGCTGCGACTGTGACTATGTCAGCGCCCGCGCGGAGGGCGGCCATCGCAGAGAGAGCCGGCGCGCCCGTGTACGGTCCGCCGCCAATCACCAGTATCCTTCCGCTGTCCCCCTTGTGGCTCTCAGGCCCACGTCTTCCCAGGAGCCTGAGATCCCCGGGGCCGACAAGGAACTCGGCCATTTTCGGTATGCCGATACCCACAACTCTGAAGTCGCCCTTCATCCCGATCTTGGGGCGGTGGAATGTTATTGTGATATGCGGAGAGACCTCTTTTCCGGTGCCCATTCCGCTTGGCACATCGACAGAGACGATACGCTTTCCGCAGGAGTTGATGAGATCTATGACCTCCCCCTCAAGGCCCTTTATCGGGCCGCGAACACCTGTGCCGAAGAGGGCGTCGATGACAACATCATAACCGCTTAGGTCGATCTCGCTCACATCCGTGATCTCCCTGAGATCGAACTCGAGGCGTCTGAGCACATCCCAGTTTCTCCTGGCCTCCTCTGTGGTTATATCCCTCGCGCGCCCGATGAGGAACACAGTCACATCGAGCTCATCTAGGTGGCGTGCTGCCACAAAGGCATCCCCGCCGTTGTTTCCTCTGCCGGCGATTATGGCTATTCTCCTTCCTCCGATCCTCCTGATCTCACTGGCGAGCGCTGCTCCCGCATTCTCCATGAGCTGCAGAGTGGATATGCCAAGGTACGCGCAGTTCGCATCTATCGCGCCCATCTCCTCAGCTGAAATATAGCGCATGCATCATCATTACTGCGGTGGTGCTGTTAAGGATATCGTTGTGAACTTCTCTGAAAGTGTTTTTGCTCCGGTGTGCTTAGCAGCTTGGAGGCCATGCGGGTTAGGTTTGTGGCACTCATCCCTCTTCCAGAAGGCATAGCAGTACCAATACAGATATGGACAAGTTATCAAACGGATAAGAACGTATGGAATAACAGATCACGAATCCCTGAGATCACGTGCTATCGATCTCAATGACCGATCGGATGTTATCGAAAACGGCTCATCCATCTGAATTAGCAGATTGGCAGAGAATGACGGAAAAGAGACCTCACATATCCCCGAAATTCCGGCTCAATTCAGATCTCCGATAGTTCGCTGAGGTGAGACTCGAAAATTTTATGCAGATCCTGAGTGTCGTG
This sequence comes from Methanothrix sp., assembly GCF_026419855.1. Classification (GTDB taxonomy): domain Archaea; phylum Halobacteriota; class Methanosarcinia; order Methanotrichales; family Methanotrichaceae; genus Methanothrix_B. The sequence continues at coordinate 2,761 of NZ_JAOAKP010000027.1, forward strand.
TATATCATGCCTGACAGAAAACCAAAGGTGGCGTGGGGGATAACCGGAAGTGGTGACAGGCTGCCGGAGATTGTGGAGATGATGAAGAATGTACAGGAGATGTACAGGGATGCTGTGGATATCAGGGTCTACATATCGAGAGCAGGGGACCAGGTGATCAAGTACTACAAGCTGTTCAACGAGCTTGAGGCGAGCTTCGACAAGATCTGGGTGGAGGCGAATGCAAATGCGCCGTTCCTGGCCGGACAGCTGCAGCTCGGAAAGTTTGTCTTCCTCCTCATAGCACCTGCAACGTCCAACACAGTGGCGAAGATATCGCTGCGCCTGGCCGACACACTTCTGTCCAATGCAGCAATAATGGCACAGAAGGCCTACGTGCCGCTGTACATAATGCCATCCGACTATGAGGAGGGTGTCACCACCACTAAGCTTCCTGACGGAAGGGATCTGAGGCTCCGGATCCGGCGTGAGGACGTGGAGCACGTGAAGCGACTGGAGGCGATGGAGGGGACTTTCGTTTTGAGAAGGGTTGAAGAGATCCCCGCGGTCTTCGAGAAGCATTTCGGCAGGCCGTGACCATCAGCTTTCCCAGAGATAAGCGAGAGCACCCACAGCCAGCGCGATGAGCATCTCCTCAGCCCCGAAACCTGGAGCCGTCTTCACCTTTTTTGCCTCGTATGCATCTTCATGACTGGCATTTCTGAACAATTCTGTCGGGTTCGCAATTATGCCCTCTATTACATCCAGGACAACAAGATCGCTATCTCCACCAGCATAGATATTGATAATCTGAATGTCTATGCGCTTCACGCCATAGTATACAAAGTGATCTCCGATGCCGAGCACAGATGATGAGACCGGAGACCCGCTGCTGTAAAGCGAGAGCCACACCTTTCCAGCCTGTGGATCCACATCCTCCACCACAAGCGTCAGGTTCCCTGCGAACTGAAGCGCTTCTCCCGTGGTCAGCATGACAGTCACACCGCATGATCCAGGATGCATTAACGCACACAAAATAATCGCAAGCTGTGTCGCTCTTAAGGGTGATCTCATACCAGTCCTCCCCGGGGAGATGCTTAATAGCCTCGAATTTGTCCCATGCATGAATGGAGCCGTTCTTATAGCTCATCTCAGGCCCATCTCACCTCAACCTCATCTGTCCTGTAATTTGGCCTGACGCCGGAGCTCTCAAGCGGTGTGCTTACGCCGCTTTTGAGCATCACCAGACCGGTGTATGCTATCATTGATCCGTTATCACCCATGAAGCGTTTCTCTGGAAGATAAAATCTCGCACCGCGCTCCTCGCACATCAGCCTCAGCATCTCTCCGAGCCGCTGGTTGGCCCCAACACCGCCGACAAGCATAGCCTCCCTCTTCTCCGCATGAGCCATCGCGCGCTCTGTGACCTCGACAAGCATAGCGAACGCAGTCTCCTGCAGGCTGTAGCAGACATCCGCCAGATCGTATCTCCTGGCGGCCTCTGTTGCAGCGGTCGCAAGCCCTGAGAAGGAGAAGTCCATCCCCTTGACGGTGTAGGGAAGTGGTATGTATCCCTTTGCCTTCCTCGCAAGCTCCTCTATCCTTGGCCCTCCAGGATGTGGCAGACCAACGGAGCGCGCGAACTTGTCAAGCATGTTTCCCACGCTGATGTCCAGGGTCTCGCCGAAGATCCTGTAGCGACCGCGCCTGAGGGCGAGAACCTGGGAGTTGCCCCCACTGACGTACAGCACAGCAGGATCCCTGGCGCCTGTCTTCCACTTTCCTATTTCAATATGAGCTATGCAGTGGTTCACGCCCACGAGAGGGACCTTAAACTTCAGGGCGAGAACCCTTGCGGCAGTCGCGACCGTCCGCAGGCATGGCCCCAGGCCAGGTCCCTGTGAGAACGCAACTCCGTCAATCTTTATTCCACGATCTCTGGCGCCCTGGATCACCTCTCTCAGCAGCGGGCCGATGTGCTCTGAGTGGTGCTGCGCCGCCTCCCTCGGATGAATGCCACCCCTCGCGGGCGTGTATGTTGCAGCTCTCTCTATGATCACATCATCCTCGTTCACGATCGCCGCGCTCAGATTCCACGCCGTGCCCTCAATACCAAGGACGTACATGGCAGTCTCCACTGTCTATGAATCGACCTTCCTCTATTGAGATTTTCTTTACAGCCGCGTGCCTCAACACAGCACTCCCATCACCCTTATGCGTTTCGGCCGATCCCAGGGCCCAAAGCTGCGATACATATGAGATCATCAAGAAGACCGTCTCCATCAGGGAGAGATATACTTAGATGTAATCAAGACCTATATCCCTGCGGTACCGCATCCCATTAAACCTAATCCTCTTTATGTTGTCGTATGCTTTCGATCTCGCCTCTGAGAGCGATGCTCCCTTTGCGACCAGCGTCAGGACTCTTCCGCCCGTGGTGTAGATCTTTCCGGAATCACCAAACGCGGTGCCGTTGTGGTACACCAGAACATCCGGATCAACCCTGTCCAGACCTCTTATGGGGATGTTGGTGTAATGGGCTCCGGGATAACCCGGCCGCTCCTCGGATCCGCTGGAGAGTGGCTTTACAACGCGGCCGCTCACAGCGCAGATGCCGAGATGGTACTCAGGGATCCACTCGAGCTCGATCTCGTTGAGTTTCTGGTCTATAACGGCGCGTGAGAGCTCGTACATGTCTGTTCTGAGCCTGGGGAGGATCACCTCAGCCTCAGGATCCCCCAGACGGACGTTGATCTCCAGAACGTATGGCTCTCTCGCCCCATCACGCTCGACGATCATCAGGCCGAAGTAAATGAAGCCCCTGTACCTTAAACCCATATCGTAGACCCTGCGCATCGTCGGCCTGGCTATCCTGGACATGATTATCTCTCTGAGTTCATCATCCAGCCAGGGATGTGGAGAGAATCCGCCCATTCCGCCAGTGTTCGGGTTGTTATCGAGGTTGGGATTACCTGAGAGTTTGTTGAAGAGCCTTATCGCTGCAATCTCATCAGGCGCGAAGGCCTGCTTGTAGTCCATCGCAGACTCAAGCGGAAGTATGTTTTTGCCATCCGCGATGGCGAAGAACATCAGCTCCCTTCCATTGAGCCTGCTCTCAATCTCGATCCTATTTCCCGCATCCCCGAAGATCCTGGGATAGACCATGATTCTCTCCACAGTGGATAAAGCCTCCTCCCTGGAGGAGCAGACCACAGACCCCTTGCCCGCTGCAAGGCCATCCGCTTTCACTACTAGATTCTCCCCGGGGTGGCTGTCATAAAACTGATTTACGAACTCCTTGGCCTCATCAGGATCATTGAAGTTCCTGTAGGGCGGCACCGGCACCCCGATCTCCCTGAGAAGATCCTTCGTCCAGCATTTTGAGCCCTCAAGCAGAGCAGCACGCCTCTCCGGGCCCACGATATCCAGCCCGCGCTCCTCAAACGCATCCACTATGCCTGCTGAGAGATACCCCTCCGGGCCCACGAACGTGAGATCGATCCTGTTCCTCTCCGCAAACGATATCATATCATCAATGCCCTTGATCTGGGATCCATCTGCCTGGGAGCACTTCTGCAACAGACTGCTCCCCGCGTTTCCCGGAGCCACGAAGACGCTCTCAACCGATGGGCTCCTTGCGAAGGCGTGAGCTATCGCGTTGCCCCTTCCCCCCGCATCGACAACAAGAATCCTTGCGCCAGCCATCTGCATCCAACTCGAGCGGGAAAGGCGTGCAGATAATATTTATAAGCCATCCCCCAATCATGCCACAGATCAGGCGACTCTGAGCGCCGCTGGTTTGGCATCTCACGCTCAGAAATTGCGCCACGATGGTGGTGTTGTATTTGCAGACCCAGGAGAGGCTGTTGGAGATAATACGCGACAGGAATGTCGAGTTCATAAGGCTGCAGTTCACCGATATACAGGGCATAATCAAGAATGTTGCAATCCCCGTCACCCAGCTTGGCAAGGCTTTCAAGACCGGCATATCGTTCGATGGATCCTCGATTGAGGGCTTCGCGCGGATACAGGAATCTGATATGGTGTTGAAGCCGGATCTGGACACCTTCTGCATACTGCCCTGGAGATCTATGGGCGGGGCGAACGAGGCCAGGCTCATATGTGATGTTTACACATCAAAAGGCGTTCCCTTCGAGGGGGATCCCAGGTACGTTCTAAAGAGAAACCTCGAGGTCGCTGCGAAGATGGGCTACACGATGAACGTAGGCCCGGAGCTGGAGTTCTTCCTCTTTGAGAGAGAGAATGGATCAGGCACAAGGCCACATGATTTCGGCGGCTATTTCGATCTCGGCCCGGTCGATCTGGCAGAGGATGTCAAGAGGGAGATCGTGCGGGTGCTCATAGAGATGGGGTTCACTGTGGAGGCAGCGCATCATGAGGTCGCCAGGGGCCAGCATGAGATAGACTTCGTTTATGATGATGCCCTCCGCAACGCCGATAAGGTCGTCACTTTCAAGTATGTCACAAAGACGATCGCGCTGAAGAACAACCTGCGCGCGACGTTCATGCCCAAGCCGATATACGGCCAGGCGGGATCAGGGATGCATGTCAACATATCTCTATTCAGAAAGGGGGAGAACGCGTTCTTCGATCCCGAGAGGCCTTACAACCTCAGCGACCTCGGGCGGTACTTTGTGGGCGGACTGCTCGAGCATGTTCCTGCTGTAACAGCGGTCGCAAACCCGCTGATAAACTCCTACAAGCGTCTCGTCTCCGGATTTGAGGCTCCCGTCTACATCAGCTGGTCCGGGCCGAACAGATCATCACTCATAAGAGTCCCGGCGGCGCGTGGTCTCTCGACCCGCATAGAGTTCCGGTCTCCCGATCCATCATGCAATCCGTACCTGGCGTTTGCAGCGATACTCGCAGCAGGTCTGGATGGAATACGCAGGGGTATAGATCCAGGAGAGCCGATGGATGTCAACCTCTACGAGCTGTCAGAGGCCGAGCTTGAGAGGCTCGGTGTCAGGACGCTCCCGTCAAACCTGCATGAGGCGCTTGTCGCCCTTGAGGAGGACAAGGTAATAAGAGAGGCCCTGGGAGAGCATGTCGTCAACAACCTCCTCAGGCTCGGAAACCTTGAGTGGAAGAGCTACAACACATATGTCCATCAGTGGGAGATCGATCGGTACATCAACATAATCTGAGTCCTGGTTCTGTGTGCCCCTTCTCTGGGGCAGCTCCAGCCTCTCAGAACGTCTCCTCGATCCATCTTTTTATCTCATCACGCACTCGCCTGAAGGCGTTCATCCCGCCGCCTGCAGGGTCCGGGAAGGCTCTGTGCATGTGAAATCCCGGAATGCGAGGACAAGAGTCTCCAGCGTCACAGAGGGTTACGATGGTATCGAAATGAATGTCCTGGAGTTCGTCAAGCCCCTTCGATCGCTGCTCTGATATGTCGATGCCTATCTCAGCCATCGCCCTCACAGCATCAGGATCCACCCCTGTGGGCTGGGTGCCTGCGCTGTACGCCTCGTACTTATCTCCTCTGAGCGCCCTGAGAAGAGCCTCCGCCATCTGGGATCTCGCGGAGTTGTGCACGCATACGAAGAGCACCTTCATCTTGTCCATGAAAGTTTGTATGAGACCCTTCTATAAAATACATCCTCACGTAAAATCACCCAGGAAGATCCGTCTCCTTCAGAGGGCAGCTTACGCCGGTATCCCGATGCTTTCGGAGGATGAGGCATGCAAGAGCCGGGTCCTGAAACCATCGCTTCTGTGCGTCAGAAGCTCGAGAGCCTTGCAATCGCCCGAAGCGCATATCCATTGCGGATCTCATGGCCAAACGAGCATTCTGTGAAGTGCTTCTGCAACAGCGAATACGCTCAATATTGTGAGGGTCCTCGAATTACTGACCAAACAATATCGCTATCAATCAAATCGGTCACTCATCAGATACTCTGCTAATAATGCGATGGCTCATGGAGTCGAATGTCTGAGTGGTGGTATCCGATAACTTCAGGTAGTCCACCTTTGTTGAGTTGATCCCAATGAGCTGACTTCCTCAAATGTGTTTATTTTGGATGATATCAACCTCGAAAGCGAAACCCAGAGGTATGTTCATCTCTGTATGACGTTCTCCAGCGTGGCTGATGGCTGCGAATCGCCTGAAGCTATTGCTTTTGCGCTTATCCACACGCCATAGGTAGACTACCTAACTTCAATCAGGTACAATATGCTCCGCCTCTTTCCGCGGGGATGCCGATCCGCCAAATCAGCAGGATGAGCCAATGCGATTAACATCAACGTATTGAGCATGCCAGCCACAGCTGATCACACCTGAGCGGTCGACCACATGCTCCTGCATCTACAGTATCTCATCGGAGATGACACCCCTGCACACGGTCACAGCCGGCCCCTCCATGAATGCTCTGTCACCCACAAATGAAATATGGAGGGGCCCGCCCCGTGTCCTGACCTCGACCGAGTCGCTCACAAGGCCGAGCCTGCGTGCGACTGCAGCTGCGGCCACAGAGCCTGTGCCGCATGATAGCGTCTCTGCCTCGACCCCGCGCTCGAACGTTCTCACTTCCATGTGATCTCCAAGCCTCACAAAGTTCACGTTCGCCCCCTCTGGGAAGCATGAGCTGTGTCTGATCTTCGGGGCCAGTCGCTCTACGGGAAGGTCAAGACTATCAACGAATATCACAGCGTGCGGGACACCGGTGTTAACGGCAGATACCTCGAAGCCGTGCAGCGGCACCTTCAGAAACATCCCCTCTCCCTCAGCGGGAATCTCGGAGCGCTCGAATCTCGGGACGCCCATCTCAACCCTCGCCCAGAATCCACTGCGATCCTTTCTGATCTGGATGGGTATCACACCGGCCAGGGTCTCAACAGAGAATTTCTCCCCCACATAGCCGCACTCCCATGCGTGCTTTGCGAGGCAGCGTATACCATTCCCGCACATCTCAGCCTCGGATCCGTCTGGCTGAAACAGGCGCATACCTATATCTGCTTTTTCTGATGGCACCAGAAAGAGAACCCCATCTCCGCCCACACCGAAGTTGCGGTGACAGAGAATCCTGGCAGCATCTTTTTTTCCATCATCTGGTATCCTCTTCCCATCAATCTCATCTATGAGTATGAAGTCGTTCCCATTCCCATGAAGCTTCACGAACTCCAGCTGGTTCATGTATGCTCCATTAAGACCTCCCTTTATATCCCTCTTCCCAGAATGGTATCAGGGTGGTGATGGATATCAGGCCGATTCTGCAGGTTGCTCTGGATCTTCTCGAGATCGATCGGGCTGTTGAGATAGCGAAAGAGGCGATAGCCGGTGGCGCGGACTGGATCGAGGCAGGCACGCCGCTGATCAAGAGCGAGGGGATGGATGCGGTCCGCGAGCTCCGGCGCTCTCTTCCTGGAGTGAAGATTGTTGCTGACATGAAGACCATAGACACTGGCGCCATGGAGGTCGAGATGGCTGCGAAGGCCGGCGCAGATATCGTGGCGCTGCTCGCGATATCCGATGATTCTACGATACAGGATGCGCTCCGCGCCGCGAGGAAGTACGGTGTGGAGATAATGGTAGATCTCCTCTCAACACCAGATCCGGTGAAGCGCGCGAGGGAGCTTCAGGATCTCGGGGTGGACTACATCTGCGTGCATGTCGGCATAGATCAGCAGATGGTTGGAAAGAGCACCATCGATCTCCTCAGGGAGGTCGTCCAGGTCGTCACCATTCCGGTGGCTGCAGCCGGTGGCATAGATGTGAACTCCGGGAGGGATGCGATCTTCTACGGGGCATCTATAGTGATCGTCGGAGGAAACATAACAAGATCGGCGAATGTCACAGACTCCGCCCGGCGGATCAGAGAGGCGATAGACCACGTCGAGGGCGCTGGCACCTCCCGAAGGAGCCTGGAGGAGGAGATGGTCTCTATATTCAGAGAGGTCTCCACGCCGAACATAACTGACGCGATGCACCGCAAGGGGGCGATGCGCGACATATTCCCGATAATTCCGGGAACCAAGATCGTCGGCACTGCGATCACAGTTCAGACATTCGAGGGCGACTGGGCAAAAACAGTGGAGGCTATAGATGAGGCCGGCCCCGGCAAGGTCATCGTCATCTACAACGGCAGTCGCTACGTTGCGCCTTGGGGCGGACTTGCGACGCTGAGCTGCATGCAGAAGGGTGTCGAGGGCGTTGTGATCGATGGAGCTGTCAGAGATGTGGACGAGATCCGCAGGCTCAACTATCCCGTGTTCGCCAGCGCCATAACCCCCACAGCGGGAGAGCCGAAGGGGATGGGCGAGATAAACGTGGAGATCACCTGCGGAGGTCAGGTCGTGCGTCCAGGGGATTACATCGTGGGGGATGACTGCGGTGTAGTGGTCATACCCAAAGAGAGGGCATATGAGATCGCAAGAAGGGCTAAGGAGGTCGAGAAGAACGAGAGCAGGCTTTTCGAGGAGATAAGACGGGGAAGGACGCTCTCAGAGGTCGCAAAGCTGAAGAAATGGGAGAAGCTCTGAAGAGTTCCTAACACTTCTGTGTGATGTATTCGAGAACAGACATCCCTCCAGATCGAACAACATGGTATGCTGAATTCTATGGTTCATGATACACCTCAGTGATTCGGTTACACAACAAGGAGTGCCTGAATCGATGTGCCACCATGGCATGCCAGTCATTCACTAAATAATTTTATCTAGTCGATCCTCTATACAATCTCTTGTACGTACTACATACAGGAAAATTTATGAACTTGACTGGAGCGAGAAGACTGGATGCTCGCCGCGATCATGGTGGATGCGATGTCCTATAAAGAGAGGATTCTCAAGGCGATTCAGGAATCAAAGGATGGTCTGACAACGGTAGAGGTGGCCAGGCAGGCAGGGGTGAGCAAGACGACGGTAATAAAGTACCTCTCCGTTCTCAGATCCGAGGGCAAGTGTGAGTATGTCGAGGTCGGCCCCTCGAAGCTCTGGCGTGCTGTGACCCCCAAAAAGGAGATATGCAAGCGCGATATAGAGCCATGTGAGGTGGAATCTGTCTCCGTCAAGCCACCAGACGATAGCGGGATGGTCTCCATCTCATTCAGGGTCAGAGCCGATCAGCTCTCTGCGCTTCTCAAGCAGATACAGTCGATGGAGGGCAAGTGCTGAAATCTGGGCCCAATAGTCGTATAGATAGTAATACTATATATGATGATTATTACAAGAGGGTGGTGGTTGGAGGGAACCCATGCGCATACCCGCTGAGATACACAGGTTTTTCGATATTGGTGAGGGTCAGACCCTCCTGATAAAAGGCCTGCCTGGAACCGGCAAGACCACGCTCGCGTTTGAGATACTTAATGAGATGTGCGAGAAGAGAAACGGTATGTACATCTCCACACGTGTCGACCCCGATAGGCTCTACAGGACGTTTCCCTGGATAAAGGAGATCGTGCCCCCGAGAAATGTCGTTAATGCAACGCAATCAAAGCTTCTCCAGACTCTGAGAGACATCTCTGGAGGGATACCGACATACGATACGGTCTTGGATTTCTTCCGCGTCCTCTTCGAGGATGTGGAGGATATGGAGAGCCCGATCATAGTCTTTGACAGCTGGGACGCACTGATGAACTACGTCTCTCCGATAATAAAAGAGCCGCAGAGCTTCGAGCAGAATATATGCGAGTTCGCGAGGGACATGGGGATTCACATCATCTTCGTCAGCGAGTCCGCGGATCTGATGCCGCTCGATTACATAGTCGACGGCGTTGTTTACATGGAACACTTCAGGATCGCCGGAACCCCCTCCTCTGCTTTGCGGGACAGCGGGATGAGGACCAGATATGCCCGCGAGATCAGGCTCGAGAAGCTACGTGGTGTTGAGATTCTCCAGCGTGCGTTCACAGCGACGCTTCATGGTGGGAGGTTCCAGTGCTTCACCCCCTGCGTTGAGGAGGTCGACGCAAGGATCGGCGGAGATCATCTGAGAATCCCGGATCCAACAGAAGACTGCGCATCTACGGGAATTCCACAGCTCGATGAGATAACCGGCGGTCTGAAGTATGGATCTTGCAATGTCCTGGAGATCAATCATGGGGTTGGCAAGCGCTACTACCACATACTCACAGCCCTTGCTTCAAATGCTCTGAAGAACGGGAGGGCTGTGTGCATAATCCCCTCGATAGGGTACCAGCTCAGCCCCAGGGAGATCTTCGTGCCGACGAATGTCCGTGTTGTCCAGCCTCAGGGGGACGATATTGTTTCCTGGGGAAAAGAGCTGCTCGGTATATGGGATGAGCTGCGTGAGCGCAGTGGCCGGCCAATTCTGAACATAATCGGCATGGACTCGATGGAGTTCGCCTTCGGCTACAGACAGCTCCTCAACATAGCCAACCGGCTGATCAACCAGTGGAAGGAGACGAACGACATCAATCTCCTGGTCGTCAAGACCGGCCAGGAGAGCATCAACATGGCGATCCACGTCGCAGATACATATTTCGTTGTCAACGAGCTTAATGGTGGGCTCTGCATATATGGCGTGATCCCGCGCACCGAGCTCTACAATATGAGCTTCGAGGGCGGGAGCAGGATCTGCCTGACACCTATAGTTTAAATAAACTCCCTCCGGAACTCTTCGCAACTCCTTTACTCAGGAACCGTATCGGCCACTGGATGGCATTCATCGCTCAGCGCAGCAAGGGACACAATGAAACTCACGCATAGTTCGGGAGATCCGGCTCCTCGCATGCGCCATGCGTATCTGCCTGAAGCACCCTGGCGATCGCACGCTCGAAGTCCCTCTGGAGCACCTGCGTCCGCTCCTCGCGGATTGCAGACATCCCGGCCTCGGTGACTATCGCCTTCAGGTCCGCACCGCTCGCGTTCTCTGTGAGATCCGCAATGCTTTTCAGATCCACATCCGGGCCTAGGTTCATTCCCTTTGTATGGATCAGAAGAATCGCGTACCTTCCATCGCGGTTGGGCAGAGGGACGTATATCGCTCTGTCGAACCTTCCGGGCCGCAGGAGAGCAGGGTCGAGCATATCGGGCCTGTTTGTGGCGCCTATTATCTTGACCTCTCCGCGTGGATCGAACCCGTCCATCTCAGCGAGCAGCTGCATCAGCGTCCTCTGGACCTCGCGGTCGCCGCTTGTCGCTCCATCGATCCGCCTAGAGCCGATCGCATCGAGCTCATCTATGAATATGATCGCAGGAGCCCTGCTCTTTGCTAGATCGAATAGCTCCCGGACGAGCCTGGCCCCCTCACCTATGTACTTCTGGACGAACTCGCTCCCGACCACCCTCAGGAACGTCGCCTCTGTGCTGTTGGCCACAGCCTTTGCGAGAAGTGTCTTTCCAGTGCCCGGGGGTCCGTAGAGAAGAACACCCTTTGGCGGCTCGATCCCGACCGCCTGGAATAGATCCGGTCTCTTAAGGGGAAGCTCCACGATCTCCCTGAGCTCAGCGATCTGGCTGTCGAGACCGCCGATACTGGCGAACGTGACGTCGGGAACCTCCTCGACTTCCATGCCGAAGACCATGGGATCGCGCGGCGATGGGAGCACGCACATCACCGCGAACGTCTGCTGGTTCAGGCCGACCTGCACTCCAGGCCGGAGCTCCTCCTCGATGAACTGTGAGACGCTCACGACAAGTCTCGGGCCTGTGCTCGATTTCACTATCACTCTGCTCTCGTCGAGGACCTCCACAACCGTGCCGACGATCATGGGCCCGACACGCAGACGCTCCAGCTCGCTGCGGAGCTTCCGGGCCTCGCGCTCGTACTTGAGCTTCTGGTTCTCTATGAGCCGCTTCTCGCCCTCTGCGCGGTCCTTCTGCTCCCTCAGGGCGAGATTGCGCTCCTCAAGCTGCTTCATCCTGTCCAGGATGTACTTCGAGAAGTCGGGTCCACTTTGAGGCTCGTTCATCCCATCTCCAAAGCTTATTAAACTCCGAGGGCTATAAAAGATTTCCGAGATGAGAGAGATGAGCGATAGGCAATGTGAGATCTGCGGCGCAGACATCTCTGGCTCTCCGGAGAGGATAGCGATCGACGGCTCGGTTCTTGAGGTCTGCAAGAGCTGCGCTCGCTTCGGCAAGCCTGAGGACAAATGGTCTCCCGTTCCGAGAAAGATCGTGCCTGTTGAAAGAAGCTTCCGCGTGCAGAAGCCAAAGCCACGCGACCACTTCAGAGACTTTGTAGAGGTTGTGCCGGATTATGGAAATATTATAAAAAATGCCAGGGAGAGCATGAATCTCTCTCTCGAGGATCTGGCTCTCAGGATAAAGGAGAAAGCATCTCTTCTGAGAAAGATCGAGCGCGAGGAGCTCGTCCCCGAGGATGATGTGAGGAAGAAGCTGGAGAAGGAGCTCAAGATAAAGCTCACCGAGGAGACGACTGAGGAGAGGCTCAAATCCAAGGGCGGATCGAAGGTTCTGACGCTTGGGGATATCGCAAACATCAGGAAGAGATGATGTCCATATGGTTATCGTCGGAGGCATAGACGAGGCTGCAAGATGCATACTCTCAGGCGGAATTGTCATATATCCCACAGAGACCGTCTATGGCATAGGCGCAAACGCTCTTGATGAGAGCAGCATCGCACGGGTTTACGCGATCAAGAGGCGCCCGCTCGACAAACCGATATCTATAGCTGTATCAAGCTTCGAGATGCTCTGTGAGGTGGCACATGTCCGGCCGGAGGAGCTGGATATGATGAGAAGGCTTCTGCCCGGGCCTGTTACATTTCTCGTGCGGAAGAGATCGATAGTTCCAGATATGCTCACAGCCGGATCTCAACTTATCGGAATCAGGTACCCTGATCATGATATCGCGCTCAGACTCATCGAGAGGACCGGGCCGATCACGTCAACAAGCGCAAACATCACCGGCGCCCCGTCGCCCTCTGACACAAAAGATATTGACCCGGAGATTTTATCTCGGGTGGATATGCTCATCGATGGAGGGAGATGCAGATACGCCGTACCATCCACTCTTGTGGACCTCTCCACCAGGAGGATCCTGAGGGTGGGTGCTATGGCGGATCGGGTTATAGAGGTAATAGGGCGATGAGAGCCAGAATCAGGGACTTTCTTGAGAGCAGGGAGGGGTGGATCTTCTCGGTTGTGGATTACATACACACCGATGGCGTGAGATCCCTGCTCAGATACATCCCGGATGAATCGGGTGAGAGAATTGCAGGGGGTACAAGATACAGAAAGCTGGATTTCGATGAAGCTTTTGATTTTCTCAGGTTGAACCGTCCTGATTATGTCAGGGATGTACACGTTGTGCCATTCGATGATGTGAGGAGGTTCTTCAGGCCTGCTGATGAGCTGCCAAGGGTGAGAGCTGAGGATGAGAGGGTCGGGCGGATCGTTGAGATACTGGAGGAGCACGGCGTCCCTGAGAGATGCATCGGGATCACGGGATCGATGCTCCTGGGCCTTCACAGCAGATCATCTGACATAGATCTTGTTGTTTATGGGAACGCCTGGTGGAAGGCGAGAGATGCCATTGCAGATGCAAAGTGCAGCGGCTCGATTCAGGAGCTGGATAGCGCAACATGGATGAAGATCTACATGAAGAGGAAGCCCTCGATCCCATTCGATGAGTTCGTGGCGCATGAGATGCGGAAGGGCAACCGGGGAATGATAGATGGGACGTACTTTGATCTGCTCTTCACAAGAGACTGGGATGAGATCAAGCCGGTACCCAGAGGAAGAGCTCTCCGCAGAAGCAGAATAGTAGCGGAGGTGACAGACGCCAGATACGCCTTCGACAGCCCGGGGATTTTCAGGCTCGATCATGAGATCGGAGAGATACTCTGCTACTCCCACACATATGCTGGCCAGGCATTCGAGGGGGAGATGATCGAGGCATCTGGTGTGATTGAGGAGACCCCAAATGGCCTGAGGATGGTTGTCGGCACGACGAGAGAGGCGAAGGGCGAGTGGATACGCTCGCTGACGCTCATGTCGAGCCTATCCAGAGGGTGTGGGTGAACATATGAAGAGGTGATGCAGATGTTCGAGGTTGTTCCTTTCGATATAGAGATCGGGCAGTACAAGATCATGCTCAACATCGCAGATGCAAGAGCTATGGGACTCAACCCGGGAGACAGGGTTCGGGTGAGAACGAAAGGCGCATCACTGACCGCGATCCTTGACGTGACCGGACAGATGATCAGGCAGGGACAGGTCGGAATATTCACAGAGGCGTTCAGGGATCTGAAGGAAGCGAAGAGCGTGGAGATATCGCCTGCGCCCAGGCCAGCCTCGATATCGTACATAAAGATGCTGATGGACAGGCAGAAGCTGAGCGAGGACCAGATCAGGAGTATAGTGAGAGATATTGTCGATAACAACCTGAGCGAGATCGAGCTCTCTGCATACATCACAGCATCGTACATCCATAACCTGGACCCACAGGAGACGGAGTGGCTCACCAGGGCGATGATAGAGACCGGCGAGAGGATTTACTTCGACAGGCATCCTGTAGTCGACAAGCACAGCATAGGCGGGGTTCCCGGGAACAAGGTCTCGATGCTAGTGGTTCCAATCGTCGCAGCCTCGGGTCTGCTCATACCGAAGACCAGCTCTAGAGCGATAACAGGCGCCGGCGGGACCGCGGATCTGATGGAGGTTCTCGCGCCCGTGGAGTTCACAGCCGATGAGATCAAGGAGATCACCGAGACCGTCGGAGGAGTTATCGCATGGGGCGGAGCCACGAACATAGCGCCAGCTGACGACAGGTTGATAAAAGCGGAGTATGCCCTCGCCATCGATCCCTACAGCCAGATGCTAGCATCGATAATGGCGAAGAAGGGTGCAGTCGGCGCTGATGCAGTGGTGGTCGATATGCCAACCGGCCCCGGAACGAAGCTTGAGACGCCGGAGAAGGCGAGGACGCTCGCGAAGGACCTAACAGACCTTGGAGAGCGGCTCGGGATCAGGGTGGAGTGCGCGATGACCTTCGGCGGATCTCCTGTTGGTCGCACAGTGGGGCCTGCTCTCGAGGTCAGAGAGGCTTTAAGGATGCTCGAGACCGGCGAGGGGCCAAACAGTCTGAGAGAAAAAAGCCTTGCCCTCGCAGGCATACTCCTGGAGATGGGAGGGGTCGCCGCCAGGGGCGATGGGTACAGAGCCGCGGAGGAGATACTGACGAGCGGAAAGGCCCACAGGAAGCTCATGGAGATAATCGAGGCGCAGGGCGGGGATCCGAAGATAAGGAGTGAGGATATCCAGATCGGAGAGCATCAGAAGCAGATCCTCTCACCGACGAACGGATACGTGGTCGCGTTCTACAATAAGAGAATCATAGAGATAGCAAGAGCTGCAGGAGCACCCGCTGACAAGAAGGCGGGTGTGATAATACACAAGAAGATGGGGGAGATCGTGAAGAAGGGCGAGCCGCTGCTGACGATATGCTCCAGCACCGACTGGGAGCTGGAGTGCGCGGTGAAGATGTGCTCGATGAGGGACGCCCTGGAGCAGCCACC
Source organism: Methanothrix sp. (assembly GCF_026419855.1). Taxonomy (GTDB): domain Archaea; phylum Halobacteriota; class Methanosarcinia; order Methanotrichales; family Methanotrichaceae; genus Methanothrix_B. Next base: position 18,210 of record NZ_JAOAKP010000027.1, read on the forward strand.
GATAGTCGTGGAGGGCATGCTGCTCGAGAGATACCCGATCGAGAGGTACCCGAGAACAATATAGGTTGACGACTTGACGGTCAAGCAGGCTGGTCGCTGCTACCACTCGTTCGCCAAAAGCACCTTGCAGGTGCTGTGTTGGATAAATCTTTAAAATCCGCAAGCAGAAGACGATTCCAGGAATGCGTGGAGAGTAGATCAGAATCAA
>NZ_JAOAKP010000028.1 GCF_026419855.1 Methanothrix sp.
AATTTGCTAGACATGTCGCACTTCATACACTATTTTATGTAATATGCAATATTATATAAACTTATACGGAATACTATGGAGTTGCTACAGTCGAGTTGAAGGGCAGCCCCCAAGCGTGGCCGAACCACCTTAACAGGTCTCGGGCGTTGTTCTAGTGTATCCTGTTGTCAAACTCACTCGAAGTCTGCCTCTATCTCTTTCGGTGCCAGGAGGAGCTCCTTGAAGATGAGTATCTCTATCACCTGGGCCACATAGCGCCTCTGCTGGAAGCGCAGGATGTCCTCATGCATCCTGAGCTCGCTGTCTATCTGCACCCTGAGAAGGGCCATTCGAAGCTCCTCTTTCTCAGGGTCGCTGAGCGTGTTTCTCAACGTGCAGAACTCCCTGAGCAGCTCCGGAAGCCTCATCGGGTTCTGGAGCACCTTTGCTAGCAGCAGTATGTAATCCTTTATGTTCTCTGGATTTCTCTCGCCTGTGAGAAGCTCAAGCTCTGAGATCCTGTAGATCACTCCATCTATGCTGATAATGTCCTCGTTCAATCCATACCACCCTGCGATTCCATGCGTCTTTTGATGATGCTCTCGCAGATCATGAGATCCTCAGGTGTATTTATGTTGATCGCGAGCTCGATCCTGCTCATTATGAGGTGGAAATCCTCCTGCTCTTCTGATATCCTCGAACCCATCAAAATGTTCACGCCTGCCGGCACTATGAGCTGACCCATGTAGTTGAAGATGACATCAGGCCTTCTGCCGAGAGAGCTGTGGAGTCCCAGAGGGGTGTGGACGGAGAGCGCAGGCTCGGGCCTTGATTCATACACACCAATCACCTCTCTTATGATGCCCTCTGTGATGAGAGGAAGATCTGCCATTATCACAATAACGGGTCCGGATATCCCGGATCTCTCCACAGCCTCGACCATATCAGGAATGTAACCTGATCCCGAGGTATCCACGACCTCCAGACCCATCTCCAGAGACCATCCTCTTGTCTCGGGTGTTGCACTGGTTGTGGCCACAATTATCCTCTCCACCGATGGTCTTAGAGCCGACACGACATAATCGATCAGCGGTTTTCCGGTGAGCCGGACCATCGGCTTCTCGCCCATCCCAAGCCGGGTGCCCCTGCCGCCGGCCATCACAACACAGTCCAGCCCCTCACCCCCAGCACGAGTGCTGCGCACAGCGCTACAACCCTGCCGATCTCATTAGACGCACCTATGCCATCGCCCGATCCCCCACCGAAGTTTCTCCCCGAGACGCGCGCCAGATAAAGCGCTGATAATATGGAGACGACCACCATGATCAGTCCGGTTGTCTTCAGTATCAGAGCGGATGCAATTGAGGAGATGACCAGCGCTATTACGAACTCCCTCTTTCCTGTCCTGTCTATCATGATCTGGCCCAGGCCTGAATGTAGGGGCTCTGTGAAAGCTGCAAACGCGAGCATCGACTGCTTTGCTGATATCTCAGAGACGATGAGAGCAAGGGGCAAGACCCCATGATCCATGGATCTGATCGCCGAGAAAAGGGCGAGGAGAACCACTATCACGAACACAGCCCCTCCAGATCCGAGGTTCACGTCCTTCATGGCCCTGATCTTCTTCTCGATGCTTCCGTGCGCAGTCACACCATCGCCGAAATCTGCCAGGCCATCTATGTGATTTATGCCGCAGACCCAGTATATCGCGATCATCACACAGATTGCAGTGAGATCCCGGGGCAGGAAGATGCCGAGAAGATGCGCCACGGCTGCGAAGATCATGCCCAGGGCCAGCCCGATTACAGGAAAGATATATACATGCCTCATCAGGGCCTCGATCCCCTCCATGGATATCCCCACAGGTATCGTGGAGAGGAAGCCGAAGCCGGACCTTATTGCGAAGATCAGATCCCTCAGCTGAATCCCGCCCTGGTGTACATGTTCGAGGAAACTCCACCGATGAGACCGCCGATCACATCGTCCATGAACGGTCCGAGCCTGGCGAGGATCCCGGGCTTTGCCTTGTCGTATCTGACGTACTCGAACGTCCCCTTGTACCCGCCGATGTACTTCGCTATGCTCATGCCCAGCACCTCATCTGCTATGAGATAGGTGAGATCCCTCTCGTAGTCCTCTCCTTTAAGATTTGGAAGCATCTTCATCCTCCCTCTCTCCTCCAGAAGAACCCCTGCGTATATGAGAAGTGCAAGGTTCGGATCTGAGAGCGCTATCTGCAACTCTCTCCGGAACACAGCATCCGCCTTCTCACGGGTCTCGACGCCCGGATGCGGGACATACAGCTCCAGAGCTGTTTCGACTATATCATCAACTGTTATACCCTCATCCCTGAGAACCTCCACGATATCTCTCATAATACCTCCTGCTACCTGACGATCGAGGAGTTACAAGCCCTGATCAAGGACCTTTACGCTATTCCTCATAATACCTCCTGCTACAGGGTGGCGAGCGCTCAAGCCGGCCCTCAGAACAGCTGGCGCAAGGCAGCACTGTTCGCCATGCACCCCTTAAATTCAAGGCTGCATACTCATGCATACGTATTCGTTCTGCTCTCTCAGACACGAAAATAGAGGATTTCCATCTTTCGGCCGGCCATGCTGAGTTACAAGATGCTTTCAGCCCGCGAAAGTTGAGCTGTCAGAGAAAACGCTCAGGGCGCAGAAGGAGATCAAATGAGACCCGAACATCAAAGAGTCAGGGATTTCTCTCCTCGAACGAGGTGTGCCGATTTTGCTGTAAATTTCTCTCGAGCTGCTGTGATGCACACCAATCTGTTTTGAATCTACAGCAAATTTGATGCGCTACTCTCGAATCCGCTATCCCTTATCGCATTCCTGAGCGCAACCCCGAGAGCCCTCATCGATGAGACAATCTTCTCCCTGTCGTCGCCGCCATCTGTGATAACGTGAAGCGTGAACGATCCGCTGTATGCCATCGATCTCATGAAATGCACCAGGTTCTCCAGAGCCATTCCGCCGATATTCTTCGAGGAGAGGTTCAGATTTGATTTGAACCCTGGAGAGCCGAAGCTCACAGCAGCCAGAGCCGTGCAGTCAACATACGGCACTATCGCGCTGCCGGTGCCGCTCTTCACTGCTGAAAGGCATCTCCCGAGGGTAATCCCGACATCTTCGACGAGATGGTGATCACCGGTAGCATCGCCTCTGGCTTTGATTCTGATATCGAAACTGGCAGATGCTGCTAATATCCTGAGAATGTCATCAAGAAGCTCGACGCCTGTGGAGACCTCGGCCTCCCCTTTGCCATGGAGATCGATGCGAATATCTACGTCCGTCTCGTATGTGGTTCGGCGTGCTGATAGCGTCATAGCTTTTCTACCAGAATTTCTCCATCAAACCCGATGAGCTCTGCGCCATCACATGTCCCATGTATCTCAAGCCCGTCCATCTCCTCAGCCCCGCAGAGCACATCCTGCTCCGGATGTGTTCCGGGCTGTATTCTGCAGCTCACACGCGTTCTCCGTCCCACAGATACAACAACCTTGAGCCTCGGAGAGGCAGGATGACCCTTCGGAAGCACAATGAGCGGGGAGCCAAGCTCGCGGATGTGGAATATCGTGCATCTCAACCCCCGCTCAACCGTCTCGCCGGTACCGAACGCTGATGCGACTATCAGATCCTCTGGATCCGTGAATAAGACGATCTCCTCCCGCTCGGTCTCAAGAAAGAAATGCCTGCCAAGCGTCCTGGCCATCGCGAGTGTTCCTGTGCGGCCACGAAGGTACGCTACCTCATCATCTGCGATCTTGATCTTCATCTCTCAAGCTTAACGTTTCTGGATTTACACGAGGGGCACATCGGCCTTTTGCCCATCCCCTTGAACTTGTTCCCGCAGTCCAGGCATATGTAATCCCTGGCGGAAATGCCCTCCTCAATCGCGCCGAGATCCGGGCCACCTCCAACTGTGCACATTCGATCTCACCTCCAGGGAGTTGTTTGCTGCAAACATATTTAACTTGCGGGATTGGAGCTGGCTATGAAAGCCCCCTTGCATCAGGGAAGCCACATCTAGGGAGTCCTGCCCTGTGGGAGATATCAGTGGTTCTCCGGCGATGTGGGGGAGACATGCTTTAGGGTGCTCAAGACCTGCAGAGTTCCTCCAGCACCGCCCTGATGCGCTCTCTGAACTCATGGAGTGTGCAGTCGTTGCATATTCTCATATCCGCTCCAGCTATCGCCTCGCCCATACCCCAGCCGAGCTCCCGGGCATCACGCCTCTCCAGGGCCTCAGAGATATTTTCGCAATCCTTATCATCAGGCCTGCCCCTGGCTGCGATTCTCCTCATCCTCTGCTCCGCAGGGGTGAATATCTCTATGAGATGGAACCGATCCGCCACCGATCTGAAGTACTCCACCTCTGCACCGCTCCTTATTCCGTCGACCACAATAGTCTCATCTCTGCTCACACCCGCGAGGCACCTTTTAGCGATCGCATCCTCTCCCTCAGTTCTCCTGAGATCATCCCCGACCATCCCATGGTTCGCATCCGTCGGCTCCAGTCCTCTTCTTCTGGCCTCCGCTCTTATCACGTCACCCATAACCACGACCCTGATGCCCATCTCCCTCGCTACATCAGATGCCACGCTCTTTCCGGAGCCGGGCATCCCGACGAACCCGATGATTCTCAAGGAACGCTCCTCCTCACGGATCTGATCCTTACGTTAAACTTTAACGATTGCGCAAGCCTCCTGAGATTCTCCTCGGACACCGGCTCGAACTCGCCGCGAGGAGGTATCCCCTGCTGGAGAACGACCGATTCGAGGGAGCGGGGCTTCATGCGCTCCAGAAGATCCGAGATCTCCTTCAGCTCATCCCTCGAGGGCATCCCTGGAAAGACCGTGATCCTTATCTCGAAGGGTATATCGTGCTCCAGAATCACCTCCAGGCTCCTGAGAACCCTCGGGAGGGCATCTCTGATCCCTGTGGCCCTCAGATACGCATCCTCTCTCGGAGCCGCCTTGATGTCGAGAAAGACCATGCTGAGATAACCCTCTGATACCAGGGGCTCCAGTGTCTCAGGATGGTAACCGTTCGTCTCGACCCCCAGATCGAGGCCTCGCGCGGTTACCGCCTCTGCTATCGCAAGGGCTGCCCCCCTCTGCGCGAGCGGCTCGCCTCCCGAGAGAACTACGGAGTCGATGCAGAGAGAGCCGCTGAACTCATGGAGTATGCTCTGGCCTGAGCCCCTTCTCGGAAATAAACGATCCATCAGCTCTGAGATCTCCACAGGTGTCCAGCCGCTCTGGAGCTCCGCATTCTGGCAGAACGGGCATCTGAAGGGACATCCCCTCAGAAAGATCACTGCAGAGACCCTGCCGGGCCAGTCGACTGTGGAGAGCGGCACGATGCCGCCGAGGTTTACCATCATCACCATCTGGATCCTAGCGCTGATATTTCTCCGATACCTGCAGCTTGGTTGATGAGTACGAATTTCATCAAGTAATCGCTTTCGCTCTCATCTATGATGGCCTGCCAGAAGAGGCACTGGTCCTGCTGTGTGTTCTTGGGATTGATGCGCTTTCCAGCATTGATTGACCGCTGAGTTGCTGGAACCACAGGATCTATCGCTTTTGCGCTGGCGCATCCAGGTGAATTAGCGGATATGCTCTTGTGTGTTCAGCAACTTAAGAGTGCACGCATACGGGTTGCTGGATGAACTCATTCATTCGCCAGGAGCACATAGCGGGAACAGTGCCTCTCAAAACAAGTCATCAAATAGATAAGAGCGCCTGATAATTCGCGGAGATGAGCCTTTGCGCTTATCCAAACGTGTCATAGTAGACTGCTGTACAGCTCCTTCCAGCATTATCACAGAAGCTTTCTGCACTCGACCTTCATGCAGCGGCCCACCACCACATTGAATCCCTCGTCTGCGAGCTCCCTTGCCACCCTCATGTCCTCAGTCCCTGGCTGGAACCAGACGGTCCTGCACCCCTTTGCCCTGATCTCCTCTGCCACCTCTCTGGCTGCGGATGGTCTCCTGAAGACATCCACTATGTCTATATCCACCGGCACGTCTCTGAGTGTTGCATAGACGCGCTCCCCCAGGATCTCCTCTCCCGCATGGTTCGGGTTGACAAAGAACATCCTGAAGCCATATGTTCTTACTACGAGCGACACGAAAAAGCTGGGTCTGTGGGGATCTGTGGATGCGCCCAGGACCGCCACGGTCCTGGACCCCTTAAGCACCTTTTTCAGTTCCTCATCACCCCTCAGAATGGGCACGGATCACACCAGCCTCACAACAGGGCACGTGACGCTCTTCCACCCAGCCAGGCCTCCAAGGACAACCGCTAGGTTTTCCCAGCCATGCCTCTTGAGGAATGATGCCGCCACCATGGAGCGCATGCCGCTGCCGCAGAATATGTATACTGCTTTCTCAATCGGCACCTCGTCGATCCTGCCGGGCAGCTGTGTGACATGGATATGATGCGCCCCTGTTATGCTCTCCCTCGACACCTCCTCATCCGATCTCACATCCAGTATCCATGCCTGTCCGCCCTGGTCCAGATGCCTGCAGAGCTCCTGGACGGTCACGGTTCGTATCGAGCTGCTCTCCAATCCTGACATATGCCAGGCAAGCATGCCTCCCCCAAGGTATCCGGAGATCTCATCGTAGCCCATTCTCATCAGAATTCTGGTCGCCCTGTCGATCTCATCGCCCACCAGGATTACCGGCTTATCGTATGATAGATACCATCCTGCGAGTGCAGACAGCCCATCCATCCATATGAACTGCGATGCCGGTATGTGGGCACCGCCGTACGCCACCTCAGATCTTGTGTCGAGAATCACGCACTCATCGAGCGCATCTGCGACCTCCTCAGGAGAGAGCGCCGGCACAACATGCCTCCTGAGCCTGTAACCCTTTACGTTCAGCTCCTCCATCCGCCTGAAGTACGGGGGCCTTTCGAGCTCAACAGCAGCACTTTTGATGAACTCGTCTCTGCTTCCTGCCCTCAACTTCGGGTTGTGTAGCCGCTCCATCCCTATCGTTGTCCAGGGGCGATCGGTTATCGCAGACCCGCACACAGAGCCCGGACCGTGCGCAGGGCAAAGAAGGACCCCATCACCCAGAGGGAGTATCCTCTGAAAGATGCTCTCGTAGAGCATGCCTGCAAGCTCCTCAGAGCGTTCCATCCCGAGGAGATCGACGCGACCGACATCTCCAGCGAAGAGCGCATCTCCAGTGAAGACAGCATGCGGAACACCGGCGTTATCTTTCAGAACATAAGCCATTGAGCCGAGTGTGTGTCCGGGCGCTGATATCGCCTCGATCCGCCAGGTGCCTATCTGCCATACCTGGCCATCTCTGGCGGGCGCGCCGTACCTGTAATCGAGCTCAGGATCCGCGTGCCAGACAGATGCGCCTGTCAGGGCGGAGAGCTCCACAGAGCCTATTACATAGTCCTCATTCCTGTGTGTCTCCAGGATGTCTGTTATGCGCATGTCATTTTTCGAGGCGATGTCAACATACACATCGCAATCCAGCCTCGGATCTATGACAACTGCCTTCCCGCTGTTCCCCAAGATGTACGAATAATGCGCCAGACCCTCGGAGACGATCCTCTCAAAGAGCATGCCATCACCCTGGATTCGGGCCCGTGACCGTCGGGTTCTCCGGATAGGAGGACCACTCTGTGAACGATCCCTCATAGATCTTTACATCTGGATGTCCAAGGTAGTATCTGAAAAAGAGATACTCATTCGTGGCCTCCCTGCCGGTGCCACAGTATACGATTATCCTCCTGCCCTCTATGTCGAAGCGGCTGATCAGAGACCTCAGCTCCCCATCATCTCTGAGAAGGCGGCTGTTCTTCTCCGTCATCAGCCACCTCCACGGAAGGCTGTGTGCGCCAGGGATGTGCCCGGGCTTGATCCACATGGCCTGGCCCTCATATGATGGCGTCGGCCTTGCATCGAATATTATAACATCAACCCTTCCCATCATGCTCTTAAGCTCCTCCATCTCCACGAAGTGCTCACGTCTTATCTCTGCTCTGAATCTGCTCTCCTGGGCATCAGGAAATTCCTTCGTCAGCTTCCGGCCGGACTCCATCCATCCTTCTATTCCGCCATCTAGGATGTGCACCATGCGGTGGCCGAAGCGTACAAGCGCGTACGCGACCATCGTCTGCTCCAGGCCATCGCCCATCCCTGCGGCGCATTTGCTGTAAACGCCCGGCCCGCTGTAGACAACCACCGGTACGTCTCCAGATATCCCCATGCTTCTGAACACAGCCTCTATCGACTCTGCAGGCACGAAGCTGGCCGGCTGCCTTCTGCGTGCAACTCTGAGAAGACCCTCATTCAGGTACACAGCTCCCGGAATGTGGCCCATTATGTAGTCGTGCACATTCGGCTGGGCATCAATTATTCGCACATTCTCTATGTTTTCATCCAGCCAGTCTGGAGATACCCATCTGACCTCGCCTTTTGAGGGATACGGATACGCTCTCATGTAACTCGAACCCCACTCTGAAACAGAACAGCAGCATACTGTTCGTACAGGATTATATTTCAATGTATCGAGAGCAAATTCGTTAATTTTTGGTCCAGTAACACTTTGACTGCATATAAAATATTTAGATTGTTAAGTTTCGCTGCTATGTCACGTGTATCTCAACCGGACTGTGTATATGCGGTCAGGGCTCACGCGACCGAACACTCTGAAAGAGTCACAAAAAATTTTTATAACATAAAATTATAGTCATGTACCATGCTATCTTGGAAATCGCTTGTTCCTGTCCTCCTCTTGCTCTCATGCGGGCTGGCTGAGGAGTGGATTGAGGGGCAGATTGATGGAGAGATCCCTCTTTCTGGAGAGATATCATATGCACATGTCAACGAGGGGCAGCCTGCCAGCAGCTCTGCTCCAGAGGCGCTCGCAAGCTTTGATCTGGAGCAGAATCAGCCTCAGGCCGTCTACTTCGGCAGCAGGGAGGTGAGCTTCTCCTCGTACAGATCGATGATATCAGGAGCGAACACACTCTGGATCGCAGATGGACGTTTCTGGAGGCAGTACGCGACCTGCCCTCTGGGAGGCACGATATCACTGGTTGCGACAACGCCGTATGCAGGACCAGGAGACCTCATCGAGATATACCCGAGCGGGAGCACGAACACCAGGAGGTACTGGTTCAGCACATACAGCTATCTGAGCTTCTATGCTGATACCCCGGGCCGGCACATACTGCTCTTCGTGAAGGACAACCTGCCGAGCAATGCTGTTATCATCGACGTCACCGGCGGCAGATACATTCCTCCGGATTATGCCGGTCTTGCCCTGATCACAGTCACCTCAGGCACGCTCACGGGATTTAATGTCGTTGTCGATGATACGTATCGATACAGAGATGTCGATGACGGCGCGATCGATGGCACCATCAGCTTCACGGTTCTGGGCAACATGAACCACAAGATCGCGGTCTCCAGGGGCGGCTACCGATACGTCCAGACGAGATACTTCGCCGCAGGGAGGTCGTACACGCTGAGAATATGATGGGAGATGATCCTCCAGAAGAGGCACATACAGCTTACGAGATGCATGATGAAAAAGAGAGCTCGAGGGGGGTTCAGCCTGGGTCCAATCCGATATGCACAGCACCGGTGCGCCATCAGAGCGCGCCGGGGATGAGCTTTTATATGCAAATGCAGTCTATACGACCTGGATGCTCCGCTACCTGCTTGTTGTATTGATCCTCATACCTTCCGTGGCATCTCAGGAGTTCATGCTCTTTGCAGATGACTGCTACAAGGCTGCTGGCTCCCCTGATATACAGATCTCAGCTGTGAATCCTGTTATCGATGCTGGAATGCCATGTGTCCTGAAACTCGTCGTTGCAAACGACGGCATGCTCAAGGCTCTCATCCCCACAGGATTTTCCGGTTCTGAGGATCCGGAGGGTGAGATGAGGGAGGAGATGAAGGCTGCGGATGCTCTGAACGTGGTTGTGGAGGTATCATCCGGGGGTGGATTGAGGCCACCTGTCCAGAGGAGAAGCATGCCTCTGCTCCAGGCCGGTTCTCATGCAGTTCTCGAGTTTCCTGTGATCGTGGATTTCAACGCATCGAGCTGCACCCTGAATGTGAATGTCACATACGAGCACCAGATAGATGCCAGGATCTCAAAAGGAAAGCCGGTGCAGCTGTACGTTCCGGGCAATGCGAGCAGGACCATACCTCTGGAGGTTCGCAGGAGCGATCGGATCAGAGTGATCCATACTGATGGCGAGCTCCGGGCAGGCTCCAACAGAAGCCTGGGGATCATAATCAAAAACCAGTCTCCATGGCCGGTGAGAAACTGCAGTGTTAAGCTTATAGCATCCAGTCCCATTCGATCGTCACAGCCAGATGTATGGATTGGAGACCTGATGCCCGGCGAGCCAGCGCTGGTGAGGATGTGGGCAGATGTGGAGAAGAACGCCAGCCTCGATCAGTACCGGCTTTCATGCATACTAAATCACGATAGTGGTGCCGAGCGTCTGACGTTCCCTGTGAGGGTCTCCAGAGGCCGTTCGTCGATCATATGGATTGCAGCAGCGCTTCTGGCTCTGATTCTCCTCACAGCGCAGCATCTGATGCACACCGGTGGCCTGCGAAGGAGATCTGGCCTCAGGGCCGCGAGGAGACGGCGCAGGTGAGCACGAGTTCGTATTGAAATTTGCGTCCTGCTACTCTATCAGCTAGTGCTGATGCAGTTCTGATACGGCTTCGATACCATGTGCAAGGTGTGATTCAGGGCAGACGCGTGAGAGGGGCAGCAGCTGTGTCTGTCTGCTGCACACGAAAATCATTTATCTGCATGATCTGAGATCAGCGTGTGCTCAGACCTGTACACTGCGTCGTGCCATTCAAATCGAGCGGGTGCAAGACGCGCCTGTCGCCAGTGCTCTCCGGTGAGCAGAGATGGCTTCTGGCAGTGGCGATGCTCAGGGATGTACTCAGGGCGCTGAAGTCGATCGGGATGGTGACCGTACTGGCACGCCCTGGGATGAGCGTAGATCTCATTGCAGATCTCCATGCGTCCCTGAGGTTCTCCGAGCTGGAGCTCGGCGATGCTCTGAACGAGTTCATCGAGCATAATGCAGCATCCGGCTGGCCTTCGGATGTACTCATAGTCATGGCAGATCTTCCTCTGCTCAGGGAGGAGGATGTACTCGGAATGCTCCAGTCCCCGGGTGGCGTAGTACTGGCCCCGGGCCGTGGAGGTGGTACCAACATGATCCTGATAAGGGACAGGAGGTTCAGGACTATGTACAGAGGCCTGAGCTTTGCGAAGCATCGGAGAGTGGCTGAGGGGCTTGGAATTGAGACGGGATACTACTACTCATACAGGGCGGGATGCGACATAGACGAGCCAGGAGATCTGATCGAGATAATGCTCCACAGCAACGGTGAGTCGAGGGCGCTGCTGGAGGGGTTCGGGCTGCGCATAATCGAGAGCAAAGGAAGAGCCAAGCTGAACCAGATCCAAGCTGATGGGTAGGGCCTGTTAGATGCTGCGTTGGATAAGTCTTTAAAATCCGCAATCAGAAGACGATTTCAGGAATGCGTGGAAAGTAGATCGGAATCGATAGCTAGAGGAGTTATCACAAAAAGTTATCCAACACAGCACCTGTTAGATCTAAAGGGGTCCTCGAATCCCTCAGTCGGATGGCTTTACCGCTTAAGTGAGCAGCAGGAAAACGGAGGATGCGCCGAAGACTCATGATAAAAATGCGTTCGGTTCATCCGATGGGCTCGATGCAGCATTCCGAGATCTCTGCATGAGCGCATCAGCGATGGCTTTTATGATATCCCTTTTATCGTCCGTTCTCGCAGCAATGTGGGCCACATCCTCAGCCAGATATTTGAACTGCAGCCCCCACATCTCCGCTGATTCTTTGATTCCAACAGCAAGATCCGCCTTTCCCTGGAGCACAGCCAGAGCCGCGCCTGAGTGGGTTCTGATCTCCAGAGATATCCTGACGTCTGGGAGCATCAAATCCATGATGGATCTGATACCAGACTCTCTGCTCCATGCTGCGAATGTTGCACCATCCGGATTCAAAAGAAGGTCGGGATTCCTGGAGATGAGACCCAGCTCTCTTCTGTACGATGCGACTACCGTGAGATCTGGCGGCAGCTCTGTTGTTGCTGTGACGCACGCGAGATCCGCCAGTCCGTCCTGGAGATCGGATAATGCTCTCAGCGAACCCTTTACAAGGTACCTGAACCGGAGATCCATGCGATCCAGAGCATCCTCCAGCAGAGGACAGCTCTCCCCGCTGACGATGATATCGATATCATCGCAGGAAAGCGGATTTACATCAACAACCTCCCCTGCATGCAGGTACTCTCTATCCGCAGGGATGTCAACGAATCCATCGGATGCTGCAAGAGTTGTGACTGCGCCGCTTCCCCTGTCGAACGGATACGCTCTGCCCCTGTGCAGAATAACAGGAAGCATCTGCCTCCTGGATTCAGATCTGAAAGGCCTGGCAAGTGCTGCTTTCACGAAGAGCGGCCGAGATCTCAGGCCAAGGGAGCGATGTATCATTGGAGATACAAGCTGCCAGAAGACAGTCAGCGCGCTCGTCGGATACCCTGGCAGACCGACCACAGGCTTCCCTCCCACCCTTCCGAAGAACGTGGGCTTACCAGGCTTGAGGTTTATGCCGTGGAATTCCAGCTCTCCCAGATCGCTCACAACCCTGTACAGCATATCGCCCCGGCCTGCAGATGTCGATCCACTCAAAATAACCATGTCGCAATCGATCACAGCATTAGCAACAGCCTCTGAAAGCGCATCGTAGCTGTCTGGAACGACGCCGTAGACCACAGGCTCTGCGCCGAGCTCTGAGAGAGCGGATGATATCATGTATGTGTTCACGTCATAGATCCTGCACGGCATCAGAGTCTCATCAGGCGATAAGATCTCATTTCCTGTCGATGCCACACCAACCCTCAGAGATCTGATATTCACCCTGCTCATGCCAAGGGCTGCAAGCATGCCTATCTCCCTCGGGCCGAGTTGTGTGCCCGCGCTAAGCACTCTCTCCCCAAGGGAAACATCCGCCCCCCTTCTCTGGACGTTCTCGTATGGATGCACCGGTCTTCTTATCATAACATAACCATCGACCGCATCAGCATGCTCGACCATCACGACAGCATCAGCGCCATCAGGCATCGCAGAGCCTGTAGAGACCTCGACGGCCTCGCCAGAGCCTGCAGATGCATCGGGAATGCTTCCGGCAGACACAGATCCCGCGATCCTGAGCCTTACAGGGGATGACTCTGATGCCCCGATGCAGTCCTCAGATCTCACAGCATACCCATCCATGGCGGCCCGATCGAAGTGAGGGACATCGATCTTCGCGATGATGTTCTCAGCAAGGATCCTGCCGAGCGCATCCTTCAGATGAACACTCCTAACCCTGGGAGCTGGCGCATCGCCGAGCATGAGCTCGATCGCTTTATCCAGAGTTATGAGCCTGTGGAACTCATGCACAGTATCACCTCAGCCTCGCGGATCTCTGGCGCAGGAGATGGTCCGCAAGAACCAGCGCAACCATCGCCTCTGCCACAGGCACGATCCTTGGGGGTATCGCGGGGTCATGCCGTCCCCTGACGGAGATATCCACAGACTCTCCCGACTGCAGATCCACAGTTCTCTGGGAGACGGCGATGGATGGTGTGGGCTTGACGGCTATCCTGCATACAACAGGCGCGCCAGTGGATATGCCTCCTAGTATTCCACCAGCATTGTTCCTCTCGAATGATATCCTGCCGTTCTCATAAAAGATAGGATCGTTCATCTCGCTTCCCATCAGCCGGGCGCTCTCGAATCCTGCTCCTATCTCGACCGCCTTTACCGCGCCTATGCTCATCAGGGCCTTTGCGAGATCAGCGTCCAGCTTGTCGAAGACAGGCTCGCCAAGACCGGGGGGTACACCGATTGCCACGATCTCCACCACTCCGCCTATGCTGTCTCCCTCTGATCTCACGGACTCCAGGTGCGAGAGCATTCTGGAGGAAGCATCTGAATCAGGGCATCTGATAGGGCTAGATTCCGCTCTTTCTCTGATGCTCAGAAGCTCCCCGCGATCTATGCGGCCCGTCGACCTCCATCCCGGCAGAGATGCTCTGATGCCGCCAAGCTCGATGACATACCCAACGATCTCCACGCCGAACTCTGAGAGAAGCTTCTTCGCCACAGCCCCGGCCGCTACCCTGCCCACGGTCTCCCTCGCAGATGCCCTTCCGCCGCCGCGGTGGTCCCGGATACCGTACTTCACATGGTAAGTGTAATCTGCGTGTCCCGGCCGGGGGGTGTGGCGGATGGCATCGTAGTGCGAGCTTCTCGAATCCCTGTTCCACACCAGCATTGATATCGGTGTACCGGTTGTGAGCCCCTCAAAGACACCGCTGAGGATCTCAACAGCGTCAGCCTCGCGCCGCTCAGTTGTCGCTGTGCTCTGTCCGGGGCGCCTTCTATCGAGCTCTCTCTGCACATCCATTTCGTTGAGCTCTATTCCTGCAGGACAGCCATCAACCACTGCGCCGACCGCTCTTCCATGCGATTCTCCCCAGGTCGTCACCCTGAAGACCGTTCCAAATGTGCTCCCGCTCATTCTCCTCTCCCGCTACCTCTTCTGTGCATCTCGTATGCGTATTTGGAGAGGGCATCTGCCTCTGCATTCTCCTCTCTTGGTACCCAGAGGAACTCATGATCAATTCCCTCGAGCATGCTCTTTATCATAGGGACGTACCGCCTGGACGTGTCTGATCTGACCCTCCATTCGCCGCTCATCTGCTTTATGACCAGCCTGGAATCACCCTTGAACACCACCTTCTCCGCGGGGGCATTTGCGCGAATCCACCGGATCGCTGCTAGAAGGGCCTCGTACTCGGCCACGTTGTTCGTCATCCCTCTGCCCTCGCCCACAACCCCCCATCCTCTGTGAAGCAGTTCGCCGTTGCGGTAGACGAGATAACCGTATGCTGCCAAGCCGCCCGGATTCTTTGGGCTGCAGAGGCCATCGAAGAATACTGTGATCATTCGCTGCTCCAGCATCCGCCTTTCTTTTTGAGATCCAGCAGATCGCAGAGCTTGCTCGCCGTCGCCTCAACTGTTGATATGCCTGCATCATCATTCTCAGCGGGCCTGACCGCGATCCCACCGAAGTGGCTGTTGTCGCCCACCACGATCATTCCATGGATGTGCATCCATGCATGTATCGCCTCTATCGTCTTCTCCTGACCTCCGTTCCTCGATCCGCCGACGGCTATTGCGCATCCAGCCTTGTCTTTGAGCCTGAATCCCTGCCGGCGCAGGGGCAGGGTGCGGTCGAAGATCGCCTTGAGCTGCGCTGTGACTGAGCCGAAGTACACGGGAGACGCGACCACGATCCCGTCAGCGCTCTGAAGCAGCTCATAGATCTTAACCATGTCATCGTCGATCGGGCATGCCTTCCCCCTGCTGCACTCGCCACAGTCGGTACAGAACCCCACTCTGAGCTGCGAGCACAGCACGCTCTCTGTCCTGTATCCCCTCTCCGAGGCCACCCTCAGCGCCCTCTGAAGAAGGTACTCTGTGTTTCGTCCGCTCTTCGGGCTTCCGGATATTCCAAGCACCATCGCCATGGTATCACCCTTTTAAAAGAATCTGCACATCTATATGAGCTCTCGTCCTAGATTCCGAGCTCTGGCTGATCTTGGTGGCTGCGGGTTATGTCGAGAAACCGGGGCTCCATGTGAGATGGCCATGCAGCGCGAACACGATCTGACCACACTCACAACTTGAAGATCTCTAGTATCTTTTTTGAGATGAACTCCGCCGCGCTGTCAGGGTCCATCGTGGTCGTGTCCACAATGATCTCCGGGCTCAGCGGCTCCTCATATGCCACACCGACGCCCGGGACCATGGCGCCTGAGGCGGCTTTTTTGTATATGCCCTTCGGCGCGAACTCCGCCTTTCTGGCAGCCTCCCGCTCAATGCACACATCCAGAGGGGCCTTTATGTAAACCTCCGCGAACCTCTCCACGAGCTTTCTCGCGAGGTCCCTGTACCTCCTCCGGTTTGCGGTAGCATCGATGATCACATTCACCCCAGAATCGCATAGCAGCTTCGCCATGTATGCAAGGCTCGCATAAACGATATCCCTTTCCTCATCTGTGTACCTCGGGTTCGGCGTTATCACCTTTCGTATCTCGTCTAGCTCCAGTATCTTAGCCTCGACACCAATCCTTAAGAGGTGCTCCCTAGTCTTTCTGGCGATCGTGGTCTTGCCACATCCGGGAAGACCGGTGAACCATACTGCCCAGGCCATGACCAGGAGTGTGGAAGGCGATCTAATAAAAAACTGCGCACGTAGCCAGTACAGCGAAAGCATTAAACAGTGGAGTATATCATGTGCCACTCAGCTCAGGCAATCGATGAGGAAAATTTATTAACAATCAGTGAGAAACAACAATTATAGTATTCCGCATAAGTTTATATAATATCGCATATTACATAAAATAGTGTATGAAGTGCGACATGTCTAGCAAATTTTAAATTAGCTTATATGAAGTGACGCAAAGGACTATAATGTCGCATGCGGCGGTTTCATAGATAACCCTGGAATCATTGATAGAACCCAGAGCATTTGCTGCATCCGCTCTAAGATCGAAATCCTCAGAATGGAGAGCTCTTGTTATCTGATCGATGTACTCTCCTTGCCCGAGTCTTACCAGGGATGAGGCGGACCATATCCTCACATGAGGATTTTCATCATTCAGAGCCTGCAGCAGAGCTTCAACTGCCCTGCTATCTCCTGTCACTCCCAAAGCTATGACAGCGTCTCTTCTGACCATCCAGTTATTGTCATGAGTTGCTCTCATTAAAGGAGCCACAGCTCTCGGATCCCTGATCGTTCCGAGAGCTATGGCAGCGCTTCCTCGGACGAGCCAGTCATCATCTCCAAGAGCTTTTATGAGCGGATTAACGGCGTATGGATCACAGATCTCGCCAAGCGTCAAAGCGGCTCTAACCCGAATCTCCCTCTGGGAAGCGTTCAGGTTTTCTATTATCTGGTTTATATATTCCTTCTTTCCAAGCCTCACAAGAGCAGCTGCAGCTTGCATTCTGACATGAGGGCTCTCATCCTGAAGGGTTTTTATCAGATGATCTATAGCTTTTGGATTTCCATTAAGCCCGAGGGAGACTGCTGCCATCTCCCGGACCATCCAGTTATCATCATCCAGAGCGCGAATGAGGGCATCAACCACAGAAGTATTGATATTGTGATTCACGGATGCATCAAGAGCAGTGTCAGCGGTTTCACTTGATAGAAGAACCGAAGAAAGCACCAGCACCAGCGAAATCAATTTCATCATACACCCAGCCTCCAACAGAAGGGATTGTGGGTAATTCCGCCCGGGTGGATGTGCATGCGCCGATCGGGATTCGAACCCGAGTTTAGGCGTTGGCAACGCCTAGTGATAACCGCTACACTATCGGCGCATCAGCACTGAGTGCTCATGCGCTTTTAGGTTTTAAACGTTACGGGCCGTATGTTCAGATGAGTACATGCTGGAGCCGCAGCGGATGAGACTTGCTCGATCGGCTGGCGCAGATCTCGGCGATGGATCGCGGTCGCGAGTTGTTGAATGATGCGGCTGGAATCGATAGCAACAGAGCTGTGTTTCATAAGCCGGGCTGGATGTGGCCCTGCAGATCTCAATGATGCGCTAAAAGACTCAATGATGCAAGTGCATGGTCTCTTCCGGAGCGAGACTCAGACCATCCGATCCTCCAGCTCCTCTGTATGGAGGGGAACAAAGCTCATGTACTCCCGGACCATCTGCGGGAAGGCCCTCGCCTCCATGAACCTGAGCCCCAGCTGCTCTGCCCATCTCTGAATGCCGAGATCCTGGGATACGACTGCTGCATCCAGGTCTTTTGCGAGCAGCAGAACATCTATGTCAGGGGCGCTGTCGAGTATGCCATATCTAAGAGCCGCCCTGTACTTCTCCCGGAACTTTCTGATTATGCTCCCCACCACCTCTCTCTCGATCTCATCCTTCATCTGATCCAGGCTCTCGCCGGTCGCGCTGATGGAGATACATCGCGATACTGCCTCCCATATTGCCTCCTCAGACACGTTCATGCCCTTGTTGATCCTGCTCCTCATGTAGTCCACGTACTCATAGAATATCTTCGAGGGTATCTTGACCCTGTACCTGTCGGGAGTCTTCTTGACGAGCCAGGTATCGACCTTTCCCATTATCGCTATATCACAGTTGTTATTCCTGACAAAATCCCTTATCTCGTTGTAAACCGACGGGTACGGGACATAACAGCTTATACCAAGATGCAGCCTCGCCTGTGCGACTCGATGCAGGATCGCAGACATGCCCTCACAGAGCGTGCTGCAACCCTCGCTTTCCCACGCCTGCGAGTCGGTGAGGGCGGTGGTATCGAAAACAAACCTCTGGCGCAACATCTGCTGGCTTTATGGATGACAAACTATTAAGATGTGACTGGTCACAGGCAGCCTGTCCTGGTGACCAGTCTCACAGGAGCAAACCCACATGGCAGATCTGAGTTCCTCCGCAAGCTGCATGATCCTGCCTTAAGACAGGACCATGCCGCTATATCCATCCGCTCTGCGGCGCAGTTTGCTTAAAACATCTCACCTCAAAGATCACAGGATTCCCAGAATCACATGCATTATCGCATACGCTGTTCCTGCCAGTGCGATCAGCCCGAGGAGGATCCTCGCGGCGATCGATTCCCTCAGAGAGCTTCTGTGAGCCACAGAGGCAGACCCTGAGTAACCGGTGTCAACGCTGGTATCCCCGCTCTCATACCTCAGCGGCTCATCGTAAGATGCGCCCTCATGCTCATAATCCGCGAAGCTCTCGATGACGTATGGCTCCTCCAGAGCGATCGCGGGGCGGATGGCATCAGGACGAACGGGCAGCGATGGTGCCGCGGCTGATACAAGCATGGTCTGTGTGGGCACGATGGACATGCCACCATCAGTGCGTTCATCTGACGCACCAACTGCAGAGCCCCTGAGATTCACCGAACCCACCTCGACCACAGGCACCTCCTTGATCTCCGCGACGCTCTCCGCCTTTCTCCTTATCCGCTCGGTCCTGCCAACCGGTCCGGTCTCTGAGAGGTTCATGGACTCATCCCATGCATAGATCCAGCCAGTCCTATCGATCTCCGAGAGCAGGCTCTGCGCTGCTGCCCAGCCGATGCTCATAAGGGCCTTTCTGTGAGCCCCGTAGTTCAGTATGTCAGATGGGCTCATTCCCTGGACAAGTTCAGATCTTCCGGCATTTTCGAGCGTATCGGCGATCTTCTCGAAGCCCTCCACGTGCGATGCCCTGAGATGCCCAGCTGCTTTCCTCAGGTTCGCCGAAGAGTCTCTCCGCTGCCTCTCATCATCAAGCGCTCCGTTGATTGCGACAAGCGCTTCATACATCTCCTTATACGATCCAGGGCTCCTGGCCAGCTCCCGAATGCCTCCCATGAGGTACTCACAGGCCACAGAGACCATGCCGAGTATCCGCCACGGCTCCGCTGCGTAGAGGTCTATGCTCCAGAGCTCCTTTATCCCCTGCAAGCAACGCACAAGTGATGCGACCCTCTCTCTGTCCTTTGATGCGGTGCTGGCGATCGTGCTCTCGAGCGCTGAGACTGCTCTCTCGCACAGCGCGACAGCCTCGTCCTCCCGTGGCTCTGCGCGTAGCTTCACTAGATACGAGAGAGACCTCGCCTGGCCGGCAGCTGCCTTCAGCTCGGAGATGAGGATTCTGGGATGGAGAGCCAGCTCGCTGAAGCAGTCTGATGCTCTTGAATACAGCTGCGATGACTGCTTCACATCCCCTTCATCCGCGCACCTTCTTGCGATCAGACTGTAAGCAGCTGCGAGCGCAGCAACCGTGTTCGGGTAAACAGGAAGCATCTCCTTTCTCAACAGCTTCAGCGCACGCTCCAGGGTGTCCCTGGCGGAATCGAGATCCCCCTTCTCGAGGTAGAAGCGGCCGAGATTCGAGAGAACTATGCCCGCGTTCTGGCTCTGGCCGAGATCCTCGAAGATGGAGAGACTCCTCTCGAAGCATCTCTTCGCGTCATCCCATCTCCCCATCTCTGCATACACCCTGCCGAGACGGCTCAGAAGCCAGGCTGCGCTCCTGCGATCGCCAAGCTGCTCAAACATCCTCAGGCTCTTCTCGTAATATAGCACAGCCAGCTCCCTCTCGCCCATCTCCGCATAGACCCTTCCCAGAGAGCCGGTCATCTGGGCGACGCCGAAGCTATCGTTGAGCTTCTCGAATCCCTTCAGACCCTTGAAGTAGCACTCCACGGCCCGATCCCACTGATATGCGCGCCTGTACGCAGATGCGAGGTTCCCCATGACATGGGCAGCGCTGCTCGGATCCCCTGCGTACTCAAATCCCTCCAGAGCTTTTTTATAGTACACAATCGCCTTGCCCAGGTCGCCCTTATGCGCATGGACCTGGCCGAGGTTGTTCATCAGCACAGAGCGCACATGCGGCTCCTCTGCCTGTGAGAGCGCCTTCGAGTAGCATTTCATCGCGATCTCCGGCATGCCCGCCCGCCGGCATATGTCACCCAGCCTCTTCAGCTCGTAGATGTTGCTAAGGCACTCTGAGAGCTCGCGGCACACCTCCTCATCGATATCACCATCGAGACAGCTCTGCAGGAGCTTGACCACAAGACTTGCACACCTGCCCTCGACAGCCCTGGGCTCAATATCGCGAAGGGCGCCGGTGCCCCTGGAGAACGACTCGAATATCTCATGAAGCACTACTAATTGGTCCATCGGTATATCAAATGAGTTATATCTTTAAATAGTTTTTGAATGAACGAGATTCTAATCATTATATTCCAACACAGATTTTAATTTAAATCGTTACGCAATTAAAAATACATGATATATATTATTTTCATATTAATATAATATCGATTTCTTCAAGCAAAAATAAAATTCAGTGTTCACGCTGCAGACATCCTGTAAGGGGAATGTATTAAGCATGCAGCCAATTCTCCATTATGAGCCTCAGATCTTTCCTTGAGGATCTCCGCTCCGATGGCGTTCTGGAGGAGATCCATGAGCACGTATCCACAGAGTATGAGCTGGCCATGCGCGCAGCCGGAAGGGGTCCCATGCTCTTCCACAATGCAGATGGCCACATGTGCTGCATAAACATACTTGGAAGCAGGGAGCTTCTCGCCCGTGCACTGAGGATGGACGCAAGGAACCTGGCGCGCGATCTAGCAGCTGTTGGATATGAGGGACGTGTCAGAGAGGTCGACTCGTCGCAGTTCCAGGAGAACATCCTGGAACCGGATCTCTCGCAACTGCCGGTGCTGAGACACTTCAGAGGTGATGGGGGGCGGTACATAACATCAGGCGTTGTCATATCGAGGCTGGATGAGAGGATCAACGCATGCGTTCACAGGCTGATGATTTTAGATGAGAGAAGGCTGGCCGCCAGGCTTGTCCCAGGAAGGCATACGCACCAGATGTACTCCAGAGCCATCGAGACAGGCAGGAGGCTGCCAGTGGCGATCGCAATCGGCGTTGATCCGGTGGTCCTAATAGCAGCCTCAACAAGAGTGCCTGAGAGCAAGGAGTTCGAATACGCATCCGCTCTACGGGGAGATGTGGTTGAGGTTGTAACCCTTGACAACGGCGTTCCGGTCCCGCATGCAGAGATCATTCTGGAGGGCTACCTGACGGAGAAAAGGGCTCCGGAGGGGCCGTTTGTGGATATCACCGGCACGATGGATCTTGTGAGGGAGGAGCCTGTCATAGAGATCACGAGGATGATGATGAGGGACGACGCGATATACCACGCGCTTCTTCCGGCAGGCGGGGAGCACAGGATGCTGATGGGAGTTCCCTACGAGCCGCTGATATACAGAGAGGCATCAAAGGTCGTGAAGGTCAAGAACGTGCTTCTGACAGAGGGCGGGTGCACATACTTCCATGCAGTTGTTCAGATAGAGAAGAGGGACGAAGGAGATGGCCTCAAGGCTATAAAGGCTGCTATGGCGGCTCATGGCAGCCTGAAGCATGTGCTTGTTGTCGACACGGATATTGATATACACGATCCGAGGGAGCTGGAGTACGCAATCGCTACCAGGGTTCGCGGAGATCAGGACATCTACGTGTATCCGAATGTGAGGGGAAGCACGCTGGATCCGAGATCGGTGGATGGGATGACAACAAAGGTGGGGATAGATGCAACCGCAAAGCTAGACCGGCTCTGGAAGTTCAGGCGCGTGGCCAGACCATGGTGAGAGATGCTGTCGCATCCATACACCTGAGCATCTAAAACTGCGTTGCGATTGCCAGGATCAGATCATGCGAGTTCAACGTCGCGGCCGCCAGGAATCGAGAATGGCATTCCATGCCCGGGTACCACAATCCTGGCGATGCCGGCGATCCTGTGCATGCTCTTCATGGCGAGAGCCCTGTCCACATGTAGCCTCGGCGGGAGATCCTTGATGTGGTTGTCAGCGGTCGGCAGAGCATCGCCAGCAATCACTATATCACCACTGCAAAGAACAGATATGCTGTCCAGGGTGTGACCAGGTGTTTCTATGATCCTAACGCCCTGCGCCAGAACGCAGCCCTCGCGGAGACCTGTATGGTAGGAGAGCACATCTGCGTTGCGGAAGATATCGTTGCCACCCGTGTGATCCTCATGCAAATGAGTGTTAACTACGATCTCTATGTCATCTGGCGATGCCCCTGCTCTTCTCAGGCCATCAAAAACAATATCCATCTCATCAGCGGATCCGGTATCCACCACCAAAAACCTGTCTGAGACTATCAGCGTGACGGATGAGCTTGCGTAAAGGATGTTTCCGGCCTCGTCCCTCTTCAGAGAGCCCGGCTTTATGAGCACGATTCTCATGGAACTGATCCCCCATATTGTGCTAAAAACTGCTGTGTTGGATAACTTTTTGTGATAACGTCTCTAGCTATCGATTCCGATCTACTCTCCACGCATTCCTGGAATCG
>NZ_JAOAKP010000029.1 GCF_026419855.1 Methanothrix sp.
ATCCGGCCTCACCTCTCTAATTTTCAATGAAGTAATTTTATACTCAGTTCTGGCTTTTATCTTATTCGGACAGGTCCTCCTGACGGCCCGAAAAGTATAATTAATGATTTTTGATGATATTTCTTTGAGGTGATATTCGTGTGCGCAGTTGGAGGCCCTCCGGACATGGGCGACCCCGAGTCGTTCTTCCCAACCGATTATGTGTGCCGCTCATGCGGCCACAAGTTCAAGGGGATTGGCGTCGGGCCAAAGTGCCCCTCATGCCATTCTGATAATGTCGAGAGGGTGAAGTAAGGGCCCGCTCCGGCACGCGGGGTCAGCGCCATCGTCGATTTGAGAGAAAGTCTTCGGATAAATGCGCTGAGCTAAGAAGTCATAATAGTGTACATAGTGTACATCATGGCATCAAACGCCCACTACGTGATCCATGTAGCACCTTTGGGTTCTGGGCCTCTCATGCAATCTGTCGAGGCTCATTCCCGTATTTCGCAGATCAGTAACCTTGCAGAAAGATGTGGCGCCAACCGCTGACGGTTAAGGCCATCAGAGTCCGCATCTCCGACGGTTCGACCACATGAGCCTCTGTCGATAGTGGCTGGATGTTTGAAACATGTTCATGGTCTATCCTCCAAACAGAACTCGAATAACAAATGGACGTATCTTCCACTTATTCTTTAAAGCTCTCAATCCATATGCTACCAGAATCAGAAAAGATGACAAAGCAATATAAATAACCAAGAATGCTTGAAGATTTTCTTCAGACCATATTGGGGCAATTACATCTTTAATTAAAGCAAGATGCAATATATACATAAAAAGAGATGACTGTCCAAGTACTTGAAGTGGCTTGTATATGGTAATTGAAGGCCTATAATCAATTAAGGAAAATAATAAAACGATTAGCCCAATGGTACTAATTATGTACCCGATAGTTGGAGGATAAAAAAGTTCACCGTATCCCGCGCGAACTAGCATTTTGCCGGGATAGTGCCACCAAATAATGCTACCAAAACCTAATATACAAATACCAATTAACGAAATGTTTTTCTTTCCAAACAAAGTAGGAGATTTATATTTCCAGCGTATATTGGCAATAATTACACCAAGCAGAGAAAATCCCATCCAAGGGAATACAGGAAACCACCCATCGACTAACCAATGATTTAAAATATTTGTTTGATTCTCAACAATTATTGTTGGTTCACCCCATATATAATACTCTGTAGGAAAATCTGTGTAGCCGAGCACGGTTTGAAGTATAGGTGTGAGTAGAAAGATAGAAAGTACTATTATCCACTGAAAATATGTATTTAAACGCGAAACAAAATATGCGATGGGTATAGAGATACCAATTAAATATAGCACATCAACTGTCATAAAGGGGCAAATATTCCAGATGAGTATATCAACAAGTGCCCCTGCAATTATGATAACAGATCCTCTGGACAAAAAATATTTTAGTGAGTATTCTTTTGTTTGGGCTGCAAAGACAACCATCATTCCAGCAAGCAATATAAATAATGGGGCAGCAAAGGAACCATATACGCGTAACCAGAAAGGATGAGGCTCAACCAGCACTACAGCGCTCAAATTTGAAGCCACCATTGTGAAAATTGCTATCCCTCGTAGAATGTCTATCGTTATATCTCGATCATGAACCATAAATGTTCACCACTCTGTTGGGTAGGAGTGTGCCGCATTTGCTGTGGTTCACTTGGTCGAATCGTTGGATAGGCAAAACTCTGGCGACCCCACCAGCGGCATTCGACTTCACATCTTTCTAGAAGGTTATCGATCAGTCAAATCACCGGCATGAGCATTTGCTTAATTTCAGATACATACCGTATCCACTTATCTTTACTCTTCGTCCATGGATAGATATCTTTTGCCTGTAATCCTCATTTACGCTCATGTTCATTCAACTTAGTGGTCAAACAAGCTGGTTGCTGGAAGAACACATTCACCAAGAGCGGATAGGATAGCAATGCCTCTTCTGGCACGACGTCATATGAATAAAAGCAATTTCGATATGCTGTATAGTTCCAGAGGTCGGATCTCCAATGCTCTGCTCAGATGGCTCGCGCCCTGAGATCGATGGGCTTTGGGGCGTACTGATGAGAGTCATGCTTGCTTAGCTGGAGATTTCTCCGATACCGGCAGCGTGAAGAATACTGTGCATCCCTTTCCCAGCTCTGACTCTATCCATATCCTGCCGCCATGAACCTCTATGATCCTTTTGACGATGGCCAGTCCGGCGCCGGTACCCTCTGATCTGTTATCCACCTTGTAGAAGAGCTCGAATATCCTCTTGTGGTTTTTTGGATCTATCCCGATGCCATTATCTTTGACGTAGAATATAATTTCGCCGTCTCTCATGCAGCCGATCTCTATCCTAGGATCCGTCTGATCCCCCATGTACTTGGCGCTGTTCTCTATGAGATTGACTAGCGCCTCCACAGCTCTCATCCTGTCCACGTGGACCACTGGCAGGTCATCTGCCACGTCTACACTCACGCCTCTGGACCTTATCCTCTCGGAGGTCTGCTCCAGCGCCTCCATGACGATATCAGAGAACGGGACGTCCTCAGGCGGGTTCATTATCCGGCCTATGCGGCTGAGCTCCAGCGTGTCCTGGAGCAACCTGTCCATCTTAGTGATGGCATCCTCGATTATCTCTATATCCTTTCTCACCTTCTCCCAGGCGCCCTTCCCGATATCATCTCTAAGGAAACCAAGGAACCCGCTGACAGTGATCAGAGGCGACCTGAGGTCGTGTGAGACCGTATATATGAACCTCTCCATCTCCGATGTCTTGGCCTCAAGCTCTTTTATGAGATGTTCCTTCTCCCGCTCCGAGGCTATCCTCTGATGCAGCTCATTCTGGGCAGCTACAAAGAGCATTGTGTTCTCTTTGATCGCGATTACCTGCCTAACGATTATCATCAGTATTATCATCCCGACGCCTGCGGCTAGATGATGGTGGCGGATGTACAGATTTACATCCTCCTGCTCCATGCTCCAGATCAGAAATGCGTAGGCGAAGATAGCACATACGTATGGGAGGTATAGGGGCCATGTAAAGCCGGCTGGAGGACGCTCTGCAGATGTTTTTACCGGCTGTCGGGCAGATTCGACCTGGAGCACCCCTGCAAGTCCTGTAAGTATGTAGCTGATTATCCAGAAGCTGTCAGCAAGCGTTCCGGGCACATAGGTCCCCCTCAGAGCCTCGACCATGAATATTGAGTCTGCCACTATCAGTGAGACAGCGCCTGCTGCAAGTAGCATGATGGGGCGGTGGGCGATATGCTCTATTCTTCTGAAGATGAGCGCTATGAGGGCGAATGCAAGAACGAGATCCGCAACAGGGTATGCGACTGCGATCACATTTGCGAGAGGATTCGTTTCCGCAAGGGTTGCAACTGTGGGTGCTATTAGAAAGCTCCAGAAGATCAGGATTGCGAATATCGTCACAACGCCTGTGTCAAGAAGAGACTTAAGGCGTTCGAAGGTGCTCTGGTATGGTGCCGGTAGCAAAAGGACGCCGATGAGGAAAAACAGGTAGTAAGCTAGGTATGGGCCATCCGCAATCGACGGAAATGGCGTCTCTCCCAGTCTTATCTCCAGGATAGCCCAGAGGACGTCCCCAAGGGCGTAGAGCACCTGTGCAACCGCGAAGAACGCCCATGCGATGTACATCCGCTCATCCTGTGATCTCGTGGCTCTGGCAGCTCTGATGAGGGAGAGAGCTGCAAGTCCGTTGACCACAGAAAAAATAACATTATCTACTATCACACGCTGCTGCTCCTGATCTTCGAGATACAGGACGGCTGCAGATCTGACGATCAGAATCGCCGCACCGAGCATGAGGGCGCGGCGGAAGGTCAAAGAACGGTGCGGTCCCCCACCCTCCTCAGATCCTCCATAACCTTGATTCATGGCAGATCGAATACCTTGATCTCACTTTTCCCGTCTACTTTCCAATCCACAAAAATATGAAAATTCCAGCATTCTATCTAAATCTTTTGCTATCTTTGAGCTATCATGTACGTTAAATCAGGAGCCTGCCCAATATCATGAGGATCTCCGAAGTACTGATCAAACGAAATCGCTATCATCCGAACCGATCGCTCATCAGATACCCTGCTAAGAATGCGATTTACCTCAATGTATTGAGCATGTTTGTGAATCAGATCAAAGGCAAGCACAGAAATCGGGAGCATGTGGCTGAATAACCACAAGCGAGTCTTCAGGAGATCTCGTGGTGGCGCACTATCAGTCCGGTGCTCCACTGACATGACAGCACCCCCGTCACCAATGCTTGCACGTCTGCCCGCAGCTCGGCTTGCAGTGCATGCAGTGTATTTATCTGGATTCAGCATGAACTGGCATATCATGTACATATGGGACCCGGAGGAGTACGAGAGGAGCTCCTCAGCCCAGCATGAATGGGCTCTGAGTGCGCTATCCGAGCTGAGTATCAAAGGAGACGAGCGCATACTTGACATCGGGTGCGGGGACGGGAAGATAACCGCGCACATCTCACAGCTCGTGCCCGATGGATTTGTCCTGGGAATAGACATCTCTCCGGATATGGTCTCCTTCGCAAGGCGCAGGCATCCTCCGGAGCGTTTCAGAAACCTGAGGTTCGAGCAGGGGGATGCGCTTGATCTGCGCTTCCAGGAGGAGTTCGATATCGTGGTATCATTCGCCTGCCTGCACTGGATCAGAGACCATCTCTCAGTCCTGAGGGGCATATGCAGCAGTCTTGTGCCTGGGGGCAGGACGCTCATGCAGTGCGGCGGCAGGGGAAACGCAGCTCAGCTTCTGGATATAACATCAGAGGTGATTATGGAGAAGCGCTTTGCTCCATACTTCAGGGGCTTCGAGTTCCCGTACTTCTTCTACACCCCTGAGGATTACGAGAGGTGGGTTCCGGCGGCTGGCCTTCATCTCGTGAGTGTGAAGCTCATACCAAAGGACATGGTTCACAGCGGGCGCGATGCGCTGGAGGGGTTCATCAGGTCCACATGGCACCCCTACCTGCAGAAGGTTCCTGCAGAGCTGCGCCCCGCACTCGTTGAGGAGATAGCAGGGCGCTACATCGATCGTTATTCATCTCCGGACGGCATGATACACGTGAGAATGATGCGCCTCCAGGCTCTGGCTGAGAAGCAACCGGAGTGGAATCGAGCGTATCGCAAATCAAACTTGCAAACTCAGATACCCTGAATCGTATTGCCGAGTGCGAACGCACCGGAGACTGCAGCTGTCACCACCACGCCTGCTATGAGCACGCCCAGTGCTATCGAGAGGAATGCGGGAATGAATCTGAATCCGAGGAGAAATGCAAGAACGCACCCGGTCCAGGCGCCGGTCATTGGCAGAGGGATGGCGACAAAGAGCATCAGGGCAGCAAATCCGATACCTTCCCTGCCCTCGATGTATTTCCTTCTGGTTCTTGAGAAGAGCCAGGTGAAGAACCTGAACCCAGTAGGGTATCTCATCAGGAATGATGATATCGGGCCAAGAAAGCGCAGCAGTAGTGCCACAGGGATCAGATTGCCCACTACAGAGATCGTATATGCCTCCAGTGGCGAGTAGCCATATGCAATCGCCAGAGGAATCGCTCCGCGAAGCTCGGATATGGGTGACATTGCCAGCAGCATCACCATCGCCCATCCCGGAATATCAATCATATCAAATCACCAAGGAGACCGCTCCCCCTCAGGGGAGAGGTATCTGACGCGGTCCTTCACACGGTAGCGGATAACGAATCTCATCTGTCTTGGAATCAAAATGCTGAACGCGACAGCAGTGATTGATCGCCATGGACAAGAGCATTCATGATGAGGATTCCTATTAACCTCCTGTTTGATGATCTGCGCATGTCGCTGCATGCTTCTATCAAAGCATATTTATATCAAAAAGCTGGATTTTCACGAGTCCTCATGATGCATACATTGTTGCTGCGGATCTCATTGGATGTGACGATCTCATTTTCCCAGGGTTCCCTTTATCTCGATCCGGAAGACCGGCTCCTCCCTGGGCGAATAGACGGAGACCGTGAGATCGACTGGTATCTCTCCAAGCGATACGGTAACCGGAGCATCAGATATCTTGAGACCTGAAGAGACGAGCTTCGCCAGGGACTCCGCAACGCTCGACAGCTCTCTGAGATCGATGCCGAGAGCCCCATTCACTGATACCGCTGCGGGCAAGGGCACCCCATCGCCAGATATCCTCACCCCCACAGATCCGTCCTTACCACTTCCTGTGACCTTCGCGACTATGGGATACCTCTCGAGGCTCTCGTCGCCCTGCAGCCGGGCCTTCGCATCCGCATCGACTTTTATGGATACCATCATACCACCGCTTTGCTGTATGTGCAATCGATATAAAAGGATGGCTCACAGAAGGATCCGAGAGTGAAGCGGTGTGATGCATACGATTCATCGATGTTCGAGCAGCTGACAACCATCCATATGGATCGGCATTGGCCCCATGGGATTCACGCGATTCTATGCCAGTAAACGCCGCTTCCTGGCATTCAGTGATTCGAGACTATGAGCAGCTGGGACTTCCAGCCGTGCAGGGATCCATGGTCACTCTTGTTTTATAGTATTCTGCATAAGTTGATATAATATTCATATTACATAAAATCATGTACGAATTGCGGCATATCCAGCATATTTTAAATTGGCTTATATGAAGTGACGCAAAGGGCTATAGATCGCATCTTTCAGCATCGCATCCGATAACCCTAAAGATCCTGACTCTCCCGCGCTTTCTCCAGAAATAGCCAGAGGCTCTCGACATCCTTTATCTCCTTTCTCACAAGAAGCTTGAGCCGCTTTCTGATCTCCACATCGACCCTGACTCCTGTAGGACGCAGATACTCCTCCATCTTGTGGGCGATCTCCTCCCCCCGCGCATCCCAGTCAGTCATAAGCACGATCTCGCTGTACGATCTTGCGGTCTCCTCTGCAAGTTCCAAACACGACCTCTGGGAGGACATCAGTATCGGGCCAGGCAGGCCAATCCTTCGGAGCGCATCCCTGTCGCGCGGCCCCTCGACGATGACCGCTGCGCCTCGCTCCGATGCATCCAGAAGGGCCTCGATCTGCTCCTCGAGCGCCTCGAGATCGTAGCTTCTCCTCTGCACTCTCATATCATCACCTGAGCGATCTCCTGAGAGCCACCAGAACAGATTCAGCATCGGTGCCTCTCATCAGAACCACCTTCCTGTGGCTCCTGTGGCCGCTCAGTATCTCCACATCACCCTGCGAGAGCCCGAACGCTCTTGCCATCTCCTGTATGAGCTGTCTGTTGGCCCGACCGTGATCAGCTCTCTCCGTAAGCCTGATCTCGATGCTGCCCCTCCAGGCGTTGAAGCCCGCTGGTATCGCAAGCTCCGACGATCCCGGAAGAACATCGATGTGCAGGACCACGCCATCAGGATGGCGCTCGATTGCATCATCCAGACTCTTCACGCCTGGATGTTCGCAGCAGTGTGATAAAAAACTGACTCTCAGGATGATTTCAGTCCTGTTTGCTGGAAAACAGATTTCTTCTACATATAGTATTAATTAATTTTAAAATAATAACATTCAAAATTACTTATTATCCAAGATGTGTGATGTGCTTCCTTCAAGGGCAACCTTAAAATATTGCCGCTGCGTTGGATGTCAAGGTTCCATGAAGCTCAGGCAAGCTGTGATCCCCGCCGGAGCCTCTGAACGGGCGAAGGAGATAGCAAGGGAGCTGCAGAAGCTCGGCCTGGAAATCCTCACCCTTTCAAATCCGGCTTTTCCTCTGGCCAGCGACTGGTCTGGGAGTCTTCTCATCTACGACGAATCTGTGATCTCAAGCTCGAATGGACGGTTGCTGATAAGATCCGCCATCCATGGGGGCGGCGCTGTTCTCGAATGTGAGAATAAAGAGATGTTTGAGGCGATCAGGAGAGACCTGAATCTCGCAGATGAGTTAAAAAAGCTCGCTTCCGCCTCTGCACTTTACAGATGCATTGCATTCGATGCCATCGAGCTCTCCTCGCTCCAGTCAGACATGTACTGGCCAAGGTACAGCGTCAGCCTGTTCGAGAAGGTCCAGGATCTACGATATGGGGAGAACTGGCATCAGAGGGCAGCACTCTACGCTAAGCCTGGAGGCCTCGGCCTCTTCAGGGCAGTAAAGCTCAACGGCAAGGAGATGTCCTACAACAACTTCGTGGATGCAGAGACCGTCCTGGAGATGCTCATAGACCTCTCAGAGTACGATGGGGTCCCGACAAACAGACCGCTCGCAGTCATAGTAAAGCACGCGAACCCATGTGGTGTTGCATACGGCAGGGATCTCGAGGAGGCCTACAGGTGGGCGTTCGCCACAGATCCGAAGTCGGCGTTCGGCGGTGTGATCGGATTCAACATGAAGGTCGATCTCGCGACCGCAGAGGCGATAGGCGACAGCTTCGTAGAGGTCCTCATCGCTCCCGGATACGAGCCTGATGCGCTCGATCTCCTAATGCGCAACAAGCCGAATCGCAGGATACTGGATATCGGGGATATGCTCCAGAGAAAGGAAGAGCTGTACAGGGGGCATGCATTCAGGAGCATATTCGGCGGTATGATGCTCCAGGACTACGACAGGGAGGACATCCTTGAGTGGAGGGTTGTCACGCAGCGCTCTCCGACTCCGGAGGAAAACAGAGCCCTCAGATTTGCCTGGAAGGTCACCAAGTACGTCAAGTCTAACGCGCTGGTTTACACCACTGCAGACCGGACAATAGGCATTGGCTCAGGCCAGGTCAGTCGCGTCGACGCTGCCAGATTCGGCGCTGAGAAGGCCGAGGAGCACGGTCTCGATACAAGGGGCACTGTGGCAGCGACCGATTCGTTTTTCCCGTTCCGCGATGGCCTTGACAGAGTTTACGAAGCAGGGGCAACAGCTGTCG
Source organism: Methanothrix sp. (assembly GCF_026419855.1). Lineage (GTDB taxonomy): Archaea > Halobacteriota > Methanosarcinia > Methanotrichales > Methanotrichaceae > Methanothrix_B. The sequence continues at coordinate 8,951 of NZ_JAOAKP010000029.1, forward strand.
TCCATCCGGGGGGATCGATAAGGGATAAGGAGGTAATCCAGGCGGCTGATGAGCATGGTATGGCCATGGTGTTCACCGGCATGCGCCACTTCAGGCACTGAGCGCATGGCTGTTCTCAGGATCGCGATTATCCTGTATCTTCTCTCCTCTCCCGCCACATCCCTACAAATCCTAGCGGGTGAGGATGTCCAGAGCGCGATAAATTCAGCTGCCCCGGGAGATACGCTGATCCTGAAGGCAGGGGAGCACAGGCCATTCGTTGTTGACAGGCCGCTGACGCTCATAGGATACGACGCCTTCATACGCTCTGACGTCCAGTCTCCGGCGATAACAGTTCGATCCGACAGCGTGAGGATAGAGGGATTCTCGATAGCAGGGGTGAAGAGACCATCTGAGGAGAAGTTCAAGTACTACATGGAGCGATACCAGGGCGGCGCTTCAGGAGTAGCATCAGGAGTTTCAACCCCCGCGACGTCTGCAGATCGCTACCTCAGGCTGGACCTGCCGAACGCAGCTGTTCTCGTCTTCGGGAGCAACGTGACGCTCGAGAACATGAGCGTGAGGGATGCTGAGGTGGGGGTTTTCGCCGAGGACCTTCACGATCTTCTGATAGACAATTCCACATTTCAGAGATGCAAGACGGGCATGCTGATTCTCAGATCATCGAACGTGAGCATCAGCAGCTCAGAGCTCATCGGATGTGAGAAGGCTGGGCTGAATGCCTCGAACTGCAGGGCATTTACTGTCACCGGCTGCAGCGCAATAAACAACACGCATGCTGGACTCTTCTTCAGAAACTGTGAGTGTATCGATGTCATTAATAGCATCCTGAGCAGGAACTCAGAGGGGCTGGTCTTCTGGGGCACTAATCACAGCTCTGCAACTGGAAACCACGCAGATCTGAACTACTACGGAATCCTGCTGGCAGACTCGCACAACAATACCATATACGAGAACCTTCTCGTCAACAACAGGAGAAGCGAGATCGTGAGCGGGTTCGGGGTCGGCATGAGCATCCAGGCGAACAGCAGCTACAACCTGGTTTTCAGGAACACAGCATCGAATAACTACAACGGGCTGGAGATAACGGAGAACTGCCAGAGAAATGCCCTCTGCGCGAACAACATATCCCGGAACACGCACGGCGTCAGGCTCGACAAGAACTGGAACAACCTGATCTACAGGAACAACTTTGTGGACAACGTTATAAGCGCTTACGACAACCAGACGAGGAGCATATGGAACACAACCGTCGGCAACCACTACAGCGATTACAGAGGATCCGATGGTGATGGAGATGGCATAGGCGATACGCCCTACACAATACCTAAGGGCAGCTCGATGGCCATTGACTACAGACCGCTTGTTATGCCATTCACAGGAGATGTCGATCCAGATGAGATCCTGGATGATATAAGGAGATACGCTCGCTACGATCCGGAGGAGGGAAGGACCATCAGCATCGACAAGAGCGGAGCTGCGATAAGATACACATCTCGCAGAGGGCCACCGGTATTCGAGGAGAAGACGGAGGTGGAGCGACCGCCTTTCACGCCTGTGCTGTAAAAACTCTGCGCTCTATGTGCTCAGCAACTTGGATGTCATACAAGCGGGTTGCACTCATTCATCCGCCAGGAACACACAGCAGGACCAGTGCCTCTTCGGATCGGATGGATAATAGCGAATCCCTGAAGCCAAGGCGATTTATCAAAGCGATAGAAGACCAATGAAATATGCGCCTCGCAAAAGATATCTGGCGGAAATTGGACTTCGCCGAATGAATATTTGAGGGACCGCCCCCAAAAAGGGGCCGTTCCCCCATCGTCGTCCAAAAATTTGTGACCTCTCCGGCCTGGAGACCGGAATTTGCGCCCTGCTACTCAATATCATGCCCCTGCGGGCACGAACCTCTCGCCCGTGATTCTCTCGTAGAGCTGGATGTAGATCTCGCTAGTCCTTCGCACAATATCATCTGGCAGGGGTGGAATCTCCGGCTCCGGCATCCCCGAGCTTCGGGCCTGGTAGAGCATGTCCTTGTAGCCGATCTGCCTGTAGTACTTCCGCACGTACTCCTTGCTCAGATCTACGTACTCGCCCTCCTCGTAAAGGGATTTATCCCAGAACCTGTCCTCATCCGCTGTTCCGTAGACATCGACCACCATGATCTCCCTGTTCGAATCAAACGCGAACTCCTTCTTTCCGTCCACGTGTATCAGGCCCCTGGGCTCCACGCATCTCCTGATATCCTCATCTATCCTGATGATTATCTCTGTGATCTCCTCGAACTCCAGCGGGCTGAGCTTCGCCAGCTCCAGCGCCTCATCCCTGCTCAGAAGCCTGTCGGTCTTCTCCAGCTTCGTGGATACTTCTATGTACGGCTCTGGCAGCTGCTCTGCAAAGGAGACCTTTCTCCCGCGGGGAAATCCAAGAGCCTCTGGCCCAATCTCTCCGGACTCAAGCCGGTCGAAGAGCGAGCCTGCAACGTACCAGCGGCATATGAACTCCAGCGGTATCAGATGTCCTTTCGTCTCGCGGGTTATACGCTCCGGCGGCACGATGCTGACCTTCCTCACAATCATACCAGCGGGCGGAATATATCTGAGGAAATGGTTTCTTATGCCCATCCGCTCAGCCCGCTTGAACCAGAAGACGCCTTCCCTGCAGAGCGTCTCGCCCTTGTACGGTATCTTTGTCGGTATGATTTTGTCGAACACTGAGATGTTATCGGTGAACTGGAACTCCAGCTCTGAGCCGAGATCGTAGGCCTCCTTCACCTTGCCCCTCATCAAAAGCTTGCGATTCATCGCATCTAGATCCCACAGGGGTTTGATAACGCTTTTGCTTATCGACGAGTTCGGGTAGTCCACCTTCGTTGAGTTGATCTTGATGGGCCGGCTCTCTGAGTTTACTTTGAACGCTGCCGGCATGAAAATCGACATCCTGGACCTGTTAATACCTGTCCGACGCCTTACAGCGCGGTTGATGGCTATGAATCTCCTGTGTAGCTATTGCTTTTGCACTTATCCACACGTCGTAGGTAGCTACCCGAGTTCTGGCTGCGTAACGAATCTCCAGACGCTCCGACAATTCGCTCTTATCCATTTGATGACTTGCCTGGAGAGGCACTGTTCCCGCTATGTGCTCCTGGCGAATGAATGAATGCATCCAGCAACCAGTATGCGTGCCCTCTAAGTTGCTGAACACACAAGAGCGTGACAATTTTCCTGTAGCGGCACTGGTTCTGCAATGCGATCCTGCAAATGAGTGATTCAAATAACCAGATTGCATGACCTATAAGTTTTCAAACACGTTAGAACACAAAAAAGATCGATGGGAGAGACTCAGTCTCCCATCCAGTCGAGTATCTCCAGCGCCTTGTCCCTGTATGCATCCATGACGTATGGTATGCCAGAGATCCTTGCAGCATCCTCAGTGAGCGCCATGAGATCCTTTCTCGATATGGATGATATGCTGAAGTTCCTCGAGCCTGCCATCAGCTGCTGCAGACCCGTCCTGAACTTCTGGCAGTAGGTGTAGATCGCTACAGCGCCAAGCGGTATCTTCTTGATCTCATCTCCGTACTTGGCCCTTAGCTCCTCATAGCTCACGAAGATCTCCTCAGGCCGCTGACCGTACTTCGCAACCGTCTTTGGCAGATCCCCTGCCTCAAGCCACTTCTGGATGTTCTTCCCGACCATGCCCGGGATCATCAGAGCCCTTCCCATGCAGACCGCCTTCACATACGGGCTGCCCATGGCGATCGCCTTGAAGACACCGTCCTCTGTTGAGAAGCCGCCTGCCATTGCTAAATCCGGGGCGCGCATTCCCCGTTTTGACAGCCTCTCACAGAACTCGTATGCAAGAGCCTCCAGATAGAACGTGGGAATCCCCCACTCGTTCATCATCGGCCACGGGCTCATTCCGGTGCCGCCCGGTGCTCCATCTATAGTGATCAGATCCAGATGCGCCTCGGCACCGAATCTTATGGCCATCGCGAGCTCGACCATGGAGTAAGCGCCTGTCTTCAGCGTGATCCGCTTGAATCCAAGATCCCTGAGACGGTCGACCTCTCTCAGGAAGCCATCCTTTGTAACAAAACCAAGACGCGAATGGCGCTCGAACTCCTTTATTGCGCCCTCCTTGAATGCTGCCTGGATCGCCGGATCCTCCGGATCTGGCTGTACAACATAACCCCTTCTCTTGAGCACCAGCGCCCTCTCCAGCGATGGCACCCGTATCTCACCGCCGATGCACTTAGCGCCCTGACCCCACTTGAGCTCGATCGTCTCCAGGTTGTGCTTCGATGAGACGTATTCCGCCACGCCCAGGCGCGTATCCTCGACGTTCATCTGCACCAGGATCTCACCATAGCCCTCATGGAACCTCTTGTACGTCTCTATCCTCCTGTCCATCTCAGGAGACTTTTTGACCTTGTTGTCGCTTCCAAGCACGAGCTCTGGATCGACACCACAGACATTCTCTCCGCAGACAAGCGTTATCCCGGATATGGCCGCGCCGATTGCGAAATGCTCCCAGTTCTTCCTTGCTATCTCGGTGGATCCCAGAGCGCCGGTGAATATCGGGACTTTCATCTTCACCTTCCTGGTCCATCCGTACTCTGTCTCTGTGTTGACATTCGGGAAGAGCGCAGTGTCCGGATCAGGCTCGACGCCCTCAGGCAGACCGTAAGCACCGACAGCGTAGCCCTGTATGTTCAGATGCGAGTAATCCACCGGATAGTTCTTGTCGGCTCCCGCAGTTATCTCTCCAAAAGGACCTGGATAGAGCACCTCTCTTCCTCTGAATGATGAGAGCCATATCTCACAGCCGCCTCTGCATCCATCCACACATCTGCTGCATATTCCGGACATCGGGACGACATCCCGCGACCGGTTGAACGTCCCTGTAGCCTCATTGGCATTAGGCCTTCTAAGGTTCATTCCAAGACACCCTCTTTACAAACCCCTGCAATCAAATAGCTCGATGAGAGCCGACAGGATGCTTCCCACCTCCATCTATAAAAGCGTTTTCAAAAGCTATATTTACATGATGAAGGATATCATTTTCCGATCATCGGGAAAAGAAGAAGGGCATGAGATGATAGCCATAGTGGACTACGGCATGGGCAATCTCTTCAGCATATACAATGCACTTTTAAAGGCGGGGGGAGATCCTGAGATAAAGAGAGATCCTGAGTTCAGGAACGCTGCAGGAATAATCATACCCGGTGTCGGCTCATTCGGGAGATGCATGGAGAGCCTTCGCAGATTTCAGGAGCCCCTGGAGGAGAGGATCGCCGAGGGCACACCTGTGCTGGGGATATGCATAGGCATGCAGGTGATGCTGGATGAGAGCGAGGAGAGCCCGGGAGCCAGAGGCTTCGGCTGGATCTCCGGAAGGGTCGTGCGGCTGCCTGAGGGCGTAACTGTGCCGCAGATGGGCTGGAACAGCCTGGAGCTAAAGAGAGATCTTGAGCTGCTGGATGGCATATCCTCCGGAGATATGTTCTACTTCGTCCACTCGTATCACTGCATTCCATACGATCAGAGGGTGGTTGCGGCAACCACACACTATGGTGTGGAGGTCGCAGCGGTTGTGGCAAAGGACAATATCTACGGAACGCAGTTTCATCCGGAAAAGTCAGGCCCAAAAGGTCTGAGGATGCTTGAGAACTTCGTGAGGATGGTCAGATGCTAGCCCGCAGAATCATTCCGTGCCTGGACTGCGATCTCGGAGTTCCGGATGGGAGGGTTGTCAAGGGGATCGAGTTCAGGCAGATAAGATATGCAGGGGTCCCCTGGGAGCTGGCGACCCGCTACTATGAGGATGGCGCTGACGAGATCGTATTTCTGGATATAACAGCCTCCCACGAGCGCAGGGCGACGATGTTTGACGTCATCAAAAAGACATCAGAGCATGTTTTCGTGCCACTGACAGTGGGTGGAGGAATCTCAAGCCTGGAGGACGCTCGTAAGGCATTCAGTGCAGGTGCTGACAAGGTGACGGTGAACACAGCAGCACTCAGCAGGCCGGATCTCATAAGAGAGATCGCAGAGAGCTACGGCAGCCAGGCAGTGGTGGTCGCGATCGACGCGAAGAGAAGGTATCAGGATCTGGAAGGCAGGATAACAATAAACACCGAGAGCGGACGGTGCTGGTTCGAGTGCTCGTATTATGGGGGCAGGAGGTTCACAGGGGTCGACGCGCTCGCATGGGCAAGGCGTGTTGAGGATCTCGGTGCGGGTGAGATACTGCTCACAAGCATGGATCGTGATGGCACATACGATGGCTTCGATATCGAGCTCACTGATGCGGTATCAAGAATTGTGAGGATACCCGTGATCGCATCAGGCGGATGCGCCAGCCCCGAGCACATGTACGAGGTGTTCAGAAAAACAGATGCATCTGCAGCGCTCGCTGCGAGCATATTCCACTTCAACCAGTGGAGCATCCGGGATTGCAAGAGATACCTCCAAGAGCGTGGAATAAACGTGCGGCTCACTGATTAAGTTCAGAGCATCGCTCCTAGCGCTCGTGCTGCTGCATCTGCGATGCTGTGGCGCTGTTACGCGTCACCAATCAGCATCTCTCAGATGCATGCTACTTCAGCATGTCCTGCGCTGTGTGCGAGGTGGGTTCGAGGCACTGGTGTGATCAGGTGGCTTCTCTCGCTTCCATGAATATGCTCAATATCGTGAGGGTCTCTGAATCACTGATCAAAAGAAATTGCTATCATTCAAATCGGTCACTCATCAGATACTCTGCTGAGAATGAGATTTGGCTCAACGTATTGACCATGTTCGCTTCCATGGAGCATGCGATGAAACGCACGCTTCAGACCGGTAGATTTATAGAATATGTGATGGAGCTTCGCGGGGGTTTCGATGATAGAGCTCACAAAGGCGCCATGCAACTCGCTGCTCGAGGTAAAATCGATCACGGGAATGGGAGGCTGGCAGAAGCGGCTGGAGGCCATAGGGATCAGGAAGGGTATCAGGCTGAAGAAGATCACATGCCAGCCTTTTGGTGGACCGGTTGTCGTGGATGTCAACGGAACAAAGATATCCCTGGGCCGCGGAATCGCATCGAAGATACATGTTGAGCTCGCCCAGCACGTGAAATGAGTGGAGATGCAGCGCAACTCCACCGATTCCATGCTGTTAACATGAGCAATAAGACTGATAGCTGTGATTCGCCGTGGGACGTGGAACCCCGGAGAAATCTCTGAAGCTGAGCCCATAGCCCCGAAAATACGAAAAAGGGCAGGCTGACCTGCCTGATCACTTGAACTTGCTCAGGACCTTGGAGATCTCATCGAATATCTGGTTGATCTCGCCGGCGCCGTTGATGTTTGCGATCAGGCCTGCCTTTGTGTAGTAGTCGATCAGCGGCTGGGTCTGCTGCTTGTATACCTTGAGCCTGTTGAGGATTGCCTCCTCCTTGTCATCGTCCCTGTGGTAGAGCTCTCCCCCGCAGGCATCGCACTTTCCGGGAACCTTCGGCGGGTTGAAGAGTATATGGTAGCTTCTCCCGCACTTGCACATCCGTCTTCCGCTGAGCCTTCTCACCAGCTCCTCATCAGGAACATCTATGTTTAGAACGACATCTATCTTCTGTTTCAGCTCAGGCAGTATCTTGTCCAGCGCCTCAGCCTGGGGGATGGTTCTCGGATAGCCATCCAGCATGTAGCCACCAGCCACATCCGGCTTGGAGAGGCGATCCCTGATTATGCCGATCAGTATCGAGTCCGGTACAAGCTGGCCTGCATCCATGTACTTCTTTGCCTCTTTTCCCAGCTCAGTTCCGTTCCTCACATGCTCCCTGAGTATGTCTCCTGTTGATATATGCTTCACATTGAACTTCTCAGCGATCATCTTTGCCTGGGTTCCCTTCCCAGATCCCGGTGGGCCGAGCAGAACTATATTCATATCAAGCCTCCTTTACCGCAAGCTCCAGGCGATCTGAATTGCTTGCTCGTCTGGGTTAAAGCCCTCGTTGTTAAAAAACCTTTCGTGATCTGAGCAGACTGCTTTTAGAGGTTGCCATAAGTGAGTCCCGAATCTCCAGAGAGGGGTTGTAAGTTCCGCTTGTTGGCATCATCCGCAATAGCTTCAAGATATTCCAGGACTGCCAGAACGAATGTACAGTGAGACCACATCAGTGGAAGAACCGATATGAAAGTGCCATCATCACCGATCTGCTCAGGCATCATGCCTGTAGAGGATGTGTGATCCGCACACCATTTTATGAGTTCCAGAGCACGATCTAAGTTCCCCACTGCGATATGCCACTGTGCCACCCAAAGCGTACATATGATCCAGCTGTTCATGTAGCCATGGTAAGCATCGTGTATGTAACGGGCAACGCCTCCTGACGGGCGGACGAGATCTCTCTCAATGGCTCGCATCGTATTGACCATCCGCGGATCATTGGCTGGCAGCAGTTCAAAGTACCAGATGCTGAAGACCGATGCATCAAGTGTGGAGTCCGAAGGAGAGCGCCTGAAATGCATAAGAGTATCATCGTAAAGATCCAGCGCAGCGTTCCTGATGATTTCTGCAGCTTGCGACCACCTCGAATGAAACTTTTCGTTGCCTAGGATCCTCGCAATCTCGGAGGCTCCACGGAGACCAGCATGAACAACAGACGCGCTGTAAATGTACGACCCCTTCCTTTCCTCCCATAAGTCGAAGCTCTCAGTTGGCAGATTTGTCTTTTTATCGATCGATCTGAGGAGGTATTCGGCGGCTGGCCTCACCAACGATGAAAAGTAACGCCCTATTATCCAGACATCCTTGGACATAAGCCAGTTGTGGTACAAAGCATAAAGGGGCAGGCCTGTCTCATCGATCTGAATCATGGGCACTGGATGCCAGGTACTGCCGAAATCACCAGCTGGTGTGTATTTATGAAGAAAATAGCCATCTTCAGTTATTATTTTAGATAAAAAATCTATAATTTCTTTGCTGAGGTGATGATATCTGGCCCTGTCCAGTGCTATACACGCCCAAGAGGCATCTCTCGGCCAGCAATAGGTATAAAGATCCGCTCCGAATTGCTTTATCTCCGAATCGCAGGAGGCGATAATCGAGCCATTTAAATCCATGTGGGCGACCGTTGCCATGAGGCTTCGGTAAAATACCTCCCTTACCTTATTCGACAACTCACAGAGACGCCTGCACTCTGGAAGAGCATCGATGTGCTCGAAAAAAGCTTTCCAGAAATTGAAGCTGATGCGGTAGACACTGGCTGGGCCATCCTCTTTCATCTTTTTATGGATATTCACCACCTGGCGATGCTTCCTGCCAGCAACGATCCACATGTGTATGCGTCTTGATTTCCCGGGTCTGAGGTCTGATAGCCTCCAGCTGATAGTCGAGTCGATGGATCCATGTGCTACTACATTGCAACTCAGCATTCCATCCTCTTCCATATCTTTCCAGGTACCTTGCAGGCCCCGCCACTCAGCAATTCCAACCGCGTACTGATCGAACTGCGGATAGCTGCTGTGAAGGAAGTAACGATCACGCTTATAATGAATCAACATATCGCCATCTACGAATGCCGTCTCACCAATCTTATTCTCTAGTATGTTGTAATTCTGGTTTGAGAAGAGCCTGATATTCCTAGAAGACGACGAGATGTTAATCACATCAAATAATCTATAAAAATAATTCGATGATGGATGTACGGCATCCAGCACTCTGACCTTCAATCCAAGCTGCTCGCTTTCGAAGATGGTCTCACCAATATTCGATGCGCAAAAGTCAGCTTTCATATTTTCGTGCTCATCTGTTTTGAGACCATTCAGAGACTCGAAAAAATTATTCTCGAAAGATGATTTGTATCTCTGCTGAATCTCCCATTTATCGAGCCAGCTGAATACGCGAAGATCCAAGTCGTAAATCCCTGCACGTATCATGTTGCAATGGTTTTCAAGACCAACATAGGGATAGTATATGTCTCGAATGATACCCCGCTCATCCTCGCATATCAGTACTTTTCCATTTCCGAATACCAGTGGCCTCATATATGATTATAAATTATTATCATTGCTTTTTAAATTTCCCTGAATGCCCAGATGTTGTCCGGGCGGATATCATTCAAGCCGCTCCTGAGCGCGCTGGTTTATTATCCTGTCGGAGCGCTTGAGCGCGCTGTGTGTGTCGCCGAAGTGCTCTGCCGCCTCCCTCATCGCTCTCCTGAATCCCTCCACATCACCGGTCTCGATCGATTCTGAGAGCCTCATGCACTCCTCTATGAATGCTCTCCTGACCTCCTTCGCAAAAGGATTCATCTGGATCGATGCGTACAGCTCTGGATTCTGGTCGAGTATTCTCCCCACAAAATCGAGCATCACCTCATACACAGGACTCATGAACCTTCTCGACTTTGAGACGTCGAATCTCAGGGAGCGAAGGGTCGAGCCTATCGCAATGTATGCGAAATGCGTCAGCGCCTGGACCACAGCCATCATCCTATCGTGCTCCTCAGGCGTGAGGACCTCGACCCTGGCGCCGTCTCTTTCCAGGATATCTCTCACAAGAGATGACCATCTCCCCCATCGCCCCTCGACCGGTGTGAGTATCACAGTCTGCCCTCTTATCGAGGGCATCGTCGGCCCGAACATCGGATGCGTCCCGAGGATCTCCACATCCGGCGGGGATGATTCGACCATCGCCCTCACAGGCTCGACCTTGAGAGAGGTCAGATCCATGAGCAGCGATCCGCTCCTCATCGCTGGCCCGATCCTTCTCGCCACCTCAGGCGTTCTCTCTATCGGCACGCTCAGCACCACGATATCGCTCTCCGCAACCTCAACCATGAGATCATGCGCGTATCTCACCCCTAGAGCATCCGCAACGTGGAACTTTCCGCTCGGCCCCCAGATGCACACATCGAATCCATGATCCCTGAAGTACCTGGCAAACCACGTGCCGGTCTCCCCCGTCCCGCCAACTATCAGCATCCTGCCCATTCCTCATCCCCTGCCGTTATATGATCGTGAAGGCTTCTGTCATCCCACCTGAAAGCGCACCGCATGCGTGCTCTCCGTGCTTAAACCGGAGTCTGCGCTCTGCTACCCTCTATCAACCTCTGAGCGCGGCTCTGACCGCGGCTTCCATCACATCCACTGGAGCCTCGAGCCCTGTCCAGATCCTGAGGGCTTCCGCACCCTGATACACAAGCATCATGACCCCATCGATCGCCTTCGCCCCAACCCTCCTCGCATCCCTGAGAAGCTCCGTATCCCTGCTGTAGATTATATCGAAAACGACCTGCTCCGCTCTCAGGATGCTTCCATCAAATAGCCTGGGGTCGCACTCACGCATTCCCACAGATGTTGCGTTTATCACGATATCAGAGAATCTGACAAGCTCCTCGATCCCCCTGAATGGGCGGAACTCCAGGCCGATATCCCTGGCGAGCGCCATCCCTCGCTCAGGAGTCCTGTTTGTTACAATGATCTCTGCGCCCTCTCTCGAGAGCTGGTATGCGATGGCTCTTGCAGCGCCTCCTGCGCCTATGAGAAGGACATCGGCACCCCTGACGTTCACACCGTAATGCCTCAAGGCGAGTGACGCTCCAACCCCATCGGTGTTGTGCCCCCTGATCCTTTCACGGAATGAGACCGTGTTCACAGCGCCGATCGCCTTCGCGGTCTCGTCCGGCTCGACCAGGGCCATCGCGCTCTCCTTCAGAGGTATCGTCAGGTTCAGTCCGCCAAAGCCCATCGCATCAGCGCCCAGGATCGCATCTCTAAGCCTTTGTATCCCAACCCTGAACGCATGATAGCTCGCCTGAAGACCCATTGCACGGAATGCCGCGTTGTGCATCACAGGCGAGAGGCTGTGCTCTATCGGGTCTCCGAGAACAGCATAGACCTTCAAATCATCACCCCCATGAGAGATCCTGCAACACCACCGAAGAGCGTTGCGACGAGATTGACGCTGTTGTTTGTGAGCAAACCTCTTCTCTGAAATATCGCACCCATCAGGCTGTCGAAGTTAGATCCGAGAAAACCGCTCGTGAGGGCGATCATGAAACCATCCGCGCCCGTCATGCCTGTTGCAACAGCGACCAGCCCTATGGCTCCAGCTCCGGCCAGCGATGCAATCTCCCCGAGAGGTGTCACCCCTCCGTCGACCCCCGGATCCACGGGCTTCATGGTTGTAATCATCCTGGGCCTGGACCTGCTGGTCTCACCTATCTCGCTGGCCAGCGTATCTCCGTTCGCAGTGGCCACAGCGCCGAGGAAGGCGTAGAAAAATATCTCATTGCTGTATATCCCATAGCAAAGCGCGGCCACAAGAGGTACTAAGCTGTTGCTGTACACGTTCTTGTATCCTCTGACGCCACACTTCTCCTGGGCGATCCCAAGGCTGTGCTTGTAGGAGTATCCGTAGCGAGTGAACGCCCCGCCCAGCAGGTAGAAGCACAGGAGGAGAAGAAACCACTTCAGACCTGCGAAGAGAACCACCAGTATGCATATTATTACCTCGCTGAGCACAGCATCAACATCTGCAGCCTTCGCCCAGTAAGCTCCAACCCCGAGAAGCACAGCGAATACGTATATCATGAGGATGTTACTGAGCTCAGGAAGCGGGTAATCGAAGCTGAACAGCCACATGACCATGCAAGCGCCAAATGGCACCGTGAAATCCATCTCTCTGGAGATATGCTGCAGGAATGCGCCGCTCAGCCCTCCGAGTATGGTCAGAAACAGTATCTTCTCCTGCAGTAGATCCGGAGCCGAGAGGTACGCAGCCGGATAGCCGATCGCCACAGTGGCCATTATGTATATGAAGCTGCCCGACAGCTGCTGAAACCTCCTTGATACTGTGTGGGCCACGGTCGGCGGAATGAAAGATATCGCTACAACATACATCGGAAGATCGAGGTGTGTGAAGGTCAGCACCTCTCTGAGGATCAGAAGCAGCACTAGCGATGAGCTCAGCATTCTGGTGGGCTTGTGAATGATGTAGAGGATCGCAAGGAACAGCGTTGTGAAGACGCCTGTCACGGGAAGCAGAAACGCCAGCGCACCTATCGCGAGCCTCAAGGCGTCCTCTCTCTGCATGGCCAACCAGTCGCCATCCAACCAAAAATACTTTGCCTTCAAGAGCTGACCGGGTAACAGGGGCAGCGTTGCATCTCAGGATAGATCTGCATTGATCGGTGCTCCGGAGAGATTCATTTGATACACAAGTTGTATGAGAAGCTCCTCGAAAGAGAGGTCTTGAGCCATCCAAGGCCAAGATGTGTGGTGTTTGTGGTATCATCGTTCGACGGCCACGGCCTGGAGAAGTTCAGGGATCTGATCGAGTGGAGCGCATCACTCGGCATCGAGAGCCTGCTGATACACATAGGACAGTATTCCGGGAACCTCGCGTCCTCTCTAGAGTTCATACTCAAAGAGACTCCCGCGGACGTGAGCATCGTCAACGCTGACAGACATATAGCGACTGGAAGGGGCGGGATCAGCGTCACGGTCTCCCTGGGCTACGGTGGGAAGAGGGAGGTCACAGAGGCGATAAGATCTGTTCTCAGGGATGTTGCAGCAGGGATGATAGAGCCGGAGGAGATAGACAGGGAGACCATAGAGCGTTACCTCAGGTTCAAGCAGAAGCCGGACCTAGTAATAAGGGCTGGCGGCAGAAGGCTCAGCGACTTCATGATCTGGCAGGCCGCTTACTCAGAGCTGTACTTTACAGATGTCGACTGGGCATCCCTGAGACGCCTGGATTTCCTCCGCGCGATAAGGGATTTCCAGAGAAGGGAGAGGAGATTCGGAAGGTGAGAAATCCACCAAGAGAATGTCAGCCTCTGTCTCATAGCTTGTGATATGACCTGAATCAGAATTGGTTTTGGCTCATGCAATCGAATCGTTCGGAGAGGCGAACTCTGGTAACCCAACCAGTGCCAGTCTATTCAGCCTATTCCCGCAAGTTTACCAACCCGCCGAATCAAACCTAAGCTCCCCATAATTTAGGCATATGGATCCGCAGCATACTGATTATTTGTGGGTAATGGCACAGTTAT
>NZ_JAOAKP010000030.1 GCF_026419855.1 Methanothrix sp.
TTGCTGGACATGTCGCACTTCATACACGATTTTATGTAGTATGCAATATTATATCAACTTATGCGGAATACTATAATTAATGCATCCAGCAACCAGTACGCTTGCCCTCTAAGTTGCTGAACACACAAGAGCGATTGGCTTATATGAAGTGTCGCAAAGGCAAAGGACTATAAAGCAGAGCGGCCAGCTGGGTCGGTCTTAAAAACCAGAAGCGACGCCGGGCAGATTGGTCATCAGGAGCTATCCCCTTCTTGGGTTCAGGCGAAAGGGTATGGATCTGCTGATCCTCTCGCCGTACCTCCCGCGAAGCTCGACTTTAATTGTGTAATCCCCCGGCCTCCAGAGGCCGGTCTCCCAGAACGTGGTGTATATGCTGTTGAGATCGAAGTCGACCATCGGGATCTCCGCCTCCTTCTCGGGACCTGTTATTGTTGATGTCACCTCCTCGACCTCGCCAGCGACGAGCGCCTCGATCACAACAAGATCTCCGACGTTCGCATCATTTGAGCTCACGTCGACTCTCCTCAGCTCAGGCCCTGCGACCGTTTCCGGATCCTCTCGGAGGTAGAGAACTGCCCTTGTGATGTTCATCGCCCCCCAGCCGAATGTGTTATCCGCGCCCGGATCACCCAGATCATCCGCTGATCTGAGGAGCACCCTCTTGACATCAGCCGGCGTCAGGTTCCCGAAGCCCTCCAGAACCAGAGCAGCAGCTCCAGCAACCTGGGGAACAGCCATGGATGTACCGCTCATGCAGCTCTCATCGTTCTTCGTTCCCGCGAGCGCTGATGGCACATCGACCCCCATGGTCACTATGTCGGGCTTGATTCTCCCATCGGATGTCGGGCCGCGTGACGATCTCTCGAAGATGTTCCCTTTTGCATCTATGGCGCCGACGGTTATCACCTCCTCAGCCTCTCCAGGAACGACAATGGAGGATGGCGATGGCCCGGAGTTGCCTGCCGCCACGACAACGACAATACCCTCCTCGACCATCCTGTTGCAGGCCTCATCGAGAAGCGTCGGCCTATCCGAGCCTCTGTCTCCACCAACGCTGAAGGATATAACCCTTATATCGTACACATCCCTGTTCTTGGCACACCAGTCGAGCGCGGAGAGGGCGTCAGATAGATAGCATGATCCATCCCGGTCCATGACCTTGAGCACCACGAGCCTGGATCCAGGAGCGACCCCCATGCCCTTTGTGCCGGATATCAGACTTGCGCAGTGCGTTCCATGGCCGTTGTCATCGTAAGGCGTCTCAAGGTTGTTGACCATATCGACGAATGCGACGACCTTGGGGTCTGATGTGGCCGGATCATCATCAAGATCGTCCAGAGATTCATGCTCCGCATCCACGCCTGTATCTATGAGCGCAACCGTCACGCCCCTGCCTGTTAACCCCGTTGCAGCCCTCCTGGGATTCTCGGGGGGTCCTGGGAGGTCTGATCCGTTTCCCTCACACCGCTCCCCGAGGATCCCGAGCTTCTGATCTCTGTAGATCCCCTTCACCCCCCTGAGCCTCGCCAGCTTCGGGATCTTGTTCCCCGGAACGAGCATGGCGCTCCCCCTGAGAATATCCAGGTTCCGCAGCTTTTCGCCTTCAGACTCTGTCACATTATCATCGTGCAGCACTATCACCCTGGTCTCCTCAGGGCCGAGTGATTCGAGCGAGTCCTCTATCCTGTTCGCATTGAGGTCCAGAGGATCTAGAACCTTAAGCGATCTGCACGGCGATATGGCTGCATTGCCCGCCCTGTCCACGGCAACTATATTTATATCGTAATCACCCGGGGCCAGGTTCGAGCCGCAGTAGCCGATGTACCTCCCATCCCCGTCCAGATCGAACATGAGCACCTGTTTTCTGCCGACCTCTGCGTATACTGAGGATATGCCGGATCTGTCGTACACGTTCGCGCTTATCTCGGCGCGTGGATCGCCGCGCTTGAGCTGGTATGGAAAAATCCTGGTATTGGTTATCACCGGCGGTGTGGTATCGCTGTGATCCCTCTCCATCAGGGCCCTGAACTCCTTCTGGAACCATCTCGCCGCCCTGTCCGAGATGAATGGATCCTCTGCGAAGACTATGGATAAGAGAAGAGCAGCCGCTAGGGCTGCCGAGAAAACACATACTGCCTTTCTGCCTGTGCGCCTTTTCTCCGGATCGCCCACCCCACTACCTCTGATGCACCTACTGAATCACAACTGTGAGGGCATTCTCGAACTCCTTTGAGAGCGAGTACACCGTCACAACAAAGCTGACTGAGTAGCTGCCCGGGGCTGCGTTTGTCGCGTCCCATGTCCCGAGGTATTCATCGTCTGAGACCCTCTCCATGGGAACAGACGCGACCTCCCCGCCCTGTGAATCCCTTATCCTAGCGGTGCATGTGAAGTACTGCGTTGAGCGGCCCAGGCTCAGTCCTGGGTTTTTGTTCTTCGTGAGCGAGCCTGCCCACACCGTTATGGGCTCGCATGTTGCACAGCCCATTATGCTGAGTGTTGTCAAATTCCCATCCGCAGCCCCACTCATGCCTGCGCCTTCCTCCGGCAGCTCAAAGACCGCGTGGATCTTCACAGGTCCGGGTGTCGAGGGATTCGGCTCAGCTCTCGTCAGTGTGCTGTTGAGCCTCATCCTGAACGCTGGCAGGTTCTTCAGCCAGTCGTTCCATGTGTAGATCCTGGCATCGTATCCCATCATCCTAAGCGCAAACCACACCATCGATGCCTTGAACTCTGTGTTCGCATAGACAACAACGGGCTTATCCTTTGTAAGGCCTGCGAAGACGCCCGCCAGCTCGGACTCGTCCTTCAGCCTGCCATTTTCCAGGACTGATTCGTAGGGTATGTTCAGAGCTCCAGGTATCGATCCCTGGCCGAAAGCATCGAAAGTCCTGGAATCCACTATCTGCACATCAGCGTTCTTCACGTAATCATTCGTAGCCAGCAGCTCCGATCTGATGCCCTGCACTGTGTAAGTTGTGGCTGGTCTCACATACGGCGTGCTCTGCACAGGGAGACCTGCAGCCTTCCAGTCCTCTGTATCTCCATCCAGGAGCTTCAGCCTGCTCTCATCGTGCCCTATGTAAAGCATCAGCCAGTACACAAACGTGGCCGCGAATGGCCCACCCAGACATGTTGGGCAGTCGTAATCGGTGCCTGTGAGCACCACCCTGTCATTGGGAGTGATTCCGGCGCTTCCGAGGAGCGCTGCGATCTCATCCACCGATTTGAGCTCCTTGTTCTCGTTGTAGAAATCCATGTAGTTTATGTGCACCGCGCCATCTATGTACTCACTTGCTCCGTTGCTCACATCCAGAACCACATCGGAGCGGGCGACGGCTGTGACAGGCACAAGCATGCTGCTCGATCTCACCGGCGCGCTTTTTGTCGTTTGTGTTGAGGTTTTGTCGCTCTCCGTCTTAGACGTCTGGAGGCTCTTGTTGAATAGCGGGTTCTTGAGCCTCTCTGTCTTTGCAGAGATCACCGGGGCTGATGTCTTCTCCTCCTCCGGCCCCAGGCTTTTCAGGAACCCCTCGTGTGGATACTCTTCATAATCCGGCTTGCACATCGGGCATGCGGCACTTGCCCAATGCATGCCCACTGCAGAGATGATCAGCATCATTCCAAGCACAATAATGAATCTGCGAATCATGATCTTCCTCTTAGCTGGGCCATCGCAGCCTCAAAGCTGCGTCCGGCCCTGGGTGTGATCCTGAACCTTCCTATAACTTCTTCTAGTTCATATCCTCTTCTATCCGTCGCTGTGATCACAACGGAGTACTCACCAGGATCGAGAAGTGCGGTGGTGAGAGATCCCTCGTAATGATCACCGGCCTGGTAGAGACGCACATACGATCTGGACTCCGGAATCCGTGCCGATACTTGGGATAAACCGTTGACAGACTCGATCCATGTTTTTATGAGAAGCTGTTCCCCAGCTTCAATCTCAGCCGGCACGCTCGCATTAATTATCCTGATCGGCCTGAGCTCGTATCCCATGACCGGATACATATCCCTCGAGCGGTTGTTGATCTCTCTAGGAGTGTCGCCGAACCCATCCGCCCCTGGCACATCCTGTGCGGGTCCGCTGTACTCATCAGTACCTGTGTAATCGCTCCAGGCGTTCCCACCGACCGGGTAAGGAGCGCTCCATACGTTCTCTCCTCTGTCAACAACTTGAACCACGTTATCGATGAGGTAATTGGAGTGGAAGACATTGCTGTTTGACTCCACGAAGATCCCTGTTGGGCTTTGAGTTATGTTGTTCCCGACCACAGTGTTGGCATCGCTCCTTCCCTGTATCTGTATTCCGAACCTGATGTTGGAGCGTATGTCGTTGCTGAGGATGTCATTCTCGCCCGAATCCAAGAGAGATATTCCCGCGACCTGGTTGCCAGTTATTGTGTTGTTCCTTATAACGTTATGGTTACAGCTGAACCGCAGATCGATCCCATTCGCCTTGTTTCCAGAGATCAGGTTCTCCTCTATGATGTTGTTCGAGCAGCCGGTGAACATGTAGAGCCCGTACATGTTGCCGTTGAGCTTGTTCCCCTTTATCGTGTTGTTTGAGCATGATGTTGAGAGGTGTATCCCATACGCTCCGTTGTTGCTCGCGATGTTGTTCACGATCAGGTTATCGTTGGAGGAATCTGTGAGGTATATACCGTACCATCCCTCGCCGACGACTCCGTTGTAACTTGCATTGTTGTTCGCAATTGTGTTCCCGGAGGATGTGAGGAGAACGATACCAGGCTGCTTGCATCCTGTTACCATATTGTTTGTGATGCTGCATCCCCTCACCCTGCTCAGCCGTATCCCGTAGAGGCCGTTTCTTACTGTGAATCCACTTATGTTCACCATATCCGCCTCGACGCTTATACATGCGTCTGAGGGTGATGCTACCACAGTTGCACCATTGCCTATGATGTTCAGGCGCTTGTTTACAGTGAACTTCTCATAAACTCCCGGGCCGACTATCACAGTATCTCCGGGGGATGCTGCATCTATGCTCTTCTGTATATCGCTTCCCGCATGTATTGTGGCTGCGCTTCCTGTAATTGATAGCGCCATAATCAGAATGAGCGCTGATAAGCACAGACTGAAAATTATACCACATGTATGTACGCATGTTTCTTCTGAGACCTCAGCCAATCTGAGACGCTGCCAGCTCAGGCGAGTGCTCAATAGACCACCCCGGCTAACGAGATGTGATGATCTTATAAATCTTGCTCACAGCGGTGGTGCTAAAGGCTGAGAGCCTCTCTGGCTCTGGGTATCCTGATGGATACCTGGCAAAGCACGCTCCAAGTGTTGGTGTCCCAGTTGAATTTCATGCATCGCGACCCAAAAACACATATAACTCCTGCCTCAGAGACGGGATGTGAGCTGAGCGGGGATCGGAGGATGCGCAGGATACTTGTTACGAACGATGATGGGATTTATGCCCCCGGCCTCCGGGCGGCGATGCGGAGCGTCGAGGATCTTGGTGAAGTGGTGGTGGTAGCCCCGTCCGGACAGAGGAGCGGCGTTGGCAGGTCTGTCTCGGTATTTGAGCCGCTGAGAATGGCAGAGGTGAACCTCGACGGGAAAAGAGCATATGCGGTCTCCGGCACCCCAACAGACTCAGTCATACTGGGCATATTTGTTGTGATGAAGGGAGAGCTTCCAGATCTCGCTGTCTCGGGCATAAATGTGGGGGAGAACATAAGCACAGACACCGTCACAACCAGCGGAACCATCGGCGCTGCCATAGAGGCCGCTAGTTATGGAATTCCTGCGATCGCTGCGTCGATACAGGTTGCGGATCAGGGTGACAAGTTCGATAACAACCACTCCGTGGAGTACAGGTTCGATACTGCTGTTGATCTTCTCCGCAGGGTTGCGATCAGGGTCCTGGAGAGAGGCATGCCTGAGGGGGTGGATATCCTGAACATCAACCTGCCTCTGAACGCCACAGAGGACACAGAGATTGTCGTCACGAGGCTTGCAAGGAAGATATTCAGGACCGCCGTGGAGGAGCGCAGGGATCCAAGGGGTCGTCCCTACTACTGGATCGGTGGGGATCTGATATGCAGTGAGAGAGAGGGCACGGACGTCAGGGCTGTATACCAGGAGGGCAAGATCTCGGTGACCCCGTTGACAATCGATTCCACCGCAAGGATCGATTTCGCGGAAGTTCTGGATCTTGTTGAGACACTCTAGCATGCACAAGAAAGATGTGCTGCAGGTCAGCACACCGACTGCATCAGATTTTATTTGGGTATGGGGATCTGATTGGAGACAGAGCTGCTCAGAGATGTTGTGATCATATTTGGCCTATCTTCAGCTGTGCTCTTCCTGTTCCACAGGATAAAGATGCCCGCGATTCTGGGGTATCTCATAACCGGTGTTATTGCCGGCCCTCAGTGTCTGGGTCTGATCCGCTCCCTGGATCAGGTCGCGGTTCTGGCCGAGATCGGTGTTATACTGCTTCTTTTCACAGTCGGCATAGAGATCTCCCTCAAGGATATGCTTCAGATAAAGAGGTTTGTTCTGGTCGGTGGCCTTCTCCAGGTGCTGTTCACCACACTTGCGGTGCTTTTTATTCTGATAAATCTGGGTAGGCCCCTTGGCGAGGCTGTAGCGCTGGGGTTCATGATATCGCTCAGCAGCACGGCCATAGTCCTCAGGATAATCCAGCAGAGAGGGGAGTTTGATGCACTTCACGGGCGGACCATACTTGGCATACTGATATTTCAGGATATCATCGTGGTCCCGATGATGCTGCTCATACCCATGCTGCCCGGAGCAGCGGTATACACAGCAGAATCGCCTTTGTTTATCATCCTCAAAGCGATGCTCCTCATAGCAGTGGTGATTGCGGGCGCGAAATGGATCGTGCCGCAGATACTCTATCAGGTGTTGAAGACGAGGGATCACGAGCTTTTTCTGCTCTTCACGGTGGGCATGTGCTTTGCTGTGGCATGGCTCAGCTCCTTCGCAGGACTCTCTCTGGGCCTGGGCGCATTTCTGGCTGGACTGGTGATATCCGAGTCTCCCTACAGTTTGCACGCGATCGGGAACATCCGACCGCTGCGGGATGCATTCTCTAGCTTCTTTTTCGTATCCATCGGCATGCTTCTCGATCTCAGAGTGCTCCTGGAGAACACAGCATTCATCATAGCTCTTACAATATGTGTTATATTAATAAAAACAGTAACATCCGCATTGGCGACCTCCCTCATCGGTCTTCCAATGCGCATGGTGGTGCTTGTAAGTCTGGCGCTGAGCCAGGTCGGGGAGTTCTCCTTCATACTCTCCGAGGTCGGTCTGGACTCAGGAATTATATCCCCGGGAGTGTACCAGCTGTTGCTTGATGTGACAGTGCTGACGATGGCCGCCACAGCCTTCATGATAGCCATCTCGCACAGAGTGGCAGCTGGCTTCTCAAAGCTCTCAAGATACGATGAGCTCGATGGGATCAGCAGGCAGCACGCACTCAGAGACCATCTGATAATCGTTGGCTTTGGGGTGAATGGAAGAAATGTTGCCATGGCTGCTAGGTCGAAGGGCATACCATATGTTGTAGCAGATTTGAATCCAGATATTGTGAGAGGCGAGGATGTAAACGGAGAACCCATCTACTATGGTGACGCGACACAGGAGTCTGTGCTGAGGCATCTCGGAATAAGAGATGCAAGGGTAATAGTGATCGCTATCTCAGATCCCATGGCTACACGCCAGATCGTCGAGATGGCAAGACGTCTCAATGAAAATATTTTTATAATAGCCAGGACCCGATACGTTCAGGAGGTTGAGGCCCTTCACAGGCTCGGCGCAGACGAGGTCGTTCCGGAGGAGTACGAGACATCTGTCAAGATATTCGCGAAGGTTCTTGAGAGGTATCAGCTCCCCAGGAACGATATCGAGAGGTTTGTGGAGGATGTGCGTGCCGGGGATTACAGCCTATTTCGCAGCGTATGCGAGGAGGCATACTGCGATGCAAACCTGAAGCCCATGGGAAAGGTGATCTACACCATAAGAGTGCCTGAGGGCTCAAAGGCTGCAGGCAGAGCTCTCGACGAGCTCGGCATCGAGGGCATACTTGCGATAAACAGGGGAGATGAGACGCTGAGGCCCACCGGCGGATTGAGGCTGCAGGAAGGCGACATTCTGATAGTGATCGGCCCACCTGAAAAGATGCGCGAGGTCAAGCGCGCGCTGACTGGGACCGCCTCCGGCTCAGAGCGCTGAAGTACGTGATGCAGAGCTGCCCGCAATCAACTCGCAGGGTATCCAGCGTGCCATGGGCATTGATCTCGATGCATGCACACGGTCAGATTTCACAGTGACCGCTGCGTAGCGCAGAAGCCGGCCCTCAGATAAAGGCGTCGCTGCGCTCAGGAGCCGTCTTTCCATCCCAGATACACCCACTGATCGTATACAGCTATGGAGTTGCTGTTATCGATCAGCCTGCCCTCCCAGCCGAGAGTCCCGAGAAGATCTGCGATCATCTCAGCCTCCCTCCTCGAGTACACTGTGTACAGGACGGTATTCCTGGCGAGAGATGATGATTTGGATATTATCTCCTTCCAGATATGCCAGTTCGAGTTATCTATCAATCCAACCATGAATCCCATCACAGCATCGAAGCTCTCCGTGCTGAAGAACCTGGGGAGAAGTCTTGCATCCAGCACGAATGTCCTCATGGGATCCAGAGCGCCAGCTCTAAGCCCCTGGCACACCTCGCATCGGTCTATGTCCATGGCCCACGGCTCGGCTCCGAGCATTCTCAGAACTCTCGTCCCAGTGCCGCTTCCGCATCCGACCTCAAGCACGCTGGATCCATCGTACAGCACATCATCGAGGAGCTCCCTCAGCATGCTCTCAAGTCTGGATGTCCTGTCCTCAGGATGGTGAACAGCGCCGCTCTCTATACAGCTATCACATAATACGCCCTCCATCAGAGATACCGATAGGCACTCCACAATCGCCTGGAGGAGATCGTTCTCATCCACACCAACCCTCTCGCAATCCATGCGTTTTATGAGATCGCTCACCGGCCTGATCTCCGAGTAGAGATCTGTCATGAGAATCCAGAGATCCTGCGGCTCCGAGTACAGCGCAAGGGTTCTGTCGTTTACGGCAATGGCTCGATTGAAATCATCAGCCTCAGTCACGATGTTCCTAGTGACCGGCAGCCATATGAGATCCTCCAGGGACTCCTCTGCAAGGAAGACGCACTCGTCCTCTTCGAGATTGAGCATCTTGTTGATCAGCACAGCAGTATGCTGTGAGCCTGCAGATATGAACCTTCGCACCAAATCCACTTGAGAGATGCAGTTTTAATGCTGATTAAAAATAATATTTAAAGTGTCGAATGCGCGCTGTGAGGCAGGCGGCTGCTGACTAAATCAGAGGCCTTGGCTGGCGATCTGCATGCAGATACGGCAGGCTCGATCTGTGTATCACAAGTGGGCCATTGAAGTGGAGCGCCCTGTTCAGGACGAGCCGCTTCCCCTCCTGGGTCATGGCGAAGACCGGTATCGATACACCTATCTGGAGCATTGCCCTTGCCCCCACGATATCCCTCACAGCCCTGGATGCGCAGGACCAGACGATATCACAGCTCTCTGCCAGTGCGACCGCCTCATCACTGCCTATGCCGGTGGTGTGTACTGCAAGGATCATGGGCCTCCTTAAAGCTCTTGCACCTATCGCACGGAGATCTCTGGCATCAGAGGACATGCTGCCGGCCAGTGTCACGGCGACCCTCTCAAAGCCCGCATCGACTGCAGCCACGAACCCCCTGATCTGGTCTATGGTAGCATGCCGATCGATGAGGATGCATCCCCTCTGCTCCAGACCGTCCTGGATCTCCTTTATGGACTCTGTCTTTACGAGTCCAGGCATGTGTGCTCCGACAGCCTGAAGCACGTCCGGTCTTGTTATGACGACTGTGCCGGCGCCGTCGCAGACAACGACTGCAGCGTCCACCAGGCCCTCGATCATTCCATCCATGAGGATCTCCGATGCGCCGAAGCTCACCGGATCCTCTGCAAGCTCAAGAACCCTATGCGGGCTGTACATGCCGAGATCCCTGATGTGGCTCCGGATCACCCTTTCCACTGTCTCACGGCTCTCCTCATGGATTCCGTACAGATCCCTCCTGAGGGGGCAGAACCTGATCTGGGGATCGGTCAGGACCTCAGGTACCCCATCCCTGATCCGCACCATGGCCTTGGCCATCTCAGCAAGATGCTCTGCCATCCAGGAAGCATGGACCCTGAATGCACTTATACCTATGGCTGTGCATCAGTGCGGATAATTACACATATGCCATCTGAAACCCTGCAGTGAATTGATCCACGGACGCCTTCCCGAGCGTGGATGCATGAGTTTATATCGTTGAAGATCGAAGATGCTACCATGAGTGAATCGTCAGCTATGACGGATCAGGAAAGCCTGATCGAGTCGTTCACCAAGAGGATCGCAGCGCTCGAGAGGGAGAACAGGGCACTGGCAGAGGAGGCCGAGGCCCTCCGCATGGAGCGCGAGGAGGCCAGAGCGAAGCTCTTCGAGTCTCTGATATCAAACAAGAAGTACCTCCGCGAGCTTGAGCGTTTGAAGAAGGAGAACGCTCTGCTGAGGCGCATGCCGCTGTTTCTGGCCACAGTGATAGAGGTGGGCGACGACTACGTCATGCTCAGACAGCATGGGAACAACCAGGAGTTCATAACCACAGCTCCCCCAGAGATAATGGAGAAGCTGCAGCCGAACAGCAGGGTTGCCATAAACAACTCTCTGACAATAGTGCGGCTCCTGGAGAGATCTGTGGATGTCAGGGCGAAGACAATGGAGCTGATCGAGGCTCCGAATGTGACGTACGATGATGTTGGAGGTCTCGACTCTCAGATACAGGAGATACGCGAGACCGTTGAGCTTCCGCTGACAAGGCCGGAGCTCTTCAGCAACATAGGGATAGAGCCACCCAGGGGTGTGCTCCTCTACGGGCTCCCGGGCACCGGCAAGACGCTTCTCGCCAAGGCTGTTGCGCATCACGCCAAGGCAACGTTCATACACATGTCGGGAAGTGAGCTGGTCCACAAGTTCATCGGAGAGGGCGCGCAGCTAGTGCGGGACATCTTCCAGATGGCGAGAGAGAAGGCGCCATCGATAGTCTTCATCGATGAGATAGACGCGGTGGGAAGCATCCGGACACACGACGGCACAACAGGCAGCGCAGAGGTCAACAGGACCATGATGCAGCTACTGGCCGAGATGGATGGGTTCCGGGAGAGAGGGGATGTCAAGATCATCGCTGCCACAAACAGGATAGACATCCTGGATCCCGCGCTCCTCCGGCCAGGCAGGTTCGACAGGATCATAGAGATCCCGATGCCCAACGAGATCGCGAGGCTGAAGATACTTGAGATCCATACGAGAAAGATGAAGAAGTCTGATGATGTGGATCTCTCAGCCATAGCGAAGCTGACCGATGGCGCAAGCGGAGCCGAGCTGAAGGCAATTGCCGTCGAGGCTGGAATGAACGCTATAAGGAGAGAGGCCACTGTGGTCACCATGGAGGACTTCAGACAGGCTGTGAAGAAGGTGCTCGGCGAGGAGGAGAAGACAGACGAGTCTCTCAGGATGTTCTACTGAGCCTGAGAGCTCAGCAATCTATTTTTCAGAATGCTCGCAGGACTCCCGGCGCACACTCGCTTGCACAGCTCTCACAAAGGCGAGATGCTCAGGGCCGTGGATGCCTTATCAACGCACAGATAGATTGCATGCATAGTCCCGCTTTTGTGTGAAGACCTCCGCCGGAACCACACATGCTCTGCAGATGTTTTTGTGTCCAGACAACCCACAGCATAGAGCTGCCGGGTCTGTTAACTGAAACAAATAAAAAAAGCAGAGAAACCCTTACTCGATATGTATTGCCTCAGATGGGCAGGCCTCTACGCATGTGCCGCAATCTGTGCACTTCTCAGGGTCGACTACTGCTATCTCCTCGTCATCGAGTTTGATAGCCTCCTCCGGGCACTCCTCCACGCAGGTTCCACAGCTCACACATTCCTCTCTGTTAACTACTGCAGGCATTACGAAATCCTCCAATTTGCCTTTTATCGGCCAGTAATCGTGGAGTAGGCAGATATGATATATACCTTTCGTCAGCAGCTTTTGCAATCAACTCAAATGCAGCACGCTGCATTACGAGAATGCGGATCTCATGGGCGGCCCGGCTGGTTGAGTGCAGGCTCGAACCAGTGAATTATTTTGCTGGAACCGGCAGCCTTGGAGATGCACACCATAAACTCCCACCATAAACTCGGAAGGGCTGGAGGCTGTGGATTTCATGATACAGAATAAAAGATCAGCTAGCTGAGGTCCCTGTATCTCTTCCGGTCCCTGAGCTCCTGCTGCTTCGCAGCATTCCAGCCGCTGACCGCCTGCAGGTATCCAGTTATCCTGCTGATGTGATCCACCTCAGGAGAGCTGCACCGAGGACATTTGTCCTGGAGCCCCGGAGAGATTGCGCAGCAGCTCAGACACACAGTCATATCCCTCGTGAACGCGAAGTATCCGATCTGCGTGTTCTTCGCGAGGTTCATCCCGAAGCTCATCAGCGACTCCGGATCCGGATCGCTCTCTCCCAGGAAGATATGGAAGATGTTACCGCCATCAACTATCGGGAAGAAGACATGCTCCAGCATGGCACGTTCCATGATCGGGATGTCCGCATTCACGCACACATGGGTGCCATTTGTGTAGTAGACCGGCAGATCCCTTGTCCTGTGGAGGTTCTCAAGCGCTGTCTTGAGATCTCCCTTGACAACACGCATTGCACACTCCCTGTATTCGTCATGCAGCAGATCCGAGACAGCAAAGCGCTGCGCGGTTGTCTCTGCCGGGGTCCTCGCAAGCGCAATTGTCATGCCGTGATCCCTGCTCAGCTTTTTAACATAAAGCTGCATCTCGGTCATCGCCCTTACAGCAAACCGCCATGCATCCTTTGATTCATGCATCTGCTTGCCTGTATGGAACTGGACCATCTCGTTTATGCCCACGACGCCTATCGTGTAGACGAGCTTTTCAAGATCTACAGCCATCGCACCCCTCTCTCCGGTGACCGGATCCCTGGGCCGCTGTGTGGCAAATGGCATCCGTCCGTTTGCTATGATCCTGCTCATCCATTCCCTCTTCACCCTGAAGATCTCGACAGAGACATCCATCAGCTCTTTTAGATACTCGAAAAGCAGCTCGTCCTCCCCACGCGCCTTGTATGCAGCCCTCGGGCAGTTCAGAGAGACGACCTGCCATGAGCCCATCGAGAAGTGCTTCCCGTCCCTGAAGTACAGCTTGTCCTCAAACTCAGTGTCGTTCTGGATGGTGGAGGAGAACTGGTACGCACAACATTGATAGCATGATATCCCCTTCCCTGCGCCTCTGTACTCGGGGAGCTGGTTGTCGAAGTATGGCGCGCCGTATTTTGCTGCAAGCTTGAACGCCATCAGGTACAGGTCTCTGTAAGTCGGCAGATCTGGATGTTCCCTGTTGAACACCTCATCCTCCTTCATGAAGTCCGGCTCGATGCTTATCTCCGGTTTTGGGAAATTGAACGGCTTGCCCCAGTAATCGCCCTCGAGCATGACCTCCATCAGCGCCTTGAAGGCGAGCCTCACCTCCCTCTCGAACTCTCCGTAAGTCCGGAGGGGCGCCTGCTCCCCGTTCCATATCCTGCCCTTACAGACGACCGGCTTGTCCTTCCAGATCGTGGGCACCCCAGGCGTGAGCTGGACTGAGGAGAAAACGAGCTGCCCGCCGCGCGCGACCATCATCTGGGTCATCTCGTACACGAACATCTGCATCAGCTGCTTGATCTCCTTATAGTCCAAACCCTCCAGATACGGCGCTACGAACGTCAGGAAGTTGTAGAAGCCCTGTCCACCAGCGAAGTTTGTCTGCGCGCTGCCCAGAGCCTTCACCGCATGAAGTATCGCGACCTCAGGCTTCTTGGCGGGGCCTGCGACAGATGCCTTGGTTCCGCGACCATCCGGCATCAGTCCGTAGTAGAAGAAGTATCTGAGATCGTGGTCCTGGCAGAACGGCCTCGTGCCGAAGTACTCGAGATCGTGGATGTGGAGGTCCCCGGAGATGTGATGATCTGAGAGGTGAGGGGGAAGAAGCAGGAGGTACTGCTCCTTGCTGATCTTATCTGCCTTCTTCTTGTGAGATGTCTCCGCGTTGTCCTGTAGGTTCGCATTCTCCCTCGACTCGAACCCTGTGCCTATATCGATGAGGTGGGCATCGTACACGGGCGTGCCTATTCTTGTGCATATGTTGCGCCACTCGGGGTGGTGCCTCTCTAAGAGCACAACATTTACGATCTCTCTGACCAGAGGCCCTGAGAGGTAGCGGACATTCATCCATCGGATCCTGCGCTCCACCTCCTTCGCGATCTCTCTCGCCTCATCCTCGGTTATGGCTGGCAATTTATAAAAATTCTCCGATAGTTTCGTCTCCTTGAGAAGCTGCTTCACTATCGCATTCCTGTCCCAGTCGAGCAGGTGCCCATCTGTGGTGCGCACCTTCGGCATCGTGGAGACAACAACACCCGTGAGGGTCAGCTGCTTGTTTTTCCCGTTCACCATCCCCACCCACGATATATTTCGACAACAAAATCAGCGTATCCACAACACACGCTTTAACTGTTTCGCTCATAGTAAATATATAAAAATAATGTATTATATGCGATGGCCTGATGAAAGACGCTCAAGTCACAAAATCATATCGCTGCTGAACTGCAACCAGATTCTGATGAATCGCTCACTCCACCCAGCCAGACCCTGTGCGTTACCCATGTGATGACTCCCTCAAGGGGCGCATTCATGCTTACTCTAACATCAGCCACAATGCGATCGGCAGCATATTGCTCCTTCTGATTTTCCGCACAGATTATCTCGAACCTCTAGACCCCCTCCGCTCTTCTGTAGGCTTCGAGGAATGCATCGTTCTGCTCAGGCGTTCCTATGGTGACACGTATGTGGTGGTTGTCAGAGCCAGGTATTCGCGAGCAGTCCTTTACAGATATTCCCTCTCTCAGAAGATCCTCGACCAGAGCACTGGACTCCCTCGTGGTCTCCACATACAGAAAATTTGCATGAGATGGATGCGCCCTCAAAGATCCAGCGACCCTCTCCCTCTCAGCCACGATCCTCCTGACGGTCCTCCTCATGTGGTCTGTATCTCTCAGGGCTGCCACGCCGCCGGCTATCGCAGGAGCGCTTACTCCGAAAGATGGCGCAGCCCTGTTGTACTGCTCCACCACCCACTCAGGTGCGACCGCATACCCTATCCTGAGCCCCGCCAGGCCGAATGCTTTTGACAGGGTCCTTCCGACGATGAGGTTCTCATACCTCTCGACCCAGTCCGCGTGACTAACACCCGCAAACTCCGCGTAAGCCTCGTCCAGGAAGATTATGGAGTTTGTAACCTCGAGAACCTCTCTGAGCATCTCATCATCTATGAGCTCCCCAGTGGGGTTGTTCGGTGAGCAGATGAATGTGAGGGTCGCGTTCTTTGGAACATTCCTCAGATCGCGGCCGAGCACAGGTGTGGCACCACAGAGCCTCGCTGCGAGCTCATAGTAGGTATATGTCGGCACATGTATGAACACAGATCTGCCCCTCTCCAGGAAGAGCCTCGACACAGAATCAATTATGCCATCGAGCCCTGCCCCTGCGATTATGAGATCTTCTGATACTCCCAGATACTCAGCAGCAGCTCTCAGAAACTCATCCTGCGACGGATACCTTCTCAGATCCGCGCAGCTCACTGCCCTTATGACCTCAGGAGACGGACCGTACGGGTTCTCGTTCCTGCTTAAAAACACCACCTTCTCTGCGGGTATGCCGTAAAGGCGCTCAATGTCCATTACGCTGATCCCGGGATCGTCAGGAGTCACGCTCCGCAGCGCATCCACAATGAGGTGCCTGTAGCCCATCACATCACTCTCCGCTCTCCCTCTTTATATCCATGCTTTATGGGGGTTTATGATTATGGTGAAAGATTCCCATTAACCTCCTGTTCAATGATCTGCGCCTGTCGCAAAATGCTACTATCAAAGGAGTTTTATATCAAAAAGCTGGGTTTTTAGGAGTCCTCTGCATCCCACCAGATTGTCGATCCAGCGTATCTTACAGCTTGCATGCAGTCCCTTCAAGAGCCACTCTTACCTGAACTCCTCATCATTTAGGCGAGGTGAGACGGAAATGTGGCGAACGATGCTGCTTTTCTTGGAAGATAACTGTGCCATTACCCACAAATAATCAGTATGCTGCGGATCCATATGCCTAAATTATGGGGCGCTTAGGCTCTTATCGTGATGCTGTGAGCTCATGTCGCCAATCTCCCAGCCAAGCCACTCCTTTATTATTATATAGCTCATCTCTGGCGGTATTGCCCCGACCTCGGTGCATATCACATCGATATACTGATGTGGCGTCACATCGAAGGCCGGATTTCTCACACGGAGGTGTTTGTACTTCATGTATTCATCAAGAACCTCCTCAGGTCCCCGCTCCTCGATCTCGACGAGCTTCCCCATGAGCGTGTCCGGGCTGAACTTGTAGGTCTCTGCTGCCACCATGAACGGCTTCCTGGCCTCGTGTGCGCAGAGTGCGATCTGCGATGTTCCTATCTTGTTGACAAGCGAGCCGCTGGCAGTTATTACATCAGCACCGACAACAACGAGATCCACATCCTCTATAACGCTTCTGACCGCAGAATCCACAATCAGCTCTGTTGGAACCCCGACCTCATCAAGCCTTTTTATGGTCAGATGCCCCTGATACCTTGGTCTGGACTCTGTGGCTATGACCCTTATGCGCTTTCCATCCCTGTGAGCGCGCTCGATGACTGCCAGCGCAGCGCTTGAGTTGCAGTGTGTCAGTATCACATCCCCATCCCTGACCCTTCTGCTTCCGATCTCACCGATCCTCTCTATGGCCTTCAGGGATCTCTCTATGAAGCGCTCAGCATTTGCCACGACCTCCCTCCTTGCAGACTCGATATCCTTCGAGCGGTATCTCACAACCATCCTCACGGCATTTGATAGAGAGACTGCTGTTGGCCTGGTCCTGAGAAGCGTGTCCGCAGCATTCCTCAGCGCCATGTCGAACTCATCCAGGCTTGAGACCTCCAGGTTCAGAGCGAAATCCCTCAGCGCAGCAGCTGCAGTACGTGCGATGAGTCCTGCACCCCGTATCTCCATGCTCCTGATCTTCTCTGCGGTATCCTCTATCATGATGGGATGCAACGCATCCTTTGGAGATCTATGTTGCGATGGCATCGCAGAGCCAGCAGGATCATCGCATTCATCATCCCCGTATCTTCTCAGCCAGCCTAGCGACCCTCTCGCCAAGCTTTCTGCATGTCTTCAGGGAATTATCATCGGGAGAACCGATGGCTATGGCGCCGTAATGCCCTCCGGTCTCCATCGGGTCCCCTGCAACAATCATTCCATGTATCATCATCGCCTGAAGGATGGAGAGAATCGTTGTCTGGTTTCCTCCCTCGATGCTCGCGGACGATGTGAAGGCAGCGCCGATCTTGTTCTCCAGCTTCCCTCTCACCTTCGCGCTTTTGTCAAAGAGCTGCTTGACCTCTGCCGCCATCAGCCCGTAATATGTGGGGGAGCCGATCACTATTCCATCAGCCGACTTGAGATCATCGAGCTGAACATCCTCGACCTTCTTGAGATCGACATCCGCTCCAGCATCCTTCGCCCCCTCAGCCACAGCTCTGGCCATCTTTTCCGTGTTCCCCGTGCGGGAGTAGTACGCGACCAGTATCCTAGCCATAATATTCCTCCATTTTGGTTGTGCGCATTCATCATACTTAACTTTCTCCCATCGTGCATGCATATAAACGTTTGAAAAAGAAGCATCACATCAACAAAATTAGAAATACATTATATTTTTTAATTAACATTGTGTAGTTCGCCAATCTGCAGAGAGAAACAGGA
The DNA here is from genome assembly GCF_026419855.1 of Methanothrix sp. Classification (GTDB taxonomy): domain Archaea; phylum Halobacteriota; class Methanosarcinia; order Methanotrichales; family Methanotrichaceae; genus Methanothrix_B. The sequence goes on from NZ_JAOAKP010000030.1 coordinate 18,008, forward strand.
GACGCTCCGCCCCAGAACAAATATGGTGTGCTGTGAGTGAAAATCTGGCGTGCAAAGGAAGGTGATGTGGACTGAGAGTGGACTGCGGAATGACAGCTAACTGCGGTATCGCACTGGTTGGGGGTCGTATCAAAACCCAGGATGCGACAAAAGAGGCGTTCCAAAAGGATGAAAGCGTTTGAGTTGTGGGTCGATTTCATCCAAGTGAGTCGATTCAGGAGGTTGACCCTCCATGTTGTGCCTTCAGAGTAAACTGCACCGGCAATCCACTGCGGGATGTGAATCATTCAGTATCTATGGGATCCTGCACCCTTTGCACTCTCAGCGGCTGGCCATTCGAGACATGTCCTATCTGATAGCTCTGCTGCTAATCCAGGACCATATCCGCTCATCCCCGGGCTCCAGCCACATGCCCTCCTCTGGATTCAGGAGCGAGTAGTGAACGCTCGAGTTGTACATCACTCCCTTGTAGTAAGCTGCATCGCTCTTGATCGATCCGAGTTTCAAAAAGTTCTGGGCGCTCCCTACCATCGCAGACTCTATCGCTATATACCCCTTCTCTGTCCTGACAACAACCCACATGTGCTCGCCAAGCGGATGATCCTTCGTCCCTACCATAAGATACGCATCATAGCCCATTCCTTTCAATAAAGACCAGCATACCTGAGAGGCGTTGGAGCAATCGAACCTGCCCTCCCTGTAGCGGGGAATGTAGCTGTGCTCCGCGAGGATATTCTCAAGTTTGCTGCGATCTGTGCTGGTATCAATCTCCAGATGAACATACCTCGATGGCTTGCATCTCCTCACGATGTATCCAGAAGGCACGCTGAGGTTGATCGAGTTGGCCACTGCAAGCTCCTCAGGGTCGCTGTACACAATTCCTGTGTACCAGTCGTCCTCGAAGACCTGCACACCCACAGATCTATCAGGATTCAGGGGATTGAGTGAGATGGCCTGCCATTCATCACCGACCTTCACAGCGATCCACACGCTGCCCTGCCTCTGCATTATCACAGGGGTGTAGCCAGCCTCCCTCAGGAGATAAAAGACTGCAGCAGGTCTCATGAACATATCCTGCGGGAGTGAAAGATCTATGCTGTCATATGAAAAAAGCCCCCTCTCGGATACGGTGTGGTTCGTGCGGATCAGAAACTGCCCTCCGGTAAGATGCGATGGGTCTGCGTACCTCCAGCTCGAGAGCGTATCTGATAGGAGAAGCGACCATGTGTCGTTTCGGCTCTTTCTGACCGCAAGAGTTCTGGATCTGTCGATCTCGGAGATCGTCTGCAGAATGCTGAGCAACATCTCTGTGTCACCATAGCACGACTCCATCGAGGCGATGTATGTGCGATCCGTCGCAGGAGAGTACCATACAGCGAAGGTCTTCCTGGCGCTGTATCCGGCAAAGCTGTAGTTGATGTCAAGACATCTCGCCTCGAGGCTCCTGATGCTGCAGCTGAATCTGCTGTGGGAATCGATTTTAAGACCGTTGCCGTTGTAGAGCTGGAGGATGGCATCCAGATAGCTTTCAGGCCTGACACCGATATCCCTCAGCCAGAAGAGATTGAACATCATGCATGGCGCCTCAGAGGTCAGCACCCCTGAGCCCTCGTTTCCGTGAACCGTAGCATTCCCGATAAGGACGGAGAATCCAGGCGCCTGTGCCTGTAACGCCAGGGATGAATCCATGAGGAGCACGATGAGGAAAAGAATCTTCAAATGCATTTGATGTCCCTACCGCCTCTTTCTGTAAAGCTCCCTCATCACCTCTCTGTGCATCGTCGCCATCATGTCTCCCTGGATGCCCATGAGGAAGAGCTGGAACCCAACTATGATCAGTATCGCGGTCAGAATTGTCAGAGGTATGTGCTCCACCCTCCCGTTTAGCCAGTCCCTCACGACGTAGAGGCCGAGCAGGAATCCCACAGACCCGAAGATCGCACCCATCAGCCCGAAGTAGAATAGAGGATTCTGTGTCTTGGCGAGCCTGTAGATCGTGAGCATGATCTTCGGCCCATCGCGGAGCGGGCTGAGCTTGGTCCTGGTTCCCCCTGCTCTCGGCAGGTACGTTATCGGCACCTCCACTATACGGAGGCCCTTCTTCAGGCTCTCTATCGTTATCTCAGACTCTATCTCGAAGCCGCTCACCGAGAGATCAAGACTGGAGATGCCTGATCTGGTGAACGCCCTGTATCCGGAGAGTATATCCCTGAGCCTCACACCATAGATGATCCCGAAGAGCAGGTTGATCAGCCAGTTCCCCACCAGGTTCAAACGCTTCAGCGATCCGCCTCTCAGATTGGAGAAGCGGTTTCCTATGACATGATCCGCTCTGCCTTTAATAAGTGGATCAAGCAGCCTGTCGACCTCCGACGGCAGATAGGTGCCGTCGCCATCTATGAGCACGATGTACTCTTTGTCTATGAGCCCGAAGGCCTCGAGGAGGGCCTGTCCCTTGCCGGATCCACTCTGGACGATAACCCGCGCGCCGGCCTCCCTCGCCAGATCAGGAGTGCCATCTGTGCTGTGGCCATCGATCACCAGGATGTCCTGGAAGCCCATGCTGCGGAAGCCCTCTATAACTCCCCTGATGGACCCTGCCTCGTTGAGCGTGGGTATCAGAACACAAACATCGTCTCTCTTCAATTCCCGCTCCTCATTACGCTCAGGATCATTTTCTCATACACACCTGCTATCTCCCCCACATCATCCTTCACGCTCTCAACGTAGATCCTGATCAGCGGCTCTGTGTTCGATGGTCTTATGAGTACGCTGTGGGTTTCTCTAATAACCTTTATGCCATCGGTTGTGTCAGGCTCGAGATCCGCGAGCCTTTCCAGGAGGCTCTTCATCACAGCATCGACATCAGCGTTCTCCTTCAGCCTGATGCTCCTCTGTAAATATGGATAATCGGGTATCTCATCTGCCATATCAGAGAGCCGCTCCTCTGATACGATCTCTGCAAGCGCAAGGCTCATTGCGAAGGGATCATCAGAGTACTGAAACTCAGGAATGAAGAAATGTCCGCTTCTCTCGACGCCCAGAACAGCCCCCGACTCCTTGACCCTGTTGGCAACAAACACATCACCGACCCTCTCACGCTGCACCCTTATCCCGTCGCGCTCGAGCTCCTGCTCCAGTATCATGGAACAATCGAAGCCTGCGATGACCAGATCTCCAGGGCTGTAGCGCCTCCTCGCGATTATTATTGCGATCTTTTCAGGGGGCAGGACTCTCCCTCTATCATCGATCACCATCCCGCGGTCTGCATCCGGATCAAAGCCAACCCCGAAGTCCGCATGCATGCTGACAACCTTCTCCGCCGCTTCTCGCAGAGTTTCAGATGTCGGCGCGGGCCCTCTTCCCGGGAATCGCCCATCCATGATTGCATTCAGGAGATCCACCTCGATTCCGGCTCTGGTGTACACAGGAGTTATGCCGCACGCTGAGCCATTGCCCGTGTCGAGCACTACCCTCAGATCTCTGGTTATCTCGACCTTCTCCGCCGCGTAATCCCCATACTCGAGAATTGCCCTGCCAGCGTCCTCCACAGTGACGCTCCCCCTTCCAGACCTGAACTCGCCTCTTGTGTAAATATCCACAATTCCGGCATCTCTGTAAAGCATGCCGTAGCCATCGCCAGTTCTGAAGCGTATGCCATTGTACTCAGGTGGGTTGTGAGAGGCAGATATGTATGCTGCAGCCCTTCTGCCTCTCCTCATGGTTACATATCCCAGAATCGGTATCGGTATCACGCCGTAACTGTGAACATCCACGCCTGTACCGAGGACGCCCTCGAGAAATGCACTCTCCAGCGATGGGCCGCTCGTCCTGGTGTCCCGGCCCAGGGATATCGCCCCGCCTGAGAGGTAGGTGCCAAAAGCGGCACCGACGCGCATCGCAACGTCCTCTGTCAGCTCATCTCCGTAGATGCCCCTAACATCATATGCTCTGAAGATCACACAACGCTGTGATCGCCGAGATTAAAAATAGTTTTCGAGAGACGCATCGGACCTGTCCGAATAAGATAAAAGCCAGAACTGAGCATAAAACCCACATTCAGCAGTAAATTCATGTAAGTTGAAATTTAATAAAATTACATATTGCATATTACTAAGAATTATTAAGATTTCATTTGTAAATATCAGTGCTCATATTCTAGTAATAAGAAACGGATGTAATAAAAATAATATTAAGAATTGTGTAATATTATTAATTATAAAAATTTAATATAAAAAATGTATTGTTCGTAAGTTAATTAACAAATGCCAATGGTAATTGTTTTCGCATTCATACTAACTATTATCAATCACGACTGAAAGTTATTCCGTTAATGCGGAATGTGGAATAAAATTACTTCATTGAAAATTAGAGAGGTGAGGCCGGATGATATCCTACAATCTGATTTCTGTGAAGTCGTCTCGAAACTATAAATACCTCTTTCTGACACATTATCAATCGTGAAGTTAGATGGAATTTAAAGAGCTGA
>NZ_JAOAKP010000002.1 GCF_026419855.1 Methanothrix sp.
CTTCCATCTCAATTTCCATCTCACCTTGCCTAAATAATGAGGGGCTCAGGATCGAAGCTTGAGAGAAGTTTACAGCAAATTCGTCACGCTGCCGCAGAGGGCGGAGGAAAACGACTCTCTTTTTGAAAATCGCTTTTAAATTCCGATGAAAAGGTATATATGCACCAAAGAGAGCTCGGAATGCGAATAGGGGATCTTTTCGGTAGCATCGAAATAGTTGCGCCGAGGGGTCTCGAGGAGGGAGCAGAATGGCGGTACTTCCTGTCGCCCCGGTTGCCAGGCTGATAAGAATGGCCGGGGCCAAGAGGGTGAGCGAGGATGCAAGCATCGAGCTTGCTGCGATCCTGGAAAACTATGGTATTGAGATAGCAAAAGAGGCGATAGACTGGGCCAATCATGCGAAGAGGAAGACTGTGAGGGCCGAGGATATAAAAGAGGCCGCAAAGCGGGTGAGACCTGTAAAGCAGGGAGAATAAAACCCCAATTGGAGTGAACATCGATATGGATTACCGCGCGCTCGGTCTCGTCTGCGGCATAGAGATTCATCAGCAGCTTGATACAAAATGCAAGCTATTCTGCCGCTGTCCCACTCTGCACAGGGAGGTTGAAGACTCGAACTTCGAGTTCTTCAGGTACCTCAGGCCTGCGAGGAGCGAGCTCGGAGAGATCGACAGGGCTGCCCTAGAGGAAACACTTGTATCGAGGAGATTCATATACAAATCCTACGATACAACCTGTCTGGTGGAGGCAGATGAGGAGCCTCCAAGGGAGCTCAACCGGGAAGCTCTTGAGATCGCCCTGGTGATCGCACGTCTACTCAGGATGCGTATCGTCGATGAGATCCACACGATGCGCAAGACTGTGATAGATGGCTCGAACACATCTGGTTTTCAGAGGACCGCGTTCATCGCGTCCGGTGGATCCATAGACACATCATGCGGGCCTGTGGGCATAGGCATACTCTGTCTGGAGGAGGAGGCTGCCAGGATAATTGAGGACCGCGGCGATGAGGTGGTATACTCTCTCGACAGGCTAGGCATCCCGCTCGTCGAGATTGGTACAGCTCCTGATATAGTATCTCCGCAGCACGCTAGAGAGGTGGCCCAGCACATCGGCATGATACTCAGATCCACAGGCCGGGTCAAGCGCGGCCTCGGCACGATAAGGCAGGACGTGAATGTATCGATCGCTGGCGGCGCAAGGGTCGAGATCAAGGGCGTTCAGGAGCTGAACCTGATAGAGAGGATAGTCGAGCTGGAGGTCCTCAGGCAGGTGAGGCTGCTCGAGATAAGGGATGAGCTCCGGAGGAGAGGCGCTCGGGTATGTGGAGATGTTATCGATGCGACCGGTCTTTTCTCAAACACACGCTCAAAGGTCATCGCAAAGGCACTCAAGAGCGGCGGCGTGGTTCTCGCCACAAGGCTTGTTGGCTTCAACGGGTTGATTGGAGAAGAGGTGCAGCCAGGAAGGCGTCTCGGCACAGAGCTCTCAGACAGGGCAAAGCGCGCTGGTGTCGGTGGCATATTCCACACTGATGAGCTGCCGGCATATGGAATAACAGAAGAGGAGGTATCATCGCTCAGGCACCTGTTGAGCTGCGGGGAGAGCGATGCTGTGGTGATGGTGGCAGCGCCTCCTGAGAGAGCGAGAAAGGCTATGGATGCTGTGATCGAGCGCGCCCGCGAGGCGCTTGTGTGTGTGCCTGAAGAGACCAGGAGAGCGCTTCCTGATGGCACATCTGAGTACATGCGTCCGCTTCCAGGATCTGCCAGGATGTACCCCGAGACGGATGTACAGCCTGTCGTTATTAATAAGGAGATGGTTGAGCAGCTGAGGCTTCCAGAGCTTGTCGTGGAGAGGGCTGAGAGGTACCAGAGGGAGTACGGTCTCAGCCCGGAGCAGGCCAGGATAATGGCGGCCTCATCAAACTACCAGCTCTTCGAGGAGATCGTGAGGGCATACGGCGTGCAGCCATCGCTAGTCGTGAGATCTCTCGAGTCCACGCCCGTCGAGCTTGCGAGAGACGGCGTGCCGGTTTACAGGCTCAGCGAGAGGCATTTCATGAGCTGCTTCGCTCTCCTCTCACAGAACAGGATCGCAAAGGAGGGCATACCAGCGCTCCTCAAGGCCATGGCCGAGAACCCTGATGCTGATCCGGAAGCGGCAGCGCAGGCAGCAGGTCTTATGAGCCTGGGCGCATCAGAGGTCGAGAGGATAGTCCATGAGATTGTCTCCGCAAAGATCGATCTCGTCAGAGAGCGTGGAGAGCGTGCGATCGGACCTCTCATGGGGCTTGCGATGGAGCAGCTGCGGGGCCGGGCTGATGGCGCAGCTGTGAGTTCTCTGATAAAGAAGGAGATAAACGCAATCCTCGGGAGACCTGTCTGATACACTCCACAGCGATCCCGACCGGCCTTTTTCATCCATGAGATTGTTAGTGCTCCTTTCGTTGAATTTGGCACGGCTGGCTGATGCCTGATGTTCACCCTGCTCATTTCTCAATCAAGGTCTCTGATGTGTGCGTCTTTCTTACCACGAAATCGATGACCACGTTGTAGATCCTGGGGGCATAGCTTCTGACGACTCCTTTGTACAGGAGAGCTATCTCGCAGCCGAGCTCCCGGGCTTTTTCCTCTATAATCCTGACATCCCTGTACAGGTCATCCCCTGGGGCGAACGTGTAGTAGTGCACCACGCCCCCACTCTTCACGGTGCGGATTGCCTCTGAGAGAAAGATCGACGCAGAGTGCGGCAGGTTCATCAAGACATGATCTGCCTGATCTGCAAGATCCTCCGTGAGAGCGGCAGCGTCACCCTCGCGTATCTCCACATCCAGGCGGTTCATCCTCGCGTTCTCCCTGAGAAGATTTACTGCGTGGGGATTCTTGTCTATAGCGATCACCCTCGCGCCACGTTTCGCCAGGAGAAGCGAGAAGGGGCCCACTCCTGCGAACATATCGACCACGGTATCACCGGGGCGCACCTGCTCTGCAACCCTGAGCCGCTCGGTGCTGAGCCTCGGCGAGAAGTATGCGCGCTCAAGATCGACCTTGTAGCGGATGCCGTGCTCTCTATGAATGGTTGTAGTCTTCCTATCTCCTGCCACATATCTGTACCTGCGAAGCCTGAACTCCCCCTCGACATCTGATATGGGTGTGAGAACCGTCCGAATCCCTCTGTGCACTGACATGATCGCATCCGCGACCCGCTCAGGCTCCTCGTCCTCAACCACGGCTATATCTCCGATGGTCTCGAAGCTCGGTTTTCTGCCCAGGATCTCCTCAACGGTGATCCTTCTCCGATCCTCCTCGAACTCCATGCGGACGATCTCAACATCCGCGATATCCCTCAGCGCATCAGGGTCGATGCTCTCGAGAACTGGAATGTATATGTGAGAATCGTCTGATCGGATGCGCTTTTCCCTGTCGAGAGCGCCCATCTCTATGAGAACCCTCCGTATCCGCTCGCCCATCGAGCGCGGCACCTTCACTCCAGGTGTGAGCTCAGACATCTTAACACGCTGCCCGCAGGAAGTTTCTGTGGCTTACCACTGGCTGAACTTGCAATACTCAGATATCGGACATGCTGCAAAGACCTATTTTATGGGGATCTCCTGAACATTTGAGCATGAGGCCTTCGACGTGCTTCGACATGGTCGATGCCTCTCAACGTGGTCGAGAGCAGTCGAAGCGCAGGAAGCCCTGATCTTCTGCCCAAAGAGTAAGTCACAGTTTTGCCAAAAGGCTAATATCTCCTCAAATAATAGACTTTTCCGCCCAAAAGATGAAGTAGAGATTCGGAGACCGGTAAAGTTGAGAATCGGCAGGCATGTTGCTATCGATTTATTGAGATTTCTTGAGGAAGACCTTGGCGAGTGGGACGACTCAACAGGGATGGTTCCAGATTTGGATGTGGATGCGGCTATAATCTCAAAGGAAGATTGCATACTCGCCGGCCTCGAGGAGGTCTCGGAGCTCTTCGAGTACCTTGATGTGGATGCGGATCCTCTCTTCGACGATGGAGAGTACGCGACTGCCGGGGCTGAGGTCATGGCTCTCCACGGCTGCGCCCGGAACATCCTGAGGGGCGAGAGGGTGGCTCTGAACATGCTGGGCAGGATGAGCGGCATAGCGACTCTGACAAGAGAGTGCGTTCTGAGGGCGCAGAACGTGAAGGTAGCATGCACGAGAAAGACCACGCCTGGATTCAGGTACTTCGAGAAGAAGGCTGTCCTGATCGGCGGAGGGGATACGCACAGGTTCAACCTATCAGGAGCTGTGATGATAAAGGACAATCACATAGCGATAATGGGCCTTGAAAATGCGATAAATGAAGCGAGGAAGCGCGCCAGCTTCACCAAGAAAATAGAGGTCGAGGTGGAGGATCTGGATACGATGGTGAGGGCTGCAGAGCTCGGAGCTGATATCATAATGTTCGACAACATGGATCCTGAGGATATAAAAAGGGGCGTCGCGATGCTCGAGGAGATGGGTGTGAGATCGAGAGTAATACTCGAGGCCTCAGGAGGGATAAACCCAGGCAACCTTGAGGTATATGCATCGACAGGCGTGGATGTGATATCGATGGGGGCCCTCACACGCAGCGCCAGGTGGATTGACTTCAGCATGGAGGTCCGCAATGGATGAAGAGCGGTGAGCGCATATGCGATACATCTATCTGCTTCTCCTTCTCGTAATTCATGCGTCTCCGGCAGCAGGAAATAACGATGACCAGAGCGTGAGCTTCCAGGAGTTCACCCTGAGCATCGGAGACCGCGTGGAGATCGGTGATTACAGGGCCGAGCTGGTGGACATACAGTCCCTCAAGGATGGGCTTGTTGTTCTGCGTGTCACTCAGGGCAGCAAGTTCGAAGAGCAGAGGGTCGTGATAGAGGGCAGCCCGAACAGCTTCAACGGCGGTGCGGAGGAGGGGGGCCTGACTCTCACAATAACAGACATATTCGATGAGGAGTCGGCCAAGCTCAGGGTCGAGTACAGGGAGAGCCTGGGAACGCCGAGGAAGAGAGCTGCTGAGAAGCGTGAGCCGAGGGCTGCTCCGAATCTGGTTATAGAGAAGAGCTTCGATAAGAGCACGGTGAACTACGGGGAGGAGGTTAAGGTAACTGTAACAGTGAGAAACGTCGGGACCGAGGCTGCCAGGAGTGTGGAGGTTTACGACATACCTCCGCTGGCAGAATTTGCATACATAGCAGGATACCCGCCAAAGATAAAGAGCGAGCTCGGTCCCGGAGAGACCGATTCCGCGGTATATGTCATGCGCGCCGTGAAGGAGGGGCTCGTCAAGGTTCCCCAGATAGAGGTCAGATACAAGGACGCAAAGGACAGGATCAGGACGAACACAACGGAATCTTTTGAGATAATAGTCGCACCTCCGAAAAGGCCGAATCTAATTGCAAGGATAAACGTCACAAATGTCACACCCGGAGAGGCAGCTCCAATAGAGGTGATCATAGATAACACCGGCCAGGCGACTGCAACGATGGTGGAGGTCAGCTCTGAGGTGAAGCCGCCAGAAGGGCTCAGATGCACCGGTCTGGATCAGCTGATCCCGGAGATACCCCCTGGAAGCGCGAAGCGCTACACAGCGGAGCTGAGGGGGGAGAGAAGCGGCAACTACACAATCACACTGAGCGTGAGCTACCGCAGCGGAGAGACCGTGTCAATCACCAAGACATCTGCAAGCGTGAGTGTTCTCGAACGAGAGTATAAATATCTGTATTACCTACTCGTTCTACCATTGATGCTAGTGGGGTTATGGGTGTACAAAAGATACAAGGAATATAAATACTAACAGTTATAGTAATCATATGAATGGTGCTGCTGGGATGAAAATAAGTGCATATAAAAGCCCAGGAACGGGTTCGAGATCATGTTGAACGTACTCATGTTGGGTGTCGGCCAGTGCGGCAATAGGATACTGGATGCCGTGAACAGACAGGCCTTCGGTGGCTCCAGGCTGGCGAAGTACTACTCCAAGCAGAGGTTTCCGAGCCGGGTTGAGACGATCGCCATTAACACCGCCATAAACGATCTCAAGGAGCTCAAGTTCACCGCCGCAAAGGACAGGCTTCATGTGCCAAACCTGCATGGAGTTGGCGCGAACAGGAACAAGGGCAAGCAGGGCTTCTGGGAGAACCAGGAGATGATCCTGGAGGAGATAGAGAAGCGGGGCGATTTTGATCTGATATTCGTGATGACCTCTGTCTCCGGTGGCACGGGATCGTCATTCTCCCCCCTCATGATTCACGAGCTCAAGAAGAGGTACAAGAACGCCACGATAGTGCCGATCGCTGTTCTTCCCTTCCGGGAGGAAGGCACGATATACCTTCAGAATGCTGCCTTCTGCCTTAGAGAGATGATAGAGGTCGAGGCAGACGGCATGATACTTGTGGATAACCAGTACCTCAAGAGGTTCAGCGGCGATATCGCATCCGCATACGACAGAATCAACACAATGGTGGCCCAGAGGCTTCTCTTCCTAATAGAGGCTCTGGACAGCGAGATGCTATCAGTCACAGACCTCGGCGACTTCAAGACTGTGATGAGCGGCGGCCTGCGGATGGGCACACTCGGATACTACCAGGCGGACAAGAAGAGTCCATCGGTTAGGGCGGCGATAAAGAACAGCCTGCGCGAGGTTGGTCTTCTCTATCCCGCCAACGTCGACGCTGGAGAGGCAGGCAGGGCCATGATAGTGATACAGGGCTCCAGAGAGTATCTGGATGTTGATGAGATAACAAAGGAGATCGAGTCCCTGACGGAGACAATAGGCCACGTCTTCAAGGGCATAGTTATAAAGAAGGGCGAGCCGAGGGTGCTCTCTGTTCTCTCACTTGAGAGGGCGCCCGGCCTGGTGGAGCTGTACGAAAAGGCGAAGTGGGCCATCCAGGAGGAGCGCGAGCGGAAGGACAGGGCCAGAAGCGAGCTGTACGAGGCGTTCGAGCAGATAAATGATCTAGAGGAGATCTACTGATCCGCCATCCGGGAGATGCGATTGATGTACTCCCGGACATCAAACTTTCTTCTCATCCCATCATAGCTCATGTATCTTATCTTTCCAAATACCGGCCTCTCTTTGAACGGCCGGTCATGGAGACCCCCAATGCACCATCCGCAGCCGGCATAGCCGTTCGGGTCGCGACCGTCGAGCTCGTATCTGTCGTTGAGGAGTATTGCAGTCATGAGCGCATCCTCTGGAGACTCCGACCACTCCAGTATCTTCTTTGCCCAGTACATCCTGAGATAGCCGTGCATCTTTCCCCTTACAAGCATCTCACGCTGGGCTGCGTTCCAGAGGTCGTCGTGTGTATTCGCGCCCTCCAGCTCTTCATAAGAGTAGATGTAATCTCGCCTGTCGGTTCTGTGGTCCTCTAAAGTCCTGCGCGCCCATTCAGGCATGCCCTCCATGGAGTCGTAATGCTCGTTGTGGTAACAGAAGTTGTCTGAGAGCTCCCTGCGCACGATCAGCTCATCGAGAAACTCCCCATGACCCCCCAGGGCCATGATATTCAGGGCAATCCGCTGGGCTGAGATCTGTCCGAAGTGGAGGTACGGAGAGAGGCCGGACTGGACGTCTCTTGCCGGATCGTTGCGATGCGATGCGTACCACTCCAGGCCTTCTGTTATGAAGCGCTCCAGCTGCTTGGCTGCGGCCCGTTCGCCGGAGCGGATCCTGCAGATCGAAGCGTTCTGGGTGCCTGGGTAGGGCCATCTGTTCTCCATCCTCTCTCTCCAGGGTCTGGGCGGTGGACCCGGAGCCGGAAACTCCTCCATGAACTCTGCGAGGTGCCTCTTGATCTTCAACCTGAACGTCTGTGCGGACCACTCCTGCTTCTGCGACGCAATCCAGCACGGGACTATGTTGTGCGCATCCACCTCGTGAAATGGTATTTCTATACGATCTGCGACCATAGATTTCCAGGTTCGCGAGATCCTGAGCGGGCTGAAGTCTGCGACCAGCATCCCTGCTCCGGAATCGTCAATGATCTCAGGCATAACATCGCCAGGATCTCCGTGTGCGAGCATGAACACGATACCGAGGCTTGAAAGCCGCTGCTCAAGCTCTCTCAATCCATCAAGCATGAACCTGTAGGAGAGATCGCCTGCGCCCGCCTCCAGGAACCTCGGCGTCAGGCAGAAGGCCACAGCAAGTGACTCATTCAGCCTCTTGGCCATCTCAAGAGCGTACAGCAGAGCCCAGTTATCGCTGACGCGCTGGTCACGGCTCATCCAGTAGATTACAGGCCCGCGAGCCTCGCCGCCGCGAATCGCTCTGATCCTCCCGGGATTTACGTGCATGGCCGATAACTGTTAAATATTATGATTCGTTACTGATTATTTTGTCTTACGGTTGCTTGTAAGACGACTGCTGGGAGGGAAGAGATCGCGCACCCATTGAGCTGATGCATCTCCGTTTACGATGCATCTCGGGCAGTGACATGTCCTGTGAATCTCTCCGCCATGGCAGTCAGGCTATCGACAGCCCCGAGGTGTTGGGTTTGGCAGATAATATCTATGTGGTCGGGCATAAGAGTCCGGATACAGATTCCGTGACCTCTGCGATAACATACGCGAACCTGAAGAACCAGCTTGGAATGAAGGATGTCGTCCCCGCAGCCGCAGGGGAGATCAATAATGAGACAAAATACGTGCTTGAGCACTTCAAGATAGCTCCACCTGTTGTGCTGAAGGACGCGACCGATAAGAAGGTGATCCTGGTCGATCACAACGAGGTGGGCCAGGCTGTGGACAACATCATGAAGGCTGACATCCAGGAGATCATCGACCACCACAAGATAGGGGACATACAGACCGGCAAGCCGATATTCTTCCACAACGAGCCTGTAGGCGCGACCGGAACGATCATCGCCAGCATGTATGAGCTGAACGGTGTCAAGATTTCAAAGGAGATGGCAGGCCTGATGATGGCCGCGATTCTGAGCGATACAGTTCTCTTCAAGTCTCCCACATGCACCGACAAGGACAAGGCGACAGTGGAGAAACTCTCGAAGATCTGTGGCGAGGATCCGCAGAAGTTCGGCATGGAGATGCTCAAGGCGAAGAGCGATATAAAGTCGAAGACAGCGAAGGACATAGTCTTCGGCGACTTCAAGAAGTTCGACTTCAGCGGTGTCAAGGCAGGCGTCGGCCAGATCGAGGTCATGGATCTCGCAGATCTCGCTCCGAAGCGTGAGGAGATCCTCGCAGAGATGAGAAAGACCATGGAGTCTGAGAAGCTCGATATGGTTGTGCTGATGCTCACAGATGTCATCAAGGAGGCCTCAGATCTCCTCTTCGTCGGCACAGATGAAGCGAAGGCGGGATTCGAGAAGGCGTTCGGCGGAAAGGTCGTCAACAACTCCATCTACAAGGAGAAGGTGCTCTCAAGAAAGAAGCAGGTCATCCCGCCACTCGAGTCAGCATTCAAGAAGTGAGAGCCCCCTTATATCCTTTTTACATCAGGCTGCGTACTTCATCTGGTGTAAGCTGGGCGTTTGGGAGTCCTCGCTTCTTTAAGCTACGGTTCAGCCCTGTGATCCAGGATACGAAGACCCGCAGCTCACGGAAGGCCAGACAGGATCAAGATCTCCAACAAGTCAGGCCCTCAGCGACCTGAGCCTGAGGCGGCTGCTGAGATCCGTAAAACCATCAGAGATCACCTTTGGTCCTGCTGAGCTTCTCCATGAGCTTTCTTATCGATCCCGGGACCCTGGAGTCCGTCTTACCGATCTCAGCAGCGGTATTTATGGTCGCCCTCACCGCTCTGCCCATACCCCTCATCATGGTCAGCGCTATCTCGGGATCTATGCCGTACTGCTCTATGTACTGCCCCCTGGTCAAACGCATACCTCCACCGGTGATGTATATCGGGTCTCCTATGACAGGGGTTATCTTTCCTGCAGGCAGCCTCCACTGAAAATCATCCGGCTCCGAGCACTGGAGCCAGTCCTCATTATCATTGACGCCCTGCTCAAGCTGCTGGGTATCGAGAAGGTTCACAGAACCGCAGTGATGACAGATGAGTTTCTTAATCATTATCACATCACCAACACTATATTATTTCCGTATTGAAAGCATGTATATATAACTTATGTTTTATATCTATAATATTTCTCTCCACTGCCCTGTATCCAACATGGACTTTTTCTCACATGCGCATCATTTATTCCCATCACTCCTCCTGCTGCTCAGGATTATGTGCTCGCGCATGTACTTTATCGCCTTCTCAGGATCCACTCCGAAGAGCTCTATGAACTCTTCCCTCTTATGGAGGTTGTTCAACATATCAATATAATACACATTTCCGTCTGACAGCTCCTTCTTCGCTGTTGGAGCTCTCCACTCCCTTCCAGCTGGCGGGAGGCACTCCACCCAGCCCTTCCCGAGATCGATCTTCTTCGTCCTCTTCACATCGATCTCAGCACCACAGCAACCACAGATGTATCTCTTTCCGAACATATCTAACACCCATTTTTTATATTGCTGATACTAGCTTATAGACTTTTTGGATGAAGTTTATCTATTATAATTATGTTATTTTGGTTCTGAGGTGCTGAGCTGATCAGCCGCTCTGGCTGTGTGATGTAAAGTGTGTAGCAATCGGGCACCACAACCCAGCCTGGAAGGCGATCTGAGCTTCGCTCTTATCCATATGATAACTTGCCTGTAGCACTGGTCATGCTAAACGAATGGACAGGGCTTCTAGCAAGTCTGCCGGCAATGACATCCAAGCTGCTGAATACATAATAGCGATTGCAGCTTTTGATCCTGCCGCCCCTGCATCTCAGCAGATGCTCTTCCAGATCCTGTCACCAACGTGATGGATCGACTCAACAGCCTTCCCCTCGCCCTTCATCTCCGGACCGGCCCGAAGCGCTCTCCCAACAGCAAGCGGCTTCCTGTGCCGCTCTTCCACGACCACGACGAGGTCTCCGGCCTCGATTTCGGGATCTGCATGCACTATCCCAGGGCCCATCACATCAGCGCCGTTTGCTATAAATCTCACAGCGCCTGAATCCACCACCACGGTTCGCCCTTTTGGGGACAGCTCGATGGCCCCCAGGACTGTGAAGAACGGCTCTCCATCTATTATCATCATAAGGGGTTTACCGTTAACGATTATGATCTCAAAACCCTCGTCGGTCTCGGCGAGCTCCATTGAGGCTCTTCTCAGAGCATCGGGATCCTCGATCCGGTCCCCGATTGCGCTCAGTATCCTTTTGACCTCACTGCCCTTCAGGTGGTGCCTGGATTTGATCCTCATGGCAACCAGGTTTTCCCCGACAAATTTAAATATGCAACGAGACAGTCACGTGCAGATAAGCATTTTGCTGGTACATCAGCGTGGAGAGGAGTTGATGGCTCAGAGGCCGCTTGATATTTTGAATGAATCGCTAAATTCGCCCGTGATAGTAAAGCTCAAGGATGGAAGGGCGTTTCGCGGAGAGCTCCAGGGATATGACATACACATGAACCTGGTACTGGAGAACACAGAGGAGATCGCAGAGGGCACAGCACGCAAGATCGGGGCTGTGATAGTTCGTGGGGACAACGTCGTCTACATATCGCCATGAGGTGAACTAGATGAGCAAAGGCACGCCCTCTATGGGCAAATGTCATAAAAGGACGCATGTAAGGTGCAGGAGATGCGGCAAGCTCTCATACAACTTCAACAGAAAGACATGCGTCGCATGCGGTTTCGGCAGATCGAAGAGGCTCAGAAGTTACAAGTGGATGCGTAAGGCTGGATACTGAAATATGCGAGATGCATGCGGGGTCGTCGGGATCTCGGTGGGGGACACGAACAAAAACGTGGCGAAGAGGATCTACTATGCCCTGCATGCATTGCAGCACCGCGGCCAGGAGGCTGCCGGCATCTGTGTGCATGACGGGAAGTCCATACACAGTTACCGTGGGCTGGGATTGGTCGCGGATGTCTTCACCGAGGCCCAGATCGGACTTCTTCCTGGGCCAGTTGGGATTGGCCATGTACGCTATCCCACATCAGGAGCGCACACGCTGGAGAACAGCCAGCCGATTCTTGTTAAATACAGGGACAAGACCATCGCAATAGCCCACAACGGCAACCTTGTGAACTCAGGGGAGCTGAGGACAGAGCTCGAGAGCGCTGGTGATATCTTCTCCACAACATCAGATACAGAGGTAATAGCTCACCTCCTTGTGAAGGAGATTCAGCGATACGATCTGGCAGATGCGATGAGAGCTGTCATGCGGAGGCTTGTCGGCTCCTATTCTCTGGCGATCATGTGCAACAACACTGTTATCGGGCTCAGGGATCCGCGCGGGATAAAGCCGCTCTGCATCGGGGCGCTTGATGATGGATTCATGGTGGCATCTGAGAGCGTTGCCATCGATGCGCTCAACGGCAGGCTCATAAGAGACGTCGCGCCAGGCGAGATGGTCGTGCTGAAAGATGGTGGAATGAAGTGCATCAAGCTCGTGAACTCTCCAAAACCTGCGCACTGCATATTCGAGTACGTCTACTTCGCGAGGCCTGACAGCATCATGGACACGAAGCTCATCTATGATGTCAGGGTGAACATAGGCTGTATTCTCGCGGAAGAGCATCCAGCAGATGCGGATATTGTCTCCCCGATTCCGGACTCCGGGATCACGATGGCTGTCGGATACCACCAGCGCTCCGGTATAAGGTACAAGGAGTGCCTCATGAAAAACCGTTACGTGGGGAGGACTTTCATCATGCCGGATCAATCCATGAGAGAGGCAGCGGTGCGCATGAAGATGAACACAATCAGGCCGAACATCGAGGGGCAGCGCATCGTTCTTGTGGACGACAGCATAGTCAGAGGCACCACGAGCCGCAGGATCGTGAAGATGGTGAAGGATGCCGGAGCGCGGAAGGTCCACGTGAGGATAGGAAGCCCGCCGATAATAGCGCCCTGCTATCTCGGAATCGATATGGCGAGCAGGGATGAGCTCATAGCAGCGCACAAGACCGTGGCAGGCGTCGAGACTGTTATAGATGCGGACTCTCTGGGATACGTGAGCCTGGATGGGCTGATAAAGGCCATCGGCCTTCCGGAGGATCACTTCTGCACCGGCTGCCTCACCGGCGTCTACCCTTTAGAAATACCCGGTGAGAAATGCGTGATCTCACAGAGGCGGCTGACAGACTTCCCGTCGAGGGATGATGGAGAGTAGCAGGGCGCAAACTACGGTCTTCAGGCCGGAGAGGAGGTCACCTATCGAGGGAGCGTGGCTGTTTCAGGAGTTGGTGTCCTTTCCCCGCATGCTCTCATCCATATTATAGTATTCCGCATAAGTTGATATAATATTACATATTACATAAAATTATGTATGAAGTATGATATATCCAGAAGATTTTAAATTGGCTTATATGAAGTGGCGCAAAGAACTATAATGCCAGAAGAGGAACTGGTCCTGCTATGCATTCTTGTAGAATGAGCAATTCCAGCAACCAGCATCCTCGACCTCTAAGTTGCCGAAAAACACATGAGCGTTTCCGCATATCAAAATGCTGAGGGTCTAACCCCTGTACTCGCCTCCCACGATCTCCCTGATCCTGGCAGCCGTCTTAGGGCCGACTTTTTCCACGGCCATCAGCTCCTCCTCGGTCGCTGTCATGATCCTCTCTACAGATCCGAAGTGGCGCAGCAGACTGCGTGCCACTGACGGCCCGACACCAGGAAGCGCTGATACAATGTACTCCTGCTGCTCCTTCAGCGTTCTGGAGGTCTTCCTGCCATGCGGCTTAACATCCCTGTAGCCGGCCTCGTGCTCCCTTCTCGCCATCAGCGAGATCAGAGCCGCGCTCTCCTCGATGTTTGCCGTCGGCACGATCGGCACTCCGAAATCCACTGCTATTGTTGCGAGAGTTCCCCTGACAGCATTCGGATGGACCTGCCTGGCATAGAGATTCTGGCCCTCTATGATCAGGAGCGGTCGGTCGTATGTTCTCGCAAGATCTCCTATCTGCCTGAAGAGATCCCGCTCAGGATCCACGATCGAATCGATGAGATCGTCCGCTGTTTTGCGCTCTATGCCGAGCCTCTCGGATAGAACGTAATCTCCGACCTCAAGAGACCTCAGGACTATCCTGAGCCCGGACCTCTCAAGAAGCCTGGCCATATCGCGCTCGCGTGGATCGACGATTATAAGAGGCACGTCCTCATCATTTCCGCAGATCTCGGTGATGCTGATCTGCCTGGCTGTCTTCGCAGGCACGGATGCTGCAGCAGGGTCAGCAGGCAGGGGCTCTGCCATGCCCTGCAGCTGCCTCCTCATTGTCCTTTCCTTCCGGTCGCTTATCCAGTAGTATGCCTCGTCCCTTGTCCCCTTCGCGATCAGCACAACAACCCTGCCGGCCCTTGCACGCCCTGTTCTGCCCTTGCGCTGTATGCTTCTTATCTCAGATGGCACCGGCTCGTAGAACAGAACCATATCCGTGGACGGTATGTCTATGCCCTCCTCTCCGACAGAGGTCGCTATGAGAACATTGTACTCTCCAGATCTGAACTTCTCCAGTATCTCAGACTGCTTTTTCTGGCTCAACCCCTCATCGTTCTCTCTGCTCGCCTGGCCAACAAAGCGAACGGGTCTCACTGCATCAGAGGCGTTTGACTGAAGAAACCTGAGAAGAGCTGTCGCTGTGTCGCGGTAGTTTGTGAACACGATTATCCTCGACTCCGGCGCCTCCTCAAGCTGATCCTCGATGATCTCGAGCGCCCTGCTGAGCTTCGGGTGCTCCAGATCCATATCCTCCAGCAGTGAGAGAACATGCTGTATCCTGGGATCCTCCATGAGCCTGCGGGACGCCTTCGATCCGCCTCTTGATCTCGCCTCCTGAGCCAGGCGCTCGAGGTACTGCCTCAGAGCGCTCACCCCCTGGGTCTCAGCGAGCTCGACTGCGTGCTTGAGCTTGAGGATCTCCGCAAGCAGAGAGATTCCCCTGAAGATGTTCTGGTTCGGACCACGTGCAAGCTCGCTGCTGAACCGCTTCTGCAGGTCGAGAAGCTCGCCCTTTGAAGTCCTGGGATCTATTCTGCACATCCCGAGGCTGTTGATCTCCTCCATCCTCTCGCTCACCAGGCCATCTATCACACCCCGTATCTTCTGGAGCTGCTCCGGAACCTCCACCTTTATCCACTCTATCTCCCTGTGATGGACGAATGGGGCAACATCAGGATCGCTCTCGCTCTTCGTCTCGATGCTCTCTATCCCGAGATTGGAGCAGATCTCGGCTACCCTCTCAGCATCGCTTCCAGGGCTTGCTGTCATCCCCAGGACAAGCGGATCCCTTGCCTCTCTCCTGTAGCGGTCTGCTATGTAGACATAGGCATAGTTTCCCGTTGCCCTGTGTGCCTCATCGAATATCACCAGCGATACATCCCTGAGGTCCATCCTGCCTGATAGGAGATCGTTCTCCACGACCTGAGGGGTCGAGACCACTATCCTGGTGCTCCTCCATATCTCAGCCCTGCTCTCAGGATCCGTCTCCCCTGTCACAGATTCGACGTACTCCGGGGCTGTGAGAACCCTGCGGAGAAACGCAGCATGCTGCTCCACCAGTGGACGCGTTGGCGCCAGGAAGAGCACCCTGCCCCTCTCGAGGCGAGCAAGCAGGACCATCAGCGCCACGATGGTCTTCCCCAGACCGGTCGGCATAACAACCAGCGTCGATCTGCGCAGCGCTCTGGCGGCAAGATCTATTTGAAAGAGCCGCTTCTCCACGGTCTCTGGTTTGAGAAGCGGATGGACCAGGTATGACATCATCTCTCAGTGGGCATGTGACGATATCTTTTTTTTGGAGTCCTTTCCAAAGATCTCCTGGATTGTTGATAGAAGAGCAGCAGGCTCAAAATCCGGTCTTCTGGCCGGAGAGGAGGTCGCTGCAGCTCACCTTTGATACTCGAATCGCGCTGACCGGAATCTATATTTGATCTCCGCTGCATGGAGCGCAGCATGAGAAAACTGACAGTGTTGCTCATTCTGATCCTGATCTCTGATTTATCCATGGCTCAGAGCACGCCGCAGGAGCTTGTTGAAAATGCAAAGGCGCTTTTTGCTGCGAAGGATTACGATCAGGCCCTGAATCTCACAGAGAGTGCTCTCAGAATGGACGGCAGCCTGGAGCAGGCCTGGCTCCTCCGGGGGAAGATACTGCTCACAAGAGGCATGATGAGAGATGCATACCAGAGCTTCGATAGGGCCACACAGCTGGACGTATCTGATGCAGAGGCATGGAACTTCAAGGGGATCATACTGGTAGCAATGAAGAGATACAACGATTCGCTGCAGTGTTTCGATGCGGCAATCCAGGCAGATCCCATGAACTACGAGGCATGGAGCAACAAGGGCAACACGCTCGTAAGCATGGGGCGACTCGATGACGCATTATCTGCATTTGATAGGTCTATCATCATAAATCAGACATATATCGGCGCCTGGATAGGCAAGGGGATAGCCCTCTACTACCAGGAGCGGTACCACGAGGCTGTGGCGATGTATGATCGGGCTCTCCAGCTTGATCCCGGCAATCCAAATGCCCTACGCAACAAGGGCCTCGCACTGCAAAAGCTCGGCATGAATAAAGAGGCTGAGGAGGCCTTCAGAGCTGCGGAGATGAACCAGAAGAGATGACAGGACGCTCAACAATCAGCGCCTGAAGTTGTTACGAATCTATAAAGAGTTATCAATCATGCCCGCTGAACTCAGACCAAGCGAGCGGATCTACAGAGGGATGAAAAGCGCCGGCATAGACCTTGTCGCCTCTGTTCCATGTGTGAACCTCCAGGAGCTTCTATGCCTCCTGTCATCTGATCCGGATATCATCCACATACCCGTCACAAGAGAGGAGGAGGGCATCGGGGTGTGCGCAGGCGCATACATGGGCGGCAGGAGCCCGGCGATCGCGATGCAGAACTCAGGTCTTGGCAACAGCATAAATGCCCTGGCATCCCTGAACATGCTCTACGGGATACCGGTGCTCATGGTGATTAGCCATCGTGGTACTCCTGGGGAGCGTCTCGTGGGCCAGATCCCGATGGGGAGGCTGACAGAGCCGCTGCTGAACACGATGGGAATAAAATTCTTCCGTCCCCGACCACATGAGGCTGAGGAGATAATAGAGAACGCATGGAGACTTGCAGTGAATGAGAGGCGGCCTGTTGCAGTTCTCCTCGACATACAGTTCTGGGAGGGCAGATGAGAAGGATAGATGCAATAGCTGTCGTGGCAGAGACTGCAGATGCATCGAATGCTCTCGTTGTCTGCAACCTGGGTTATCCAAGCAGGGAGCTTTTCTTCGTCGGAGACAGAGCGGAGAACTTCTACATGCTCGGATCGATGGGTCTGGCCTCTTCGATTGCTCTCGGCCTATCGCTGGCGCTTCCGGAGAGGAGGGTGATCGCGATCGATGGTGATGGATCTGTGCTCATGAACCTCGGCACGCTTGCAACCATCGCGAGCTTCGCATCATCAAATTACCTTCTCGTCGTGCTCGATAACCGTGTGTACGGCTCCACCGGATGCCAGCCGACATGCACCTCCAGATGCACAGATCTCGCTGCTGTCGCGCGCGGTGCCGGTGTGAGGGATGTGAGGGTTGCATCAAGCGAAGAAGAGCTCAGGATGAGCCTCTCAGGGAGCGGTGTGGTTGTGGCCATTGTGGAGCCAGGAAACGCAGACGTCCCTGTGATCCCCCTCTCCCCTGAGGAGATCCTGAGCAGGTTCATGGAGAGAGCTTTTCCACGGGTGAGGAGATCCTGAAGCTCCCGTCGAGTATCCTCCTTTTGAGCATCTCCGCGAGCCTGGCGGCACGGAAGCGGTCTGACTGTCTTAACGTCACGGGAATATCAAGACCATCCGGAGATCTTATCGAGCCGAGCCGCGCGCGGAAGACATCCGGGCAGAGCACTGTGCAGAGCCCGCAGTTGAAGCATAAGCTCCTGTCTATTCGCACGGGCCTTTTAATTGCACCCATCGGGCAGCTGATCTCTGCGATGCAATCCCCGCAATCCCTGCATGAATCTGATACCACACGAACCGCCAGATCCACATCCCGCCATACCTGCGCATAATCCGCAACCCACAAAGCAGATCGCGTGGTGATGTCCATCACCGGCATTGGGATGGCCTCATCGGGAAGCAGAACCGCATCTAGAACATGCCTGCTCAGAACAGGAACAGGCACGGCCCAAGAGGTTACGCACTCCGGACCTGCGGACGTCACGAAGCCGCCCATGAACTCAGGAATCATCTGATGCATATCAGCGAACCCGGACAGATTTGGCTTCTCTGGAGTGCTTCTTGTTCCCGTCCCGATCACGAAACCCTCAGCTCCGTTTATGAGAACGCGCGTCCCGACGCCTATCGTCTC
The DNA here is from genome assembly GCF_026419855.1 of Methanothrix sp. GTDB lineage: Archaea > Halobacteriota > Methanosarcinia > Methanotrichales > Methanotrichaceae > Methanothrix_B. The sequence continues at coordinate 18,400 of NZ_JAOAKP010000002.1, forward strand.
CAGGAGCGGATCGTTCTTGAGGGGGTTCAGAACACCACACCCTGAGAAGGAGGCCCCGCTCATGGCCGGAGGAAACGGGATCGCATGGAATATCGTGCTATGGGCATCCCCCATGTTCACGAACGCGGAGTAGTTCATGAATGCGTGCCTCGTGCCGAATAGCCTGGCGTGCGGAATATCATCCAGAGTGATATCTCTCGATATGCAGCGTCCATCTGATGTCTCAACATCCACACAAACGCTTTTTCTCGCAACAAGGTCCCTGAACAGATGACCTCCGCCGTACCTTTCATCCCTGTGAGCAGTGCCGAAGACGATGAGATCCACATGCCCCAGCCTCTCGTTTGGACACGGACCCACATGAGCCGGCACGCCGTTGATCCGCGCGCTCACCGCGCGGGTGAACGAGCCCTTTTTCGCGAACCCGAATGAGAGCACAGCATACGTCCCGCTCATGACAGCTCTCGTGGCAGTTGTGACCACATCGACATCCTGAAGCTCGGTGATCGCGCCCTGTTCCACAAGACCCCCAACCTCCTCAGCGGTGAGCACCGTCGCCTCTCCCCTGCGTATCCGCTCCTCTATCTCTCCAATCGATCTCCTCATAGCGCCTCCACCATTTGTTGATGCTCATAATCCCCTACCCAAGGCGGATGGCATTTCACATGCACAGAATAACAGAGCCTTCAGGGTGTAGATCTAAAAACAGCATCCCATGATAAATAGGTCTCCGCCCCTGAGAGGCGGAGCATCACCGTATCCCAGGAGTGTCGGATCTATCGAATCTCGAAGGTCGTGACCTCCTGTGTCTCTCCTACTGAGTTCAGGACTCCCGTGTAAGTCCTCACGTCCCCTCCGACCACTGTGCGAACGGTCCATCTCACCGCTCCGACTCCGCCGCAGTCGCTGTAGTAGTTCACACTGACCTTATAAACGCCAGGAGGCGCGCTGCCGGTCGGCCAGAATATGTTCTCAGGCTTGCCCATCTCGAAGTTGGAGCACATGTTGTCGCGATCCAGCTGTCCTCCCGACGGAACCTGTGGGTTGCTGTAGTATACCAGATCACCGTTCGGATCCTCCACGTAGAGGTCGATGTCCGCATTCGCATACCATGTCAGTGTGATCTGCACATCACCTGTGTGGACCGATGTTGTCCTTCCGGTCCTAGCAGCAGCTGCGACAGCCGATCTGCATGGATACCCGCCCAGGAAGCATGGTGACCCCTGGAGTGACGATTCCTCCAGATGGTCGAACCGCAGAGTATCCCCTGGATTGATCTGGTAAACCTTCGTCTGCTTTGACCTAGCATGATGGCATGGAGAGTACATCGGATCCCCGGGGTTAACCTCTGATACGTAGAGGAATTCGGTCAGAGTGTAGGTGCCGGCAGGCACCCAGAAGCGTGTCCTGGTCTCGCTTGCAGCGCTTGATGGCATCACATCGTACGCCAGTATCATCCAGTTGCTCGGCGGGGTCCAGGATCCCGCAACAGATGGATTTTTGAAGACCGCATTCTTTATGCATATGCCGTGCTCTGTATGTGTCGGAAGACGTCTGCAGCCCTCCTCGCCATCGCATGGTAGGTAAGAGACGGTGTTGTAGCGGTGTGCGTTGATAACCTCGATCCAGCCGCCGTTTCTCCTCATCCACTCATCAGCTCCGCTGACCAGAGCGTATGGGGAGAAATGATCCGTGAATATCGTCACAGTTCTCGCATCTGGATCGATTGTGCCTGGTATCAGCTCCCATCTTCCAGAGGTTGCATTGAAGGTCGTCACTCCTATGACTGTGTTCGGATCGACTTCCTCCGGTATCCTCAGGGTGATCTGCACCGGTCTTTCGAATACCGTGCCCTCCGGACCCAGTTGATAGACATCGCCAACATGGGTCAAACCTTCAGCCAGTTCTGGCCTCATGTCTGTCTTCTCTATGCTGATGACCATTGTTCCTGGAGTGCCATCCTCGTTGGGCGGAATGGATCCTGAGGGTATCTCAACAGCAGCACCACCAAGAGATACTGAGCCGGACTGGCTGCTCGAAAGAGTGGCAGATCCGCTCTCCTCCACTGGCTCCTCCGGCGGACGCTCCTCTATCACGATGATACCATGTGAAGTTGATGGCGATGCAAGCGGATATCTGTCAACGCTGTCCCCTCCTGGGATGTTATACGGAGAATCGCAGATCCCATCGTGGTTCGAGTCTGTGCATGGATTATCGCTGTAGTAGTTGCCCCTCGATCCATCATCCCATCTGTTGGCATCGCTGTTGCCAAGCTCTGTGGCGTTGTAATCATCATATGCATCATCGCCCAGGTTCTCTGAAAGCACGTTGTTGAATATGATATTCCCAGACGATTCATAAACATGTAAACCATCTCCGCCGTTTCTCGATATCCTGTTGTCGCTGATCGTGTTCTCATCACATCCGCTCAGGAGGTATATTCCGTGGTCATCGTTCTCATCTATGATGTTTGTCTCGATCAGGTTGCTGCCTGCCTCGTACAGCTCGATCCCCTTATCGCATAGCGTTATGCTGTTGTTTCGTATGATATTGCTGCTGGAGTAGACCATTATTCCAGAGTATCCGAGGAAGCCGCCCCTCGCATTGATCACACTCAGCCCCTCAAGAGTGACGCCATCCGCAGATACCGTGATGCCATCGCCAAGCCTGCCCGCATCTATCACAGGCATACTGATGCCGCGTATCGTGAGCTTCCTGTCAACAACTACATTCTCTCTGTAAGTGCCAGAATTAACCTCGATCGTGTCTCCATCGCCTGAGGCATTTATGGCGTCCTGGATCCGCGAGTACTGCTTCCCTGCACCAACAGCCAGGACGTTTCTGCTTTCCGGTAACGGGCCTCCTGGTGCGCCCCTGATTGACCATATCTTCAGATCATCGAATGCGACGTGCACCTGTGGTGCATCCTGAGTCTCGCCAAAGATATCTATGACTCCAGAGCGTATGCTGCCGTCCTTGCAGCTTCCAACCCAGCGATCGTTTATGTAAATTGTAAAATCCTCTCCGGATGCCACCACCTTTATCCTGTTCGCATCCAGGGCCACCGCATCTGACCTCGTCCAGGGTATGAGATCTGTCCACTCTTCATTTTTATATTTAAAGAACGCGAATTTATGATTTGTGTTCAGCACAAGCCTGTAGAAATCGTCGCTCTCCACATCCCTCCTGAGGTTCAGTCCGAACTCGCCATACTCAGGCACGTCCACCACATATGCAGTCGTCTCAAGCACGAAATCGCTGAATTCGGTCCTTACAGGCACTTTGGCATTTTTTACTGTGTTGGAGGTGTTGACGTAGATGTGATACATGCCATTCATGTAGTCCATCCTGTAGCTCTCTGTGGTCGCTCGCGGCCACCCGCTTGCTGGATCGGAGAAGTCATCTGAATAGAGAAGATCCCCTGCCAGTGAGCCCGTGTAAGAACTCTGAGCTGATGATTGTGTACAAAAAATACACAGCATCATCAGATAGAGCATCCATAATGATTTCATATTCATCATACCATTTTAATACATATCATTCTGCATATCTTTCGACCAAACAAATTAATCACGTTTTAAATACTCACACCCAACTGGTTAACTTACAGCGTAGAAACGCTTCAAAATCCTCCTGAATTTTCATATCCATTGGTCTGAAGCTATATAGCCGTTTTGGCGATGGAGATCGGATGACGATACAAATCGTATTAGATTTATACAATCATATCATTAAAAATATCTCATGCGAAAGGATACTCATGCCAAAAGGATGAAAGTGTTCTTGAATAGAATAACCAAGGCAATGATCTGCAAGAATCATGCGCTCTTATCCATATGATGACTTGCCAGAAGAAGCACGGGTCCTCCGATGCGTTCTTGAAAATAAATGTGCGATTCCAGCAACCTGCTTGCTAGACCTCTAAGTTGCTAAAAACACAAGAGCGAAATCATGATGTAGATCGAGCACTTTCCTGGCAATAGCCCGATGCCATCGACGAGCTCGGATATGATGAAGCCTGTAGGTGCTGCATGATCACCTATAGCGGCTGATTTATGATTCGATGGATCGTGATGTCGAACTGTCGGAGAGGCGGACACTATAACCCCGATCATCTGCAGTTGAATTCGCCTCTTTATGAATGGTTGCAGATCCGCTGAATCATAGGGATGATCCTATGCGGTTTTTGCGCGACTCGTCATAAAAATGCATACACACGACCTCCTGGAGCTACCAGGAGATCGCCCTCCAGAGCCAGTTGCATATCAGAGTCCAGAACTTCTCGAATCCTGAGCCCTTCTCGATCTTCATTCTCTCCTTCTCAGAGTACTTCTTGCTCTTGGTCCACGACATGCCTATCACAGATGCTAGTGAATGGCATCGTCATATAATCATAACGGTCGACAGGCCTTTACATTTTGCACATCTCTCCTGCATCAATCATAGAAGCACCGCTCCTTCTGCGCATTCCTGGCGGGCGAATGAGTGCATCTGGAACCTGCTTTCATGTTTGCCAATTGCTGATGCTTGTTCCTGTGATCCGGCGGATCGATAATCTCCCATAAAGAGACAGAGTCCACCCTAAGCTCCCCATATTTAGGCATATGGATCCGCAGCATACTGGTTATTTGTGGGTATGGCACAGTTATCTTCTGAGAAAAGCAGCATCATTCGCCACATTTCCGTCTCACCTTGCCTAAATGATGAGGAGTTCAGGAGTGGAGTCACCAAGAACTCCCCTCTCTGACGATCAACCAGCGGATCCATTGCTGAATACATAAGAACACTGTGCACAGTAAAGCAGCATTTTTCTGGACCACATCACCCTCTGCGCATCCCTCAGCCGTGAATGTGGGTGTGAGCATGCTCATCTCTGTGCACATGTGGATGCCTGTGGACCACCCTGCCATGGCGGTGCATGTGCTCGTGTATGAGGTTCGTCTCCAGGAGCAGATCTATGTCGCTAAGAACATCATCGACATCTCTATCCACCACGATCCTGTGGTTCTCCCCTATGACAACCGCCCTCCTGCTTATCTTATCTATGATGTCCAAGTCGTGCGTGGCCGTGATGATCGTCTTGCCGCAGCTGGCAAGCTCGTCCAAGAGCTCGATCAGCCAGAGCTGGCTGCGCGGATCAAGCCCGGCGGTCGGCTCATCGAGAAGCAGAACATCAGGGTTCGTCGCGAGGACCGAGGCTATGCAGACCTTCTTCTTCTCGCCACCGCTGAGCGTGTGGGGCGCCCTATCCCGGAGCTTCATTATGCCGAGCATCTCCATCAGCTCCTCCACTCTCTCCCGGACATCATCCATGGGCATATCCAGCTGCAGGGGGCCGAAGGCTATCTCATCGAAGACCGTAGATGAGAAGAGCTGAACATCGGGGTTCTGAAAGACGAATCCTACCTTGCTGCGGAAGAAACGCTTGAACTCGTTATCTCGGAGCGTGCCGAACAGCTCCTCACTCACCTTAGTCCCAAATGCGTAGTATTTGCCTGAGGTTGGATAAATGAGAGCATCGATTATGGCCAGAAGAGTCGACTTTCCTGAGCCGTTGGCACCCAGGAGTGCGACCTGCTCTCCCTGGCAGATCCTCAGATTTATGTCCTCCAGCGCTTTCAGACGTCCATTGTAGATGTAAGATACATCCTGCAAATCGAATATCACGTTCATTTCCAACCATCTCATGCGTTAACAATCCCGTGTGTGAGGAGAAGAATGCTGACCACCACAGAGACCCCAAGAGCGATGTAGTCGCGCCTACGCATTGCGAATTCATAGCTGAGCCTGACATCACCATTGAAGCCTCTGGCTATCATCGCCATGTGGACCTTCTCGCTCATGTCGAGCGCCTTTATAAGCATGTAGCCTATCCGCCCACCGACCCATCTCTGCTCCGCCAGGGTTCCCCTGCTTTTGATCGTCCTGCTCCTCTTCGCGATGTAGAGATCCCTGACCATCTCCATGAAGAGAAAGATGTACCTGTTGGCCATCTCCAGCGTGAGAACGTAGACCTTCGGCACGCCGATGGATCGTAGGGATTTGAAGAGCGCCTTCTGAGGGGTTGTGAGAAACAGCAGGACTACTGCAGACACGCATGCTGCAACCCTCATTGTGAATAAAATCGCTGCCCTGACCCCCTGAGATGTTATGTATATGCTCTCCGGAAGCCCGAAAGGCCCTATGTGCAACCCTGGCCCGGGATTCACCAGAGGTACGAGCACATCCCCGGGCAGGAAGACATTGAGCGTCATGGGGATCGCGATCACCCCTGTGAAGATGGGTATGAATAACCACACTCTTTTTATGAAGAAAACTATATTTATTGAGCTAAGATATGCAAATATCAGCGTAATAAGATAGAATAAAACTATGATCTCCAGAGTTTTTGTCATACTTATTGCGAATATCATTAAAAGTATCGAGATCAACTTGACCCTGGGGTCGAGGCTCTGCAAAAGGCCTCTTCTGGAGGATAGTTCCTCCGTCATCATCGCCTCCTGGAAGAAGGAGATGATGCCGTCTATCGTCTTTTTGACGAAATCCTTCCTCGCAGGAGGTGATGGGGCAAACTCCGCATGCGTTAGACTGACGCTTTTCATCCACTCGGGTATCATGATGTAATCCAGTGGTCTTCTTTTGTGAAGACGTACTAATATTTTCCTGAGCATCATACAGTTGATCCGCCGGTAAGCGGATGTATGCTGAGGATAGCTGCACCGATCCCCAAATCCCGCATGCAATAAAACCTGAGCACCCATAATTTAGGCATATGGATCCGCAGCATGCTGATTATAGTCCTTTGCGTCACTTCATATAAGCTAATTTAAAATTTGATGGATATGTCGCACTTCATACAAGATTTTATGTAATATGCAATATTATATCAACTTATGCGTAATACTATAAATGATGAGGAGTTCAGGTTCCAAAAAAACGAGTTGATGCAGGAGATTAACCCACCAGGTTATGTTAAAGAGCGCCGAGGGTGAGATTCGAACTCACGAGACTCTTTCGAGTCACCAGCTCTCCAGGAGGTTCACTCCAGGCTGGCGCCCTACCACTAGACGACCTCGGCATTATTGCTTCCAGCGTCTTGGGTACACACCGGGATCCATTATCACCCTTTCGGTCGATGCGATTATGCCGCTCCTCGCAGCAACCATCTCATCGCTCGAGAGCTTGGCCCTGCCGATCGCAACCGCCTCGCCCTTGAGGGTGTAGATAACAACGAAATCGCCCCTGTTTATATCTGTTTCCAGGCTCAAGAGACCCGGAGCTGCCAGGGGCGCTCCATGGCAGATCGCATCAACGGCATTATCAGATACGACAAGCCGGGGAAGGTGCCTGAGGGCCATCTCGACCGGCAGAATCGCCCTCCTGAGCGCGCTCTCATCCCCGCTCTCGCTCCAGATCTCGTATGCATCTTTGAGATTGTGCAGCGTGACGAGCGTCTCATCCTCTGCGAATGGCCCGGCCTTTGTCCTTCGCAGCTCCTCCATGTTAGCGCCGCATCCGAGCGCGAGCCCCATGTCGTAGCAGAGCTTTCTGATATACGTCCCTGCCTCGCACCCGACCCTCATCAGCACCCTCTGCCCCTCGATCTCCAGGACCTCGATGTAGTATATCTTCCTGGTTCGAAGATTTCTGGCGACGCTCGACTTCAGTGGAGGCCGCTGGTAGATCTCCCCCGCGAACTCCTCGCATACCTCCAGGACCTTCTTCCGGGGAACCTGCTCATGAGTCCTCATCAAGCAGATGTACTCCTTGCCGGCTGTGAGCAGAAACTCCACAACCCGCGTCGCATCGCCCGTGAGCACCGGAAGTATGCCTGTCACCCTGGGGTCCAGGGTGCCGCTGTGCCCCGCCTTCTCTATCCCCAGAATCCTCTTGACCCAAGCGACGACCTCGTGGCTCGTGGGTCCCGACGGCTTGTCGAGATTTATCGCGCCAAGCCTGAGATGCTCCTGGAGCGGTCTCCTGTCCGGATAGCAGCCGTAGGATGGATCGGTGGAGCCCTCACGTCTCACTATTGTTTCCCTCATGCGCTCCGAGGGAAGCCGTGCTCTGGGGATCCCTGATATGGATTCCATACCTATCTCAGTGCCCTGACAGCCGCAAGTGCGATCGATAGCGTGCCCTTCTCGTCCCATCTGCCTGTATCGATTATCAGATCGTATATGCTCAGATCGCTGATGTCTATGTTGTAGTACATCCTGTATCTTCTGGCCTCGCACTCCTCCCGCGCCCTGGCCTCTGAGAGGGCCTCCTCGAGAGACTTGTTCTCCCTCTTCGCTATCCTGCTGGCCCTCACACTCAGCGAGGTCTTGAGCATGATCTTCAGGTCGGCATCGAGCATGTGTCCTGCGAGCCTGCCCTCGAATATCCCGCTGCCGCTCTTCGCGAGGCTCCGCTGCGCGTCATCGATCATGTAATCGATCTCAGGCCCCTGCTCTGCAAGCCGCCCGAGTTCCTTCAGCGTCAGCCCACGCTCCGCTGCAATCCTCCTGAAGAGATCCCCGGAGTTGACCCATCTCAGGCCGAGCGCCTCGGAGAGTCCCCTCGCAAGCGTGCTCGTTCCAGAGCCCGGTGGACCGCTGATTGTTATTATCATTCCATACCGCCGATGTCAAGCGCTTTTCTTATTATCTGGGATATCGGGATCGAGCAAACGAAGTACCAGTAGAACCAGTAGAGTATTGGCCCCCAGACGATCTGGTTGATATTCTGCTCTCCCCAGAACGGGAAGACCATGGTTATGCTGTGCTGGTCTATGTAGAGATAAGCCCACATGAAGAGCGGCACAGAGACGATTCCGATGTACGCCATTGGCTTTAGCTGCATCTTCATCATCTTACTCTGGTCACCCATCATCTCCAGCTGTTTGTTCTGGAGCTGCTGGACACGTGCCTGATCGCCTGCGAGCTGGGCTGCCCTGAGCTCAGCCTGGAACTCCCGCATCTTCATCTGCTGCTCCCTCAGGAAATCCCAGTCCATCGTGTATTTCTGTATGAGGCTTGCGTACAGGCCTGTTATCGCAGCGAGCACGAAGAGCACCATGTGGAACGGCAGTATCTCCGGAAGCCATCCTATGACCAGCTCCATGGCCATGCCTATGGCCACCCTGAACTCGTGGCTCACCATTATCCCTATGGTGAGCACAGCGCCCACGCTGAGCGCAACCGTATCGATCGATTCTACGATCCTGGACCTCATGCGCTCTCTCCGAAGATCCTCTGCATCATCGGGTACATCTCCTGGATCTGCTCGCTGGCGATCTGCTCATAGAGCCTGTACATTATCGAGACCGCGAGCAGCAGGCCGGTACCTCCTGCGCCTCCGAGCGTTCCCAGGAGGCTCGCTATAACGGTGAGCAGCCCGATAATCGCGCCGCCGATGACCGTCACCTTTGGGATGTACCGCTCCATGAGCCGCTCTATGCTGGCCGGACTTCTCCTGTATCCGGGTATCTGAAGGCCTGACGCGTGAATCTTTGCAGCTATGCTCTTCGCCCCCATCCCGGTCGTCTCGATCCAGAATATGGCGAATATTATGCCGCCTATTATCAGGAAGGCCGTATCCGTGAGCAGGTGGAGCCAGATCTGCCATCCGGCTATCGGGTTTATTCCGAGCTCCACAAGACCAGGTGTCGACTGGGAGACCATGCTCGGGATCCAGTCGCTCGGGCCATGGATCGGCGAAAGGTAGTACATTAGCCCTGATACAGGCTGTGGCGATGTTGCGCTTATCGGAGCACCTGTGGCCGCATCGAACTTCGCTGATGAGAGAAACGTCCCGAGCCAGCTCTGATATCCGGTGTAGACGATCCTGACGCCCTCTGCGGTCGTCTCAGCTGTCGTCACAGTCCCCAGTTTTGCGGTGAGCAGCGCGCCGACCATCTCGATGTTTGCCTGAAGCGCCCTTACCAGGATCATAGGCAGAACGCTTGCGTACACGAGCTTCACGGGGAACCTTCCCCTGGCGCCCCTCACCCTGCTGTGCGCCAGCGGGATCTCTATCCTGGTGCTCTCGACGAACACGACCAGAAGTATTATTCCCACCGTGGATATGAGCGCGAGGAGCCCGCCTGTAACGAATATGAACTTCAGCCCCTCTGATGTGAAGATCTCATCCAGCCCTATGAGCCCAAGCCTGATTATCGATATCCATTTTGGGATGATCCCTATGGGTAGACCGCCGTCGCCAGTTGCCCAGTTGAACAGACCTGTGACAAGCTGCTGGCTCACGCCCGCGACTATGAAGAGGCCGACGCCAGAGCCGATTCCCCACTTGGAGACAACCTCATCCATGTACAGTATTAAAACGCCGCCCAGGCATACCTGGAGGAATATGATGAGCGAGATTATGGACAGTGAGACACCAAGCGTTGTGGCGAGCGTCTGGTCCGGCAGCAGGTACCCACCGGTGATCTGCGGGAGAGCCTCGACAACGATCATCACGAACACGAGGGCCTTCTGCGTTCCCTGAAATATCGCCTGGTCCCGTGGATCCCTCAGGTTGAGCTTTATTATCTCAGCGCCGACGAGGAGCTGAAGGACGATGGATGCTGTAACTATCGGGCCTATTCCCAGGAGCATGAGAGATCCAAATGAGCCCGCGAAGAACGCTCTATAGTAACCGAAGAGGTCGATGGAGTGCTTGGAGAGGCCGAAGAGAGGGATGTTGGAGAGCACGAAGTAGAGCAACAGTATTCCGACCGTCCAGCCCAGCTTCCTCTTGAAGTGGACGTGGCCAGCAGGCCTCTCCACAGCAGGGAGCCTCTTGACGAATGGCTCTATCGCATAGAAGAAACTTTGCTGGTTCATAGTACCACGGCTTCACCGCCAGCTGCCTCGATCTTGCTTCTGGCTGAGCTGGAGAAGGCAGCTGCGGCGACTGTAAGCCTTCTTGTGACCTTTCCCTTTCCCAGGACCTTCACACCGTGCAGCTCTATCCTGCCCTCCGGCCCAACCATTTCATTCAGAACGCCGACATTGATGGTCTCGATGTCGAAGGAGTTTGGCCGCACGAACCCATGTTTGCCCATGGGCTCCCCGCGTATTATCGAGCGAACCCAGTGATGCTTGCATGTGCCAGCATTGCCGCGCCCGCCTCTGGAGCCGCCTCCTCTCTGGTTCTTGTGCTTTCCATGGTAAGTCCTGTGACCGCGCTTCTCCTTCGTATGCTCCCTGACCATGATATCACCTCATCTTCTTTATGAGCTCGGCTATCGATTCGTGATATCCAAGCTCTCCGCCTTCCTTGACGCTCTTCTTTATCCCGCGGTGGCCCTTGCGTGGGGGGTGCAGCCTGAACACCGGCTTTATGCCGAAGTCCTTCAGGTTTGCAGCTCCTGCGCATACAGCCTCCGCAAGCTCGCGTATGCTCTTGTATGGAGAGATCTGACGGACCAGATCATCTGTAAGGCGCCTGTTTCCGCTGAGCCTGCCGCGTCTTTCCAGGACCATGGCGAGCAGATCCGCATCTGCCCTTCCCCAGGCGACGTAGTCCTTTACCACCTGGATCATCCCGCGGTAGTGCTCATCCTCTCTCACAAACACGCAGTGGTTCACCCTGTGGAGACGGAGCATGCTCAGGGTATCTCTGATCTGAGGCTTTGTGTTAACCTCTCCCCTGAGCCTGATTATCGCGTACATCCTCAAGACCTCACAGTTATGGTGTTAAGGAGCGCATTGTAGGTCGCCTTGGCGAAGTTCAGGGTTGTCCTCGTAGAACCCTCTGTCCTAGTCCACACGTCCTTTATGCCGGCCATCTCCATGACCTTCTTGGCAACATCTCCGGCAGCCAGTCCGAGGCCCCTGGGGGCAGGCATGAGATATATCCTGACGCTGCCAGAGCTTCCAGATACCTTGTACGGCACGGTGTGCGCCTGGCCACAGCCGCACTCCCAGCTACCGCAGCCCCTGTTGATCCGGACGACGTTGATCTTCGCGTTCTCTATGCCCTTCTTTATGGCCCCACCTACCTGAACATCCTTGCCATGGCCTATACCGATGTATCCGTCCCTGTTCCCGACTATGACCGTTGTTCTGAATTTCACCCTTCGCCCGGAGTCGGTCATCCTCTGCACCATGGTTATGTCCAGGACCTCATCCTCGAGGCCGGGGAGCAGAAGATCTATAATCTGATGCTCTTTGATGGGAAGGCCAGACCTGACCGCCTCCTCGAATGTCGTGACCTGTCCCTCGTAGACAAGTCTGCCGAGCCTGGTCTTCGGTATCCATTCCTCTTCCGTCTCGTAACCCTTGATCACGATCTCACCCCAGTATCTTCTCCCTCGCGGCCTCGAACTGTGAGACCACGTCCACTCCGGTGTAGTCCCTTATGACCTCTCCACGGATTCTTGAGTCGTCCGGGAAGACCTCCGGGCTGTGGGGCACGTTCACTCCAGCATCAACAACTCCCTTAAGGGCGGCATACACCCTGCTCCCTCTGGAGTTCGAGTGCAGACCTATGTCGAGTATGCCCTCATCATACCCCAGTGCGAGCATCTTCTTGCCGAAGAGCAATCCTGTGAGGTAAGCAGCAGGCACGTTGCCTGTGCTGTGCTGGAACCCGTAGTTCCTGAGCTCCTTGGAGCTGACTGTGAGCAGCGTTCTGTCACCCTTGAGCTCAGCGATGATCAACTGTATTGTGATATTTGCATTGCCCTTCCTGACAACCACCCTGGGCTTTCTGGAGAGGATGAGCCTGTATCTGACATGATAGTCGGTCCTGCCCTCTCTCCGCCTTCTGAAGGGTACCCTGTATCGCGGTCCTGTAGCCAAATAGCATCACTCTCTCATAAGGCCTTTCGCCTTGATGTAAGCATCGAGATGCGCAATGCTCCTGTACTCTCCACCTTTCGCCTTTCTGTACAGCAGCCTGTATGCGTGTCTGTCGATCTTCTCGCTATCCCTCATCTCCCGGAGACGCCTCCGGAGTGCTCTGATCCTGCTGATCCAGACCTCCTTTGGAGGAGTTCTGGCGCCCTTCGCACCCCTCCTGCGACCGGGCCCTTTTCTGTGGCCGTATGCCCTCTTCTCAGCTCTCAACCTGAACCTGGCGCGGCTGTTGCCCTTCTTGGGCTTTGCCTTTATATTGCCGGCCTCGATCTGAGCGCGTATATCCTCTCTTGTGATGGCATCAGCCAGCTCGCTGGCCACCTCCGGGTCCGGGTTGATCCACACCCGGCTCTCTCCGACACCGAGCTCGCTTGCTGCCAGCCTTCTCTGAACGCTGAAGTTGGGCACCTCACTCGCCTCCGGTCTTGGGGTTCAGTATCTTCAGGTTCATCTCCCTGGCCATGGCCTCGATCTTCTCCCTCTTGCGCATTCCGACGGTCCTGGCGATCCTGATCGCACATCCCTCAGCCTTCTTCAGGTCATCCACGCATCTCACCAGAACCTCTTTGAACCCTGAGGGGTGCAGGCCCCGAACAGCCCTCGGGCTCCCAAAGCCAGGTCTCACAAGACGCCCTTTCGCTCTGATCTGCTGCCTGAGCTTGTTGTGCAGACCCCTTGGCCTGCGCCAGCTTTCGCTGAGCCTGGCCTTCTTGTGTGAGTCGTGACGTCTGAACTCCGGCTTCTTCGCCTTCTGTCTGGCTCTCGCCCTGAGCAATCTGTCCATCTCTGCTCACCTCTTCTCCACCAGGTATATCCCATCCTGGAATATCCTCACATCGAATCCTCTGACCCTGGTGGCCTGCTCTATGTTTGCCATCGTCTGGCCCACTGCCTCCCTGTCTACGCCTCTGATCAGTATCTCGTCCTTGCCGACCTCGACCTTCGCATCTCCGACGATTGTTGCGAAACGCGGCTTCCTCTCGCCGAGGAAGTTGCTTATGACAACCTTTCCGTCGGCTACCTTAACCTGAATCGGGAAGTGCGAGTATACCACCTTCATCCTGTACTCAAAGCCGTCCGTGACACCCTTGATCATATTCTTGATGTGTGCAGTTATTGTCCCAACCATGGCCAGGTGCTGCTTTTTTGTCACCTCTGATCTGATCAGTACCTCTGAGTCCTCTCTCTTTATCTCTATGCCTGGATACCAGAGCTCCCTGGACAGCTCACCCTTAGGCCCTCTGACTTTAACATCACGGCCTGATATCTGGACATCAACGCCATCCGGGATATCCAAACGACGAACCACCTCTTTGACCATGATAATCACCTAGTACACATAGGCCAGCAGATGGCCGCCTATGCCACGCGCCCTGGCGTCGGTGTGTGGCATCACACCCTGGCTGGTGCTCAGTATCAGCACCCCGAAGTTCCTGGCGGGGAGGAAGCGCCTCTCCCACTTCTCCAGTTCTGCGACCTTGGTGGCGAACCTGGGCTTTATGACACCACAGCGGTTTATTCTTCCCAGCAGCTTGACCTTGAACATGCCCGACTTCCCGTCGTCGATGAACTCGAACTCGCCGATATACCCCAGATCTGCCATGACCTTGAGGGTCATGGCTATGAGCTTGGATGCCGGCTTGATTATACACTCGGGCTTGCCGACGTTCTCAGCGTTCTTTATTGTGGACATCGCATCAGCGAGCGGATCTAGCAACATAATCTTCACCTACGAGTATTTCTCGAAGCCCATCTCCCTGGCGATCTCACGGAAGCACTGTCTGCACAGGTATATGCCGTACTTCCTGACCAGCCCGGGCTTCCTCCCGCAGCGCCTGCATTCGTTAGCGCCTCTACCAAATTTCTTCTTCATGCAGCCTCCACGACCCGAACTCCAAACCTCTTCTGGATGAACTCGATAGCCTCGTCCCTCTTGACCTTATGCGAGTTTGGAAGCTTTCTGCGGGCCACACGTCTCTTTGCTATACGGTATCCTGCTCTCCTAAGCGATACCGCCACATCCATGCCGAAGATCCCTATCTCCGGATCATACTTCATCCCCGGAAAGTCCGTGTGCTCCTCGATTCCGAAGGCGAAGTTGCCGTTCTCATCGAACTGGCTCCTTTTTATTGTGTTTCCAACCACCTTGAACGCCGTCTCCAGGAACTCCTCGGCTGCCCTGCCTCTGAGCGTCACACGTGTGCCTATCGGCTCTCTCTTCTTTATCCCGAATGCCGGAAGGGTCTTCTTCGCCCGGGACCTGATAGGAGTCTGGCCTGTGATCTCTGAGAGAATCGTCTCCGCATTGACAAGCCTCTGGCCGCTCTCGCCCACGCCTATGTGGACAACGACCTTGTCTATCCTGGGCTCCAGGTTCATCTTCCAGCCTCCAGCTCGATAACGGGCGCGCCCCTGCCTATCATGAATACATAGTCGACGATCGTATCTATCTCCTTGTCATCTGCGGATATTGTGACCCTGTTCGGCATCGAGCTTCTCACTATCTGCACGGATTTGATGCGGCCTGTTTTTCCTGTATGAGATCCGCCGGTCACCATCGCCAGGTTACCGACCTCGAACTTTATGACGTCCTCGATGCTTCTCTCCGGCAGCGAGATGAGGAGCGAATCGCCGGTCCTGAACTCACCCTCTGCGATTATGTTGGACCCATCGCTGAGGTTCAGCTGTGTGCGGTTGCCTTTAAGAGTTGTTTTGTTCTCTATCCTGACGAGCTTTCTCGGCTTGTCAGGCTGGATCTCTATGAGCACAAAGTACCCCTTCGTGCTCTTGATCATCCTGTACTGTTTGTTGAGAGCTGGCACTGTTATGACATCGAAGAGTCCCACAGGAAACCTCGCATCCTTTCTCACAGTTCCGTCTACCAGCACCCCGCCCTCGTGAAGGATCCTCTTGACCTCGCGCGCGTTGTCTGCAAGCTTCAAAAGATCCCTGACAACGACCATCAGAGGCAGGCTCTCCTCAGCTGAGTGCGGGCCAGGTCTCGGCGTTGCTATCCACTTGCTGGTCTTCCTCGGTATCGGCCAGCTTCTGGGTATCGTGACTCTCTTCTTGTGCACCTGAATCACCTGGAGAATATCTTCTCGCGCTCGTCGTCGTCGAGATCAAGCTTTGTGATCATTACATTTGATGGATGTATGGGGCGTGGGACCTCTGTCCCGTCAGCACGGAAGTTGCTGACGCCGGTGACTGTTATCACACCTCTCTTCAGATCCACGCTCAGAACCTCGCCCTCAACGCCCGCGTTATCACCACGCATAACCTTCACTGTATCGCCTTTCTTGACCTGAGCGCTCCTCTTCTTGTACTCCTTCCTGAGCTCCGGACTCAGCATCGCGTGCATCAGCTTCTGCCTCATGTGGAGTGGGGCGTTGAACCTGGCCTTCCTCTGCTTCCGTGGTTGCTTGCTGATCATAACCATCACACTATCATAGCTGCTGATGATGCGATCTTCCCGAACCGCTCAGCCACTTCCCTGGCCACAGGCCCCTTGATCTCGGAGCCCTTCGGAACGCCCTCGTCATCTGTTATGACTGCAGCGTTGTCCTCGAACTTGACCCTGAGACCATCTGGCCTCCTGAACTCCTTCTTCTGTCTGATTATCACAGCATTGAATATCTGCTTCCTCATCTCAGGAGTTCCTTTCTTTACGGAGACCACGACCATGTCACCTATGCCAGCGCAGGGCTGCCTGTTCTTGACACCGCGGTACTTCTTCACGGAGACAACGAACAGCGTCCTGGCGCCTGTATTGTCCGCACACTCGAGATACGTTCCGGTGTTTATCGACCTCGGGATCTTGGCCTTGTTTCCCTTCATCGCATGACCTCCACAACGACAAACGACTTGGTCTTGCTGAGAGGTCTGCACTCAGCTATCCTGACCCGATCCCCAACCTTTGCTGCCAGGCACGGCGGGTTGTGCGCATGGATTTTGGATCTGCGTTTCTCGTACCGCTCGTACTTTGCTATTCTCTTTTTGAACTCTCTCATGACAACCACGGTTCTGGCCATCTTATCGCTGACCACGACCCCCTCTAGGACCTGGCCGCGAACCGGTAGCCTGCCGTGGAAGGGACACTTTGGATCGTTGCAGGCCTGCTGGGGCGCGCTCACGTCCAGTCCTATATCTCTCATATCTTCCACCTCGATATTTGCATCCTTTTATTTATTCTGTTCTCGGGTTGTGAGATCAAAACAGAGCCCGCGATCCTCACCTTCTGCCCATCAGGCAGCGTAAAGATGAAGCTTGTGTGGGCCTTTGGGACGCGCCTCAGGCCGCGCTGCGTCTCGATAACGAAGGTGTTCCTCGTCTCATCCACCACCAAGCCTCTCATGCCAGCCATGGTGCGGTTTGGGGTATCGATCACCTCGACCGTCAAACCTATCAGCTCATGCCTGGCGATGTTCTCGGGACTGATCTTCACTTCCTGACGCGCTCCCTCTGTACTGTCTTCATCCTGGCGATCGTCCGGCGGATCTCTCTGATCCTTCCGGGCTTCTCAGGAGCGCCACCTGCTCTCACAGCACCCCGCTCACGTATAAGCTCCACCTCAAGCTTGCGGAGCTCCTCCTCGAGCTCCTCTGAGCTCATGTTCCTGATCTCGTCAATCCTGAATATCGCCATGGGTCTCAGCCTCGCTCATACCGCTCTCCGGCTCCTGGGGGGCCTGGACCTCTTCCGTTGCCGAAGGCGTATCGACCGGCTCATCGAGAAGCCTGTCCAGCTCGCTCTTATTCTCCTCGACCTTCTGCTCCTGTGTCTCCTTTGCTGGAGCCTCTGACGCAGCCTCAGGCACAGCCTCCTTCGCCTCAGGCTCCTTCGGAGGCGTTTTTATCTGGAAATCGTCCGGCAAAACAGCACCTGGGGGGACGATCCTGACCTGGCAGCCGATCGCGCCGAGCTTCTTCACAGCAACAGCATAGCCTTTATCGACTATCTCCTCAGCTGGCTTTCCTGAGTGTTTTATGTAGCCGGCTAGGAACTTCTCAACCCGCGCCCTTGGGCCGGTCAGCTTGCCGCTGATCACTATCTCGCACCCGAGCGCTCCGGAGTCCATGACCCTGCGCAGCATCGACTGGCCCGCCTTGCGGAAATACCAGCCGTGCTCCAGCGAGCTTGCAAGCCTGTTTGCCACAACCCTCGCGTTCAGGTCGCCTTTTCCTACGTCCTGGACATCTATCTGCGGGTTGTCGAGCCTGAACCGCCTCTCGAGGTCTCGGGTTATCTTGCGTATCAGCTTCCCGCCCTTTCCTATGACCATGCCGGGCTTCTCAGCATAAACCGTGATCTGGGTGCCCATCGGGGTGCGGTTCATGACCATGCCGCCGTATCCAGCCCGGTCCAGCTCTTTTGCAAGGTACTCATCCACGAGCGCCTTGGTGAACCCCTCCTGGACGAACTTCTTCTCAACAGCCAAACTATCTCACCTCTGTCAGTATCATCTCTATGGATACGGTCTCCTGGTTCTTCGGAGTGGCTCTGCCCATGGCCCTTGGCATCCATCCCCTGAACGTCCTGCCCTTCTTCGTGTTGGCATAGCCAATCATCAGCCTCTCCTTGTCAAGACCCTTGTACTCCGCATTTCCGATCGCATTCTTCAGCACCCTGAGCACAGCTCTGGCTGCCTTCTGCGGGAATCTGCCGGACGGCCAGCCCACCAGGCCGCGCCTGTGAGGCACGTTCCTGTTGTACCGCCTGAACGGCACCGCCCTCTTCAGGGCTATGACGTCCTGAAGATACCTCTCCGCGGCCTCGACCTTCATTCCCCTTATCGCCCTGCAGATCTCCCTGGCATGCTTCGGAGAGATGGGCAGCTCCACGCCCATCGCCCTGGCAAACCGCCCCTCAGGGGTAATTGAGTAGTTCAGTCTTCCCACGAGCACACCTCACTTGAGCGGCACGAACTTACTCGACCGCGTTGCTCCGACGCCTGCAGCGCCGTGAATCACCCTGGCCCTTGTCAAGGCGTACTCTCCAAGGTAATGGCCTATCATCTCAGGAATGATCTCGACGCGCTGGAAGGTCTTTCCGTTGTGTATCTCCACGACCTTCCCGACCATCTCAGGGAGCACTATCGCATCCCTCAGATGCGTCTTTGCGGTTCCTCTGGACTTGAGCTTGGCCATAAACTTCCTGTGCTCCTTTGAGAGACCTCGCCTCAGCGATCTCCGCTGTCTAGACGGAAGAAGCTCTGCGATCTCCTCCAGGCGCATCTTTGCAAGCTCAGATACCCTGTAACCCCTGTAGGTGAACTCCTCCTTCCTCTTGGGAAGCTTGGATCCTGCTCTCTTCGCCACAACCATCTCCTCCTAGCGTTTGCCCGTCCTGCGAGCTGCTATCGATCCGACCTTGCGCCCAGGAGGTGCGCCTCTGCTCACGGTCTTGGGCCTGCCAGGATGCTGGCGCCCGCCACCTCCAAAGGGATGGTCCACGGCGTTCATGGCCACACCCCTGACCTTCGGCCACTTCGCAGCCTTCGATCTGTACTTGTAGAAGCTCTTTCCAGCCTTCACCAGGGGCTTCTCAGTCCTTCCGCCGCCAGCGACAACGCCTATGGTCGCCATACAGTTCGGATTCAGCCACTTCATCTCCCCGCTTGGAAGCTGGACCACAGTCGCCCCCACGTCATGCGCCACAAGTATCCCGTAGACACCGCTTGCTCTGGCGAACTGTCCCCCATGACCCGGCTTCGACTCTATATTGCATATAGGCATGCCCTCAGGTATGCTCGCCAGCGGCAGGGTGTTGCCGGGCTGTATCTCCGCAGCAGGCCCGCAGGCGATCTCCTGACCGACGTACGTGCCCTCGGTGGCGAGGACATACTGCTTCTCGCCATTCTCGAGCCTCACGAGCGCCACTGGAGCCGTCCTACCAGGGTCATGCATGATGTCCTCCACAACACCGCGAACGATATCCCCACTGAACTTGATGTGCTTTATGTCAGCCCTGTATCTGTGTGATGGCGCACGGTATGTGGGGGTTCCCTTGCCCCTGTTCTGTGATATTATTCTCTTGCCCATCGCAACCACCTTACAGCAGGCCCAGCCTGGTGGCCAGCTCATTTGCGGTCTTATCACCAGCGAGCCTTACAACAGCCTTCTTCTCGCCCCGGGGTGTTATCATGGTTCTGATATCGACAACCTCAACATCATAGAGCTCCTCGATCTCCTTCTTGATCTGCGGCTTTGTGGCCCTCAGATCCACTATGAACTCTATGGTGTTGTCCCTATCGATCATACCGGTGACCTTCTCAGGGACGTAAGGGCATTTAATTATCATAGCCTCTCCTCCAGAACCTTGAGAGATGGCTCGCTCCACACTGTGAGCCTGCCAGCATGAGTCCCTGGCGCCAGAAGCTCAGCATTCAGCTTATCTGCGGTCACAAAATCGACACCCGGAAGGTTGCGCGCTGCTCTTCCTATGCCGTTATCTGCTGCCGTCACGATCAGAATGCTCCTGGGCTGTCTGAACCTCCTTCCTCTGAGCTTGCCCTTTCCGGCCCGCACCTTTCTTCCGTTCTTCGCCCTCAGAACGTCATCCCAGAGGCCTGCAGCCATCAGAAACTTCCGCAGCTCCGAGGTCTTTGATACGCTCTCGATCTCGGCCCTGACGACAATCGGAAGTTCGCCATTGAACACATGGCCTCTGGCGGCAACAAGATCGGATCTCGCTGTCGCTGCCACAGCAGATCTTATCGCCTTGATCCTCTCCTTCTCATTGATCTTCTCGCTCAGAACCTTCGATGGCACCGGCGGATGGGATGCGCGCCCACCTCGTGCCATGGGCACAGCAGCAGCTCTCCTTCCTGTGACTATCCTCGGCACCCTGGATACGCCGTGACCCGGCCCCCACGATCTCGCTGAGGTGTTCATGCCAGCGTAGAAATGCGGCCCGTATGGCTGCAGTCTGTTGGCCTGGGCCGCAAGCACCGCCTTCTTTATGAGATCCGGCCTGTACTCCTCCTCAAAGATCCCTGGGAGCACAATCTCGCCAACCGGATTTCCTGAAATATCGATAATCTTAGCGTTCATCGCGATCCCCGATCAGACTCCCTGCTGGGACTCCCTGCTGACATACAGTATCTGAGGCGCCTTCGGCGCGAATGCTGCACCTGGCCTGATCGCCCTGCGCATCCTGACCAGCCTCTTCACAGGTCCAGGGATGCTTCCCTTTATCAGCATGTACTCGTTTCTCACAACTCCATAGCCGACAAAGCCACCCTCGGGGGTTATGTCCATGCCGTTCGTGCCCATTGCCAGCATCCTCTTGTTGAACTCAGTCCTCTGGTGATATCCAGTCTGACCGAGCTGCGGAACCCTCCAGCTTATCCTCGCCGGGTGCCACGGACCGAGGTTGCCGACATGTCTAAGCTTGCCGGTGCGCGAGTGCTTTCTCTTCTGCAGCATTATCCCCCATCGCTTCACCGGACCCTGGGTTCCCTTTCCCTTCGTGACTGCAGTTACATCAATCCAGTCGCCAACGCTGAAGATGCTGCCCACAGCCACCTGGCTGCCGAGAAGCCCCTCCGCTGCTTTCAGCTGCTCCTCCACAGACCGCCCTGTGACAGGTATTTCCATGATATCCGGCACCTTCTTGGGTATGCCTGTCACCAGACCTGGGTTGGTATGGGCCAGAACCCTGATCTCGCAGAGCTCATCCACCCTGGACTCGATATCCTCCAGAGATGTGCCCCTTCTCGCCTTTGGAACCGTTATCGCTCTGGCCAGATCCTGGCTCAGGTTTTCGGCCCAGAGCTCCCCTGCAGGCCTGATGCCGCCGTTGTACATCTCGTAAACCCTGAGCGCTGCTATGCTCATGGGCGGCACCTCAACCACTGTCACAGGCACGCTGATCTCCATGCCCTCTGTGAGGCTTCTCGGCCTGTCATCTATCATTATGACATGTGTCATGCCAGCTTTGTATCCGGCAAAGCCGGCCATTCCGGCCCTCTCTTCTGAGACCCAGGATCTTATCCTTGGAACCTCGCTCTTGGCCCTCTTCCTGGGGCTGAAGGCCAGCGAACCCCGCCTCGGTCGGTGTATCTTTGCCATTTACTCCTCCAGACGCACCAGGTTCAGCAGGGCAAGCGTCGAGAAGACGGCCTCCTCGACACGAACCGTCTCAGTTCCCTGATGCGGAATTGTGTTGATCACGCAGCATCTCTCCAGCATCTCGCGGCTCAGAAACGCATCAACGCCCCGTGCGGGGGAGCCGAACACCACCGCAAGCCCTTTTGAGCTTGATCTCTCTATGTGGTTGAGCAGATCAAAGCTCACCGGAGTCCCCCTTCTGGATGTGGCCACGATGAACTCGTCCCTGGAGCAGAGGTACTCCTCCGCGCTTTCCACGACTATCGTCTCGTAGCCCCAGTAGCCGGGTATCTCACTCCGGTCCACAGGCTCAGCGGCGAGTGGATTCAGCGAAAAGATCCTGACGTTCAGGCGCTGCCCCTTCTGGAATCTTCTCTCCGATTTAAGGGGTACAGGGCGGTCTAGACCGACCTCGACCCAGGCGCCACCATCAGATCCGACGCTTTCTACTACCACTCCGACTCTTATCTCGCCTACCTTGAGCGTTGAGCTTCTGGAGCCCACTGGATGATGAGCGGTTCTCAGCGGCGGCAGAACCCCCGCATGTCTCAGCTCCCTCATCCTGGGGAAGAGGAGCTTCCGCAGGTACTGCGGAGTCTCTGCATACCGCAGCACTGTGCTTATGAACCTGGAATCGTCAAACTCATCATCGCGATACACGACGATCCGGTCGATGCGGAAGACCGCCGCAGCCCTTGCGATAAGCCCGACCTTCGCGGTGCGAAGGCGCAGATCCGCCGTCTCCATGGTGTACGAGGACGGTATCAGTATGGACCGCTCGCAAGGACCGCTCATCAGATGTCCTTCTCTCAGGGGAGGTATCGTATATAAAAAGGTTTGCATGATCTGCCGTTACACTGCGGGATACCCCACGGCCCGACGCACATGCAGCACACAAGCAAGCAGCTTTTAATATACAAGAACGGCTAAAAGCATTATGAGGTGTTCGTGTGGCTTTATTTGATTCCCAGCTTCCGATAGTGATAGTCATTCTGCTCATACTTCTAAGCCAGTCGATGAAGATTGTGAGGGAGTATGAGCGTGTCGTCGTCTTCCGGCTCGGCAGGTACAGTGGAGTCAAGGGTCCGGGTCTCTTCTTCATAATCCCGATCATAGACAGGGTGCAGCTCATCGATCTCCGTGTTGTGACGATAGATGTGCAGAAGCAGGTCGTGATAACTAGAGACAACGTGACCGTGGATGTTGATGCCGTGATATACTACCGGGTCATGGATCCGGCGAAGGCCGTGATCCAGGTGGAGAACTACAGGGTTGCGACCGCGCTTCTCTCGCAGACAACGCTGAGAGATGTGCTGGGCCAGATAGATCTGGATGACCTCCTCTCGAAGAGGGAGGAGCTGAACCTGAAGCTTCAGACCATCCTCGACAGGCACACAGATCCATGGGGCATAAAGGTGACCGCAGTCACGCTGAGAGATGTGAGTCTGCCAGAGTCCATGATGCGCGCGATAGCAAAGCAGGCTGAGGCCGAGAGGGAGAAGAGGTCCAGGATAATCCTGGCGGATGGCGAGCTCCAGGCATCCAAGACGATGGCTGAAGCTGCTGCTCTGTACCAGCACGCGCCTATTGCCATAAAGCTCAGGGAGCTCCAAACCCTAGCGGAGATCGCTAGGGAGAGGAATCTGATCGTTGTGACATCGGGCGCTGACGTGGGAGGCACAGCAGGTCTGGTGACAGCTCTCCAGAGGACTGCTGAGGAGGCGGGAAGAAGCGGTTAGATATGAGGATTGATCTCCATGGGATCATACCTGCGGGCTTTGATGCTGCTGATAGTGCTCTCGTCCCCCTGCCTGGGGGATGTCATCTCCCTCCAGATAGACGGAGCAATAACGCCGGCGAGCGATGATCTTGTGAAGGCGGCGATAAAATACGCCGAGAGCTCGAACGCAGATGCATTGATCCTGATGCTCGATACACCCGGGGGCGGTCTTAGCGAGACCCTGGAGATAATAGCTGCTTTGGAGAGAACAGATATGCCTGTGGTGGGTTACGTCTTCCCGCCGGGAGCGAAGGCGTGGTCCGCAGGCACCATGATACTGATCAGTACAGACATTGCCGCCATGGCCCCGAACACGATCATAGGCTCAGCCCAGCCGGTCAGGCTTCTTCCCACAGGGGCTACTGAGCCTGTAAACGACACAAAGACAACAAACGCGATAGTTGCGCTCATCGAGGAGAAGGCCAAGATCCACGGACGGAACAGGACCGCGGCAAGGGAGTTCGTCCTGAGCAACCTCAATCTCAATGCAGAGGAGGCGCTGGAGTACGGAGTGATCGAGCACGTCTCTCCAGATATCAGCAGTCTCCTCAGATCCATCAACGGCAGCTCTGCGAAGAATAAAACTCTCATGACAGAAGGCGCTGCGGTGGTGATCTTCGAGCCTGATCTCAGGCTCAGGGTGCTGATGCTGCTCTCAGATCCAACGATCGCCGGACTGCTGCTGCTAATCGGCCTCTACGCTCTCATCTTCGGGATCTCCAACCCAGGCCTTGGGGCAGAGGTCTTCGGGGTCATAGCGGTTGCACTCGGGCTCATCGGCCAGGGCTTCGATGTCAACATCGGCGCTCTCTTTCTCATAATCCTGGGCATGGGCCTGATCCTGGCAGAGCTGCACACGCATGCGATGGGCGTTCTCGGAGTTGCAGGAGTGATATGCATCGTTCTGGGAACACTCCTATTCGCGCCCATAGGATTCCCTGAGTGGTATCTTCCCGGAGAGTACCAGCGTTCTGTTATCAGACTCTTCCTGCTACCCTCACTGACCATGGCCGGATTCTTCGCGTTCGCGGTTTACAAGATAGCAGAGGCGAGGCGCAGGCCGACGTTTGAGGAGACCGCCGCGCAGTACGCAGAGACGATCGAGACCCTGGATCCGAAGGGATATGTCATATACCGCGGTGAGTACTGGAAGGCGGAGGCTGACGAAAGAATCGAAAAAGGAGAAACGGTCGAGGTTGTGGGTATCTCTGGGCAGACGCTCAGAGTAAGGAAGATCAGATGACAGGGATTATCAGGGTACAAACTCCAATCTTTGAGTAAGAAGCATACTGGATCTATGAAGCAGGAAGCTCCGCCCTTTAGGACGGGGTGGAGGTCGCGTTGCTTATCATCGTGCCTATGCCGGCATCTGTCAGAAGCTCGAGTATGATCGCATGAGGTATCCTGCCATCGATTATGTGTGCCTTCTCGACGCCGCGCTCAACAGCCTGGACACACGCCTCGACCTTCGGGATCATGCCGCCCTTTATGATGCCCCGCTCAACAAGCCTCTGGAACTCGGAGGGCGAGAACTGGGAGATCACCCTGCCCGGATCGTTTGGATCCTCCCGCACTCCCTCGACATCTGTTATTGATATGAGCTTCTTCGCACGCAGGGCGACTGCCACAGCTCCTGCTACAGTATCAGCGTTGACGTTCAGGCTGTTCCCATCCCTGTCGATCGCAATGGGCGATATCACAGGGATGTAGCCCTTCCCTGCGGTGATCATCAGTATCTCCGGGTTTATCTCCTCGACCTCCCCGACGTAGCCGAGATCTATGTTCTCTCCATTCACATTCATCGGCGGCTTCTTCCTCGCCACTATGAGCATGCCATCTTTGCCGGAGAGCCCGATGCCCTTACCGCCATGCTTGCATATAAGAGATACAAGCTCTGCATTGATGTTGCCCAGAAGCACCATCCTCGCTATCTCAAGTGTTTCCCTGTCGGTGACCCTCAGACCAGCGACGAACTCGGCCTTTTTTCCAAGACGCTTCATGGTCTCTGAGATCTCAGGTCCTCCGCCATGAACTACCACCGGATGTATGCCGATGTATCTCAGCAGTATTATATCCTGTATGAAGTTCTCCAGGATCTCGCGGTTCGTCATTATCGAACCGCCGATCTTTATCACCATTATGGAGTCGTGAAACTCCCTTATGTACGGCAGAGCCTCTATAAGCACCTGTTCCTTCCTCATATCGCAGCTCCTATCGAAAATTGGTTTGAAGCGGCCTCCTAATATGCCTCATATCGCTCCGGAACAGAGCAGCAGTGATGTGAGCACATTCAGGAGGCTGCATTTCAGATGTCAACTCTGGATCACTCTATGGACATAAGCACATCGCCCGGAGAGACCGTCTTCCCTGTCTCGATGTAGATCTCCTTCACGATACCGCTCTTGTCCGCGTATATCGGGTTCTCCATCTTCATCGCCTCTAGTATCGCGACGACATCCCCCTTGTTGACCCTGTCGCCCTTCTTCACCTTGTACCTTATCAACACTCCCTGCATCGGCACTGTGACGCCATCTTTGGGCGCCTTCGGCTGCGCCTCCTGTATGCTTATGCCAACAGGGGCGACCTTCACGATATACGCCTCTCCGTCAACCTCAACGTTGAACGCAACAGGCGCGCTGCCCTTTACAGCCACCGCAGCCTTCGCCTCCTTCTTGACGAGAGGCTCCTCGGTCGCCTGTCCCTTCAGGAACTTTATGGCTATCTGCGGGTAAAGAGCATATGTGAGGTAGTCCTCCTCCTTTTTCGCAAGGCCCAGCGCATCGACCTCCCGGACAGCAGCCTCATACTCTGGAGGCAGGAGATCTGCAGGTCTCACCGTTATCGGCTCCTCATCCTCCAGGATCTTCATCCGTATCTTCGGATCGATCTCCGCAGGAGGTCTCCCGTACAGGCCTTTAACGTAATCGCGGACCTCCTTCGGGACGACCTTGTACCTCTCGCCTGTGAGCACGTTGAGAACCGCCTGGGTCCCGACTATCTGGCTCGTGGGCGTGACCAGCGGCGGATAGCCCAGGTCTGCCCTTACCCTTGGAATCTCAGCCAGGACCTCATCGTATCTGTCGATCGCCTTCTGCTCGATCAGCTGTGCCACCAGGTTTGAGAGCATGCCCCCAGGGACCTGGTACACGAGCACGTTCGTATCTATCTTGGCAGCTATTGGATTGAATACAGGCGCGTATACTTCCATGAGCTTGTCGAAGTAGCGCTTTATCTCTGTGAGCAGCTCCAGATCAAGTCCGGTGTCGTATGGTGTCTCTCTGAACGCGGCCACGACGCTCTCTGTGGATGGCTGCGAGCTGCCTCCCGAGAGCGGGGATATCGCTGTGTCCAGAATGTCCGCGCCTGCCTCCACTGCTGCAAGGTAGCTCATCTGGGCAAGGCCCGCTGTGCAGTGGGTGTGCAGGCAGACGGGCAGATTCACCTCGCGCTTTATCGATCTCACAAGCTCGCTTGCATAGTGGGGGGATATCAGACCTGCCATATCCTTTATGCATATCGAGTCGCACTCCATCTCCGCCAGGCGCACGGTGAATTCCGTGAACTGCTCTATGGTGTGAACCGGGCTTATGGTGTAGCAGACTGCCCCCTGCACATGCGCGC
The DNA here is from genome assembly GCF_026419855.1 of Methanothrix sp. GTDB lineage: Archaea > Halobacteriota > Methanosarcinia > Methanotrichales > Methanotrichaceae > Methanothrix_B. Next base: position 45,756 of record NZ_JAOAKP010000002.1, read on the forward strand.
CCATCCGCTTCGCGACCCTGATGGACTTCTCCATGTTTCTTATATCGTTGACCGCATCGAATATGCGGAATACATCGACGCCATTTTTGGCTGCCTTCTCGACGAACTTCTCCACGACATCATCGGCATAGTGCCTGTACCCCACAAGGTTCTGCCCTCTTAGAAGCATCTGCATCTGCGTGTTTGGCATCGCCAACTTCAAAGCTCTCAAACGCTCCCAGGGATCCTCATTCAGGTAACGTATGCATGTATCAAACGTAGCACCGCCCCAGACCTCCATCGAGAAGTAGCCGACCTGGTCGAGAAGCTCAGCAATGGGTAACATGTCCCGGGTCCTCATCCTGGTCGCGAGAAGCGACTGGTGTGCGTCTCTGAAGACGGTCTCGGTAAGCTTTACCCTGCCCATATAGATCCCCCAAGCATCATCGCTCTTTCTTTAAAATACCTTCGATCGCACGGCCTGCAGCTGGATGGTATCTGATGAGCGGATCATCGCATGCGACAAGTGGGATCGAATCGCTGAATGATTCTGAAATCAATAACCAAGGACGAGATGTTCCTTGGTCTGATAGATTGGGCTCTGCGGATTCCAATAATGTGAGTAAATAACCCCTCCCACTGCACCCATATGCATTCACCAGTCGTATTTGCTGCTGGCCCGCAAAGATCTATATTCTTTAAAACCGGAGTAACTGCCATGAGAGTTCTGTTCGTGCTTCTCTCTCTGGTAATCATAGCGACATCGTCTGCATCAGATGTTGAGAGAATAGGTCTCTCTCCAAAGGAGATAGCCATCATCGGTTTGCCCGTGAAGAACACGACCCACATATCCTGGACCGGATATGGTGCGCTGGGAGAGTACAGATCGATTCATGCTGAGTGGCTCCCTCCGCTCTCGGATTACAGCCACACGCTGGAGATCTACGAGTTCCTCCTCCCCACATGGACATCTCCGGGGCTTGGTGTTAATACACATATAAAGCCGATATATGAGTTCATCCAGGAGGGCTGGCAGCCGCCCGGGATCAACTACACAGAGCACACCCCAGAAATAGCGGATTTCATGGGCGAGAGCTGGCGGCCATCACCGCCTAGCGGAGGACCATACACTGGCGAGGGCACGGGACTGGCAGCGTTTCTGAGATGAGGGAAAAGCGAGATGCTGAGAGAAATCCTGTGAGATGGTCTCCTTGAGAAGACTGATAGTCGCAAGGATAGTTCACTCGCCCGAGGATATGGGGTCGATGAGGGAGGGGCTTGAGAGGATGGGTGCCTCCAGGCTCGGAAGGGAGAGGTGGGAGGAGAACCGCAGGAGGATTGAGCGCTTCTGGGATGAGCTCGAGCAGGAGATCGATCGCCTGGATATGGATCCTGCTCGATTGCGCATATACCAGGATGGATTGCCTGCAGGCGGAGAGCTCGGAGAGAGAATAATCCGGGAGACGGCCTCGAAGGGAAGCAGAAACTATCAGATCATCGAGAAGCTCATGGATAAAGGCGCAAGGATCGAGGCCACAGAGAGCCCAGAGCTGCTGCTCAGAGAGTATCAGCACATAAAGGCGATGGTATCAACAGCTGGTGAGGAGCAGAGAAGGGCGCTGGATGCGTACAACATGGAGAAGGATCGCCTTCTCGAGGAGAGGGACGCATATATCGCCAGAAGAATAGCAGAGACTCTTCGTGACGGTGAGACAGGTCTGCTTTTCATAGGCGCCCATCACAATGTTGTTCCCAGGCTGCCACCGGACGTGGAGGTCTCGTATCTGGGAGATCCCGGATGAGATAATATGTACCCTCTCATCAGAGCATGCTCAATACGTTGAGGCAAATCTATAGTATTCGCATAAGTTGATATAATATTGCATATTACCTAGGCTCCCCATAATTTAGGCATATGGATCTACAGCACACTGATTTTTGTGGGTAATGGCACAGTCATCTTCCAAGAAAAGCAGCATCTTTCGCCACATTTCCTTCACATCTTGCCTAAATGATGAGAGTTCAGGAAAGAGAGGTCCTCTTCAAAACAACTCTCGATTCAGCCCCTTATGCGATCGATCTGCAGCTGGAGTATGCCATTCTTGAAGCTCCTGCTGCGGATGTTCCCGGCGTCTGGCGGAAGCTTCACCAGCTTCAGAAACTCCCCCGCCCGGATCTCCAGAACTCCTCCCCTGATCGTCACAGAGAGCTCATCCTCCTCCACCCCTGGGAGTTCTGCGACGATTGTTATGCTTTCTCCGTCGTCCATAACATCGACTATTGGATCCTTTCTGGGAGCTGCGGGTATCCTGACATCGTGCGGTCTTGTCGACGGCCTTCGCGCCCCAGGTTTGCTCAGCGGCCTCACGGATATGTTGTAATCCACTACTGGCCTGCTGCTCCATCCGACCTCTATCCTGTGCCGCACCTCTGCATCCGTCTCCGCTATTCTCCTCTTGAACTCCGGAGAGGATGCCTCAAGGGCTTTTATTATCCCGCCGAGGCCTGGAATGAACTGGCTCACGATTTCGCCAACTATCGACGGCTCCTCAGCGGTTTTCTTCTCCTCGCCGGTGCCTTTGAGGGATTTAAGAGCCTTCTCGATCTCATCCAGCCTGCGCTCTATTCTGTCCAGACGATCTTCATAACTATCTGACATCTCGCACACTCCAAACAGGGCATCTCATACCTGCTGTAACAATGCTATGTTTCCATCGTATTATGTTGAACCGATCGAAATCATATGAACTCTTATCCGATCTCATCCCCCATATCTCAACCAAGGATGAAAATCAAGAGCATCCACATGCTGCATGAGAAGATCACCTGGCTCGCATCTCTGCAAGCCGCTTTTTGTGGATGGCAATTGTGGATGCGTGTCTTCTTCTGACATCAAGCATGTGCTTTGTGGACTTTGCCAGGCTATCCCTCCAGGCGTTTTTTATCCTGAGCCTGTGGGATGCAGCTTTGCATGCCATCTCCTCCCGCCTTGATCTGAGGTATGGGAGTATCTCATCCCTGAGACGCATGCGGTGTGCAGTTACCTTTGTATGCTGGATCCTTCTGTTCTCCATGATCCTTGATCTTCTTGTCATATCTCACTCCATACAGACTGAACGCTATCTGATGCAGGAATCCAGCGAGCGTATCGATATCCTGTATCTCAGGACGGAGAAGCATGGTCCTCTCACTCTCCCTGTCACATGACCGGATGTGAGCATTCTGGAGTCCATATCTCTGATCAGATTTACGAGATCTCTGTAAAGATCTGAATCTTCGCTCAATTTATCCTCGGCTGTCTGAATCCATTCCTGCTCTTCCCCAGGATGTGTATATCGACAAAGTTGTACGGCGGCCACGGGCCGGAATAGTTTGTCTTCAGATCGCCATGCTCCTCGATAATTGCGCTTACACGCTCCGAGAACTCATCGATCCTGGAGCGCTCCACCAGGAACGCAGTGTTTAGAAGCAATCGATCGCTGAAAAGGTCGAGGTTTTTGAAATCCACCGAGGCTGCGCTGAGGCATCCAACAATCTCCCTTCTGATCTCCTCATCACGCCCGTTCATATCCGCATTCCTTGGCTTGATCACCTTGACCCCAAGTTCGACACGCCCCTCCACAACGGGCCACGCCTTCCTCATCGCAGCATATCCGGCGCTCATGGCCACAGCGAGGTTCTTTCTTCCCTTGAACACCATACCATACGCGACCGGAAGGACATCATGCTCCTCCAGCACCCTCCTGACGACCCTCCTGTGAGTCTCCACGTCCTTTTCATCGACATCATACTCCTTCAGCTCTGCCTCGCTCACAACAGGGCACAGGTCTCTGTATTCAATTGTACGGACATCACTGTTCCCGAAGCCTATGGGCCCGAAATCCACATGCTCCGATTTAATCACACAATAGACATAAATCCCCTTCTGTGTGCTCCTCTTTGGCGGCAAGGCTTCAGACCTCCTCTATCCTCTCCAGGCTTCCTCGATGACGTAGCTCCATTCTGCGATAGCCGGTGATCTCGCCGTTCTCGTCGAAAGTCATCTCATATCTGCCTATGATGTCCTGCGTGTCCGGTATGGCCCTGCGCTCCAGCACCTCCACATTCACAATCCATCCGCCCTCTGTTTTGGATATGCTGCTAATCGACTCAAACCTCTTTCCAAGGAGCTCCTCAGCTGAGGTCCTAGCGATTCTGAGCATATCCTTGAGACCAGGCTTTTCCGTCATTCTCCAGCTCCTAGGGAACAAATATCAGATCGCAGTCCCTCATGGCCTCAACCTGCTTTCCTTCCCAGCCCTTCACAGCCTCTCTGAGGTTGTATCGTTCCTCCCTGTTGATGAGCCCGTAATACCTGAGAAACGAGGCCAGCCTTCTGCGCCTCGCTCTGCTTCTTCCTGATGCTATAGTATCGAGATCCACCGTGCCATCCGGCTTCAGGCAAAGGTAGAACATCCTGGCTGCAATCCTGCCGTCATCGGTCCTGGCTCTGACTACAAGCGCCTCCGTCTCGTTGATTCTCAGCCCCCTTGGTCTCCGCGAGAAGAGCTCGCTGACCCTGGCGATCCCAGCATCCTGGATGACGGCGCCGACCCTATCCACATGGACCCTCCTGTACAGCTGCTATCGCCTCATACACCAGCTCTCTCTTCTCCTCCATCTCCTTTCTGGAGCTGGTCTTGTTGGCGATCACATCTATGCAGATCTGGTCCAGACCTATGCTGGAGTTTCCGTTCAGCATCCTCAGGCCCTTGCCTATCATTATGCATGCTCTCGTGCCGGGCTTCTGCGCATCCGGAAGCCGCTCCCGCAGGTACCTCACGATCTCCACCACCCTGCGCGCCACATCCTCTTCAAGCCCGGTATGCTCCATGACGATCCTCACCTCTGTCTCATATCCGTAATAGTCCGTGTATATACCGACCATTCTATCCAGAAGAGCATCCTGCGGTTTGTGTATGCCAGCATACTCTATCGAGTTAGATGTGAGGATGGCCCTGAACTCCGGATGAACTCTTATGTACCGATCCTCCCCGAACTTCGTCGGCAGCTCAAGCACACCCTCCTCAAAGACGGAGAGGAAGACATTATTCGCAGCGGGCTTTGTCCTGGAGAACTCGTTGTATATCAGCGTGTATCCGTACTTGCACGCAAGCGATAACGGATTATCAACCCACTCCACCTTCATGACATCCTTGCTCTTGAAGACGTTGTGGATGTACTTGTCCCGCACGCTCTCGTTCTCGATCTGTGAGTAGCCGCCTATGAGATCTGCCGTAGTTATCGACTCGTCGCCGTTTATCCAGACCACAGGCCTTCCGAACTGCCGGGCGACATGCATCGCGAGGCAGGTCTTTCCACATCCTGTGGGGCCTATGAGATGGACAGGATAGCCAGCTTCGAGCCAGAGCTTCATCCTCGCCTCGGTCTCCCTGACCTCAGGGGTCTCCACGAAGTGCTCGACCTCAGGCATCAGATATGCTTCCTCGATCTCCTTTCTCAAGACCTCGGGGTCGCGTGCTGCTGTCTGCGATTGCACCTTCACATGAATCTCCTCACGCTCCTTTGAGAGCAGCAGCTTCTTCTCCCATGAGGTCTGGTGGACAGATTCGCCTCTCACACGTCTGGGATGGGTGACAATGTATCTCATCTAGAACCCTCTGGGGATCGTAAAAAATATCTACCGGTGGTTAACCGTAGTAGAAATCTTTTATATATTTATTAACATCCTGCTCGACGTATCTCTGCATCTCATCTCTGAGAGCCAGAGCTCTGGAGTGCAGCTCCTTGGCGGCTGTGTTCATCTTCGATATGGCGTCGCGATTCTCCCTGATCTGGCTGTCCAGATCTGCTCTGAATCTCCTCAGACCCTCGTTGAGCCCCCTCGCACCTTCCTCCCGAATGCGCTCACCGGATCTCTTAAAATCGATGGACATCTTATCCATCGTGGACCTGATCTCAGCTGCACCAGATCCCATCCTCGATACAGCATCGCGATTCTCTCTGATCTGGCTGTCCAGATCTGCTCTGAATCTCCTCAGACCCTCGTTGAGCTCCCTCGCACCCTCCTCCCGAATGCGCTCACCGGATTTTCTCAGCTCCTCTGAGGTTTTTCCGATCGAGAGCTTCATCTGACGCACACCCGTGCGTATCTTTGCTATGCCCCTCTTGTTCTCTGTTGCCTGCTCCTCTATCGACTTTTTAAGGGCGCTAACACTCTTGGCCATTCTGCTCACACCCTCATCCCGGATGGCGACTCCGGCGCTTCTCAGCTCCGCCGACTTTCTGCGCATCGCTTCCTGCCTCGCCCGAACACCTCTTCCCTGTACAGCCGAAGGAATCTCTGCAGATACCGCTGGCTTGACTTCCGCAGCCTTTGCTGGCACCTCCTTTCGCTCCTCAGGTTTCATCTGAACCTCCACTGGCTTGGGCTCAATGATCTGGGGCTGAGCCTTCCTCTTGGCCTCGATTATGCTCTCGGCCAGCTGGGCCTTTGTGCCCCCGAGGTTCTGGATCCCAAGCTGAACTGCCATCTCCTCCAGCTCTCGCCGGGTGTGTTTGGTCACCAGCTCTTCTACAGTCTCGTCCATAGGCACCCCGAATTACCACAAAATCAGGAGTTCCTGGTCAGGCAGGAACTCCCGGTGCTGCAGCTATTGCAGCCTGCTCGATCTTCGCCATCTCCTCGGAGTAGTGGAGGAACGTATCGACGGATGCGACCACCACTCTCGCCTCGACTGTCAGTATCTCGATGCCAACCAGGGATACCCTGGCCCAGACATCGACCACTATTCCCTTGTCCAGGATCCTGTCGAGAACCTCGGCAAGGCTGGACGAATCAGGTGTTGATGTCACCATTCCCAATCACCTCCGACAACTCTTTTCTCCAGAGATCTGGAGCATGATATGTGAGAGCCCTCGTTTGTTTTAATATAAGCCAGCTAGTAGAAAGGGGATGATCGAGCTGGGCCCGATTCATCCCCGCAGGAGGCTCTGGCCGTGTTCGACACCCGAGGGCGAAGACGGTATCATTGTTAATTAAGATCATCCACACAGAAGTACACACTGATAATTAAAATAAGTTATCATCTGTCTAAAAAAGTTTTAAATTTTGTTTCTGCATGTGTTTCCATCCAAGTGTCAAGGAGATTATCATATGGTGAAAATTGGTAAACTATAGAAGAGGCAGACGATCATACTGTATATCAAATCCGCATCTGATTCACGATCACAGCCGAGATGATATAGCATGAGGATACTGGTAGTTGATGATGCTCCCTTCATAGTGAGGGCGCTGAGAGATTCCCTTGAGGCACGTGGTTTTGAGATACATGATGCGCAGAGCGGCGAGGAGGCGCTCTCTGCCTACAGGAACCTGAGGCCGGATGTGGTGCTGATGGATATTCTCATGCCAGGCATGAACGGGATATCGGTCACGCGTGAGATCATGAATATGGATCCATCTGCCAACATCATAGTGATAACCGCGATAGGCAAGCCGGGGCTGGAGAAGGAGTGCATGGATGCAGGTGCGAGGGGTTTTCTCCTGAAGCCATTCCAGATCCAAGATCTCCTGGATATCATTGGTTCACTTCCAAGAAAAGACGACGAGCGTTGAAGGGTCTGTGGAGTTCTTCGTGATGAGCAATGAGGCGAGTGCGGATATGAGCATGGATCTAGGACACCCCATAACAAAGGATATTGCGGAGGCGCATGGTGGACGGATATGGTTCGAGAGCAGGTTCGGAGAGGAGAGCACAATCTGCTTCACTCTCGCCCATGGTTAGAGCACTGAGCATTCTTAACGTTCTCAGAAGAAAGCCAAGGGTGGTGCCGCTCACCGAGCCTGTGGGCATGCGCATATCGGAGGAGCTTTCCCGCGGCTCAGCATATCTGGTCAGGGAGAAAAAGCCTGAGCTCAGCTTTCGGATCTTCTCGTCGCTGGTAAGAGGACAGTGCGCGAGCTGCGAGCATCCTGATGCGTTCAACTGTGAGAGCATAGGTTGTGAGGAGTGCACTCTCAAATGCCCATGCAAGAGCTGCAGTCAGAAGAGAGCTCAGGGGCTCTGCTTCACCAGCCAGCACCCTGAGCATATCAGAAACAGGTATGTGCTTCAGACCACGCCGATCTTCTGGATCAGCAGACGTGGCGAGGGCCAGATGGCCGTAAGTAACCTTGAGGTAATGGCGGACATTACTGCGAGGTTCCTTGAGAAGAGCCACAATCCTGTGGTTCTCCTCGATGGTCTGGAGCTTCTTGTGATCACGAACGGCTTTGTCCAGGTCATCAGGTTTCTGCGCGATATCATGGAGATGGTCTTCATACGCAGAGGGATACTGATCGTGCCTGTGAACCCATCTGCCCTCTCCGAGAGGGAGATGGCGCTCATAGAAAGGGATATGCAGGAGATACCAGCTGAGTGGGGCTGAAAGTCCCCCATGCATGCTGAATGCTGATCCAGCTGCTGTGTTGGATAAGTCTTTAAAATCCGCAAGCGGAAGACGATTCCAGGAATGCGTGGAGTGTAGATCAGAATCAATAACTAGAGACGTTATCACAAAAGGTTATCCAACACAGCAGATCCAGCTGAATCTGCGGGTTGGCAGATACACGATGGAGATATGGCTGTACAGGCCCCGAAGCTATGTCTCTGTACGGCTCTCCGACGATTCGCAGACATGAGCCACGCTGAAATCAGAGAACCCATATCATCAGTGTAATATGAGCACGACCTCCTAAAACCCAGCTTTTTGATATAAATCTGCTTTGATAGAAGCATGCAGCGACATGCGCAGATCATCAAACATGTGGTTAATAGGGATCCCCGAGCACACCACCCTGGTGCACAACCCCCAACTCTCAGATCGCGCAGAAACCTGTTCATTTATGCTCTGGAGTCAATGGCGCAAACAGGAACCAAATGCAATCAAATCTGTCGTTCCGGCATGAAGATCTGATGAACTAAATCAAAAATGTTTCAACTCCTGAGAGATCGAGAATATCATAAATACGTAACAATTATACGTATTTAGATTACCATGTCTCTAGCATCTGTGGGAGGGGCTCTGATCGAAGAAACAAACCTCGGGAAGGATGACCGGGAGGAGATCCTGAGCAGGTTCGTTAAGCCGAACAAGGATATTCTCATACTCTCCATACTCGGAGAGCGTCCGATGTGCGGCTACGACCTCATCAAGGAGATCTACAGGAGATACAATGTGCTCCTGAGCCAGGGCGCTGTTTACCCCATCCTCTACTCGATGGAGGCTGAAGGTATTCTGAGAGCAGAGTACAGCAGAGGGAACATGAAGACAAAGTTCTACACCCTGACACCCAAGGGGAAAGAGGTGATGAAAAGGAAGATCGGAAACATGGTATATGCTCTGGAGTACCTGCTGTCATTTCTGAAGGGATCATGCTCAGGATGAGTATCGAAGGACTTGATCGCGTCCTCGAGGCAGATCCACCTGCTGGCTCTGTCCTGCTGGTCACCGGAGGAGAGGGGACGCTGAAGTCCAGCCTGGTGCTGGCGATGATGTCCCGGTACCTGGAGAGCAGCGCGGAGCATGGCCTCTACGCGAGCCTGGAGCAGACGAGGGACAGTCATCTCAAAAACATGGAGAGCATAGGGATAAGATGGCATGAGAACCTCCACATATTCGACTACAGGGACATGCGGGTGGAATGGAAGGACCACAACCTAGACATGTTCAGCATGACGAAGGATGTTCTCGACACATATATCGACAGATATCGTGACCTCACTCTATTCGCGATGGACTCGCTGAACGCCCTCTATGCACTCTCGCCAAAGGCAAACCATCGGAGAAACGTTTACGACTTCCTGACCGCACTCAGGGACAGGGGTCTCACGTCCATTCTCATACTCGAAACAGGGGATGAGGTTGGAAAAGGAGGAGAGAGGTTCCTCTCGGATGGCATCATCGAGCTGGGTGTGATCGAGAGCTACGATGGCGTTAAGAGGTATCTGCAGATCAGAAAGATGCGTGGTGCGAGACATCAGATGGAGAAGCACCACCTTGTCGTGAAGCCAGGCGGCCTTGAGGTGCTGGGGCCGATATACGGGCCAGCCACTACATCCTGTGGATAGAGTCTCTCTTTGTGTTCAGCAACTTAGAGGGCAAGTATACTGGTTGCTGAATGCACTCATTCATTTGCCAGGAGCACATAGCGGAAACAGTGCCTCTCCAAGCAAGTAACTGGATGGATAAGAGGGGTAGGGTTTCCAGCCCTTCACACACAAACCCGGGGAACAGGTCTTTTTCCGGTACTGTATCGACAGGATTGGCATTCAGACTGCTGTATCTATGATCGGCACAATCACTTTCTCTCAGAATCTGAGAACTGTACCGACAAATCCCATGAGACATATTACGAAAATATTTCAGACAGATGGCAAGGTATTTTTCCATTCGATTTGAAGATACCATCAGGAGGTCCTGCTGGTTGTTCGTCATAGATGATCTTCTTCTGAGAAGCGTCGGCATCTCTGTCCCGGGCCTGGATCTGATCTGGACGCTGGAGCAGATCAGGGGATATGCACAGCGTGAGCTGTACAACCCTGAGAGGATCAGGAATCAGATAAAGGAGACCAGGCTGCTGTACGAGTTCGGAGAGATAAGCCGTGAGGAGTACATGGAGAGGACTGAGAATCTTGTAGAACGGCTGAGGATAGCGGAGAAGGTGCAGATGTGATCCGCAAGGACGAAGCATGCAGATCAACGGCTCTGGGTGCAATCGGAGCCTTCTGATCGGAGGAGAATTGTATGGTACTTCCTGAAAGGGATTCGGACCGCGGGCTGGCCGGCGCGATCGACCGGATACTTGACAAGGGACTGGTCATCAACGCGGACATCACCGTCTCTGTGGCTGGAGTTGAGCTGCTGGGAATTAAGGTGAGGGCCGCGCTCGCATCATTCGAGACCGCTGCAAAGTACGGCCTGGAGTTCCCATCCGGGATCAGCTGCGAGACCGGTGCGTGGCGGGATGCGATGCTCGATAAGGAGGATTGCCCGCAGTGCGGCAAGAAGGTGCAGCGAGAGGAGCTGATGCAGGAGTGCTGCCCGTGGTGTGGCTGGACAAGCGCGTTAGCCAGAGACCGCATGCTGAAGATGCCTTTTGTTTTGAAGGACGATTATGGAACCTGAGAGACACACAAACGCAGGCCTGGTCGATCTGCTGGACAGGATATTGACCAAAGGGGTCGTGCTGAACGCTGATATCATAATCTCAGTTGCAGGTGTGCCTCTGCTCGGCCTCAACCTCAGGGCTGCGCTTGCTGGAATGGACACAATGATCAGGTATGGAATATGGAATGAGTGGGATGCGGCTCAGAGGGCATGGGCGGCTGAGCAGCACAGGTTAAAGGCGCTTAGCATGAAGTTCCTTCTCAAGGGCGAGGAGATACGTCTCAGAACCTTTGGCACGTACTGGTATTCTCATGGAATCTACCAGACCTGGAGGCCTGGAGATGTGTGCGTGACGAACAGGCGCATAATTGTTTGCAGAAAGGAGCCCCCTGAGCTCCTGTTCGCAGCATGCTACGAGGATATACAGAATCTTGCCTTGAAGAAAGGCGGGGTCATTGCGAATGGAGAGACTGACATACTGCATATCTGCCTGAAGGACGGTACGGTGGCAAAGATACATTCTGCAGAGATCCATGCTCTGAGAGATGCTGCAGAGCGTGCGATGTGCACCGTCCGATCGCTCCAGGATGCCGATGAACTCGATGCAGAGCATCGCACACCTCCAAAAATCCTCTCAACCACGAGCGCGACGTTCAGCGCGAAGAGCCAGATGGAATACGAAATGCTGGAGGAGTGGAGGGAGCGTGAGAGATGACAATCAATATTGATGAGAGCAACCTGAAGCATGGCATTCTTGGATTGGTCATAGCACTTGTCGAGGTGATACGGGATGCCCTCCGGATACAGGCATTGAGGCGCATGGAGTCAGGGGTTCTGACAGAGGAGGAGGTAAACAGGCTCGGCGAGGCGCTGATGGAGCTCGATATCGCAATAGACGAGATCAAAAGAGAGCATGGGGTAACAGAATCCGTAAAGGCGGTCCGCGACGGTCTGGATGAGATCGTAGACAATCTTCTAGATCGGATGCTGAACCCTGAGAGGTGGGAGGAGGCGCATGAAGGAAAGTGACCTGAGGGATGCGATTGCGGAGATGGTCAGGGCTGAGATCAAAGCGATCGGCGACGAGCTGACTCCTGTGATATCAGAGGTGGTGCGGGCTGAGCTCATACCAGCACTCAGGGCTGTGATAAGAGAGGCGATACTCAGAGAGCTGAACACCTCTGCATCATATGGTGAAGCTGAGAGTGATGATATACACGAGGGCAGCTCGGGAGGGGCTTTACACGAACCTGATGGGATCAAAAAAGAGACATCAGCAAAAGATGCAGCTGTGGTGTCTGCGCACTCGAATGAGATGGGACTCTACCTTTACTGTCTTGCTGATGCAAGCGTGTCCGCGAACCTGGGGTCCATAGGAATCGATGGATGCGAGGTGTACACGATCCCGCACGAGGGGATATCAGCGGTAGTTCACAGCTGCCCGCTGGAGCCGTACAGGAGTGATGATGAGGAGACTGTGAAGAGCTGGGTAAAATCGCACCAGCAGGTGGTTGATCTGGCAGCCGAGAGGTTCGGGACTGTGATGCCGTTCGGCTTCGATACGATAATAGCGCCCAAGGAATCCCGCAATGCAGAGGAAGTCCTAAAGAAATGGATTTCTGATGATCTCGATGAGATAAGGAGAAAGATGGAGAGGATAAGGGGCCGGAAGGAGTACGGAGTTCAAATATTCTATGATCCTGCAGTTTTCAGCAAGAGGATCGAAAATGAGAGTGAGGATGTGCGGAGAATCAAGGAGGAGATGTCATCAAAGCCTCCGGGTGTTGCGTACATGTACAGGCAGAAGCTCGAGACCGCTGTGAGGAGAAAGATGGATGAGCTCATGGGCGCGTATTTCAAAGATTTTTATGAAAGGATTCGGAGTAAAGCGGATGACATAAAGGTGGAGAAGGTCAGGAAATCCGACGGCGACATGGTGATGATGATGAACCTCTCTGTGCTTGCCAGCGAGGAGAGGGCTCTCGGCCAGGTTCTGGACAGCATAGCTGCAGAGCCCGGGATCTCAGTCTGCTTCACGGGACCATGGCAGCCATATTCATTTGTATGAACATGTTTAAAAACAGTCAGACGCCATCAACGGGTCGTATTGGCTTCACAGACGCCAGCGGCACTGTGGGATCTCCCCTTTTATCGTTGAGCTCAGAAGCATGCGACACCCCTGGATCCATATAGCGTTCAGCGTGCTCTGATTTCTGGCAGTCTGTTCGGTGATCAGAACCCGCGAAGGGCATCTTCTGCATAACGGCGCAATCCTTCACAGCAGTGCCTCACGCATTCTTAATATATCATCCCGTGATTCTATCACACATGATAGTATCTGTCTCACGCTCCTCCATCTCAGGAACTGTCCGCGCACCGCCATCGAAGAGCTATACTCACAGAGCTGTGCTCATCACAGCTCTCTCAGATTCAGGATGCGTTCACAGGCCGCTAATATCCGCAGACACCCGGGCCACAATATCGGCATGCGAGGCCTTCGGGGCTAATGTGAACTTGCGGGAAGACTCTCTTGAGATCCACGGGGTCTCGGGCAAGCCCAGAACCCCTGAGAACGTCATAGATGTCCTGAACTCAGGGACGACGCTCAGGTTCATGTCAGCGGTTGCAGCGCTCACCGACGGCGCAGTCCTTACAGGCGACAGCTCGATACGCAGCAGGCCGAACGGCCCACTTCTCAAAGCGCTAAACGACCTGGGCGCTGAGGCGTTCTCCATAAGGGGAAACGATCGCGCTCCGCTTGTCATAAGAGGGCGGCTCAGAGGTGGATCTACATATCTTGATGGCAGTGTGAGCTCGCAGTTCCTCTCAGCCCTCCTGATAGCATGCCCACTATCCAGCGGCGATACGACGATCTCGATAAAGGGCGAGCTGAAATCCAGGCCGTATGCCGAGATCACTCTGGATATCCTTAGAGAGGCCGGGGCTGAGATACATGTCGATGGAAATGCTTTCCGCATGCATGGAGGCCAGAGGTACAGCCTTCAGGAGTACACTGTGCCGGGAGATTTCTCATCCGCATCGTATCCTCTGGCTGCAGCAGCGCTCGCAGGCTCTGCTACCGTGCAGGGCCTGTTCCCATCAAGGCAGGGTGACTCTGCGATAGTTGAGATTCTCGGAGAGATGGGAGCTGACGTCTTGTGGGATACAGAGAGAGGAGAGGTTAGCGTATCAGCGGCAGAACTGAGGGGCACAGAGATAGATGCGAGCCTGACGCCGGATCTTGTGCCGACGCTCGCGGTTCTGGGGGCGGTGGCCGAGGGGCGCACGGTCATAAAGAATGCGGAGCACGTGCGCCACAAGGAGACCGACAGGATCCATGCGATGGCGGTAGAGCTGAAGAAGATGGGCGCAGAAATACGGGAAAGACCTGACGGTCTGGAGATTGCTGGGGGTGAACTGCACGGAGCAGATCTTCATGGATACCACGACCACAGGATCGTGATGGCACTGACCCTCGCAGGGATCGTGGCAGGCGATACCAGGATCGATACCGCGGAATCGGTCGATGTATCCTATCCGGGGTTCTTTGAGGATATGAGAAGGCTTGGAGTAAATCTGATTACATCTCCATGAAATGCTCTGGCCGGAGCAGGACGAGCTGGAGCAGTAAAACCCGCACCAATCACCATCTGAGATGGTTGCCATGCGCTGTCCCGGAAACCCAAAGATGCCCACCATATTCCAGACCGGCTCGCACGATTACATAGAACCTGTTTAGCAGGGATAGCGGAAACTCTCAGGAGGGAGGAGTTGACTTCGGTGATTCCCTCAGTCGGCGCCTGTAGTAGCTTATAGGGTGCCTGATGCGCCTGCAGAGCTCATCGCCGCCGGGGCAGTTGCCGTATGTGAGCATTGTGGAGCACGACGGCGGGGTGTACCGCGTTCCTGTTGATCCGGCGATGTGCTCGATCTGGTATCTTGTCATCTCCTCATCGAAGTCTGGACTGTTGTTGAAGATGCCGATTACCTCCTCAACACTCAGATTTATGTTGAGAAGGAAGCTTGTGAGCGCGAATCTTGCTGTGTGGGCCAGGTTTCTGCCGGCTGCAAGCTGCTCCAGCAGCGATCTCATGCACGGCGGCAGGGCATCCCTGTTGAACTCTCCGAGCTCTACCATTGCGCTATGCTTCGATGATTCGAGCTCACCTCTTAGGGATTTAATTTGATCCGACAGGCTCTCGCATATGCCTCCAGCATCGAGCGGAAGCCCCTCCTGTATTCTGTCCTTGATCCTCTCCTCCATCAGTCGGAGCAGCTCTTCGCGGGTGACTGTTAGATACCCGCGGTCAAGGTTTCTGTTGATGAGTTTCCACTTCTGGCTTCTGAACCGCGCAGCGGACACAACAAAATCCACAAAATGTATTCTGAAGTTCTCTCCTTCAGAGAGAGGGCTCATCCCCAGATCCCTGGCGATCTCCAGCACCTCTTCTTTATCCGAGATCCTAAGCCTCCTGTGAGCGAGCTTCGCCTCCGCCAGGACATAGCGTCTCAGAAGATAGTCGTCATCGATGCACGAGACGATCAGCCTGGCGAGAGGATACGACAGAAGCTCAACGTTCTGCTTCACGCTGTCTGATGTGTCCGCATCCGGTATATCTCCATGAAGCGCCCCCTGGACACGCTCAACCGCCCTGCGCCGCACAGGCTGGAACGCCCTGCTCCTGAGCACATCCTCAAGGGGGGCATCAATGCGCCTGATATCCTGTGCTGCAGCATGTGTGAATGGGTACCAGAATGTCCTCATTCCTGCTCTATTCTGGGCGCCAGGAGGTAGCTGACATAGACCTCGTTCAGCCTGAAGCTGATCCGCAGCGGATAATCGATGCCTATCTCAAGCTTCACCTCCGGTGCCTTTCCTATGGATTTGCTCATGTCGGAGAGATAATCCAAAGAGAAGAGAGATCTTGCCTCTCCAGGCTTCATATCAAGAAGCTCAGAGCTCGGCATCGTGAGCTTTAGCGCATCTATGTCTCCCTTCGCCTCCATGTAGAAGACATCATCTTTAACACCAAGCACCACATGATCGCTCACCTTCTCCGCAGCTTTGATCGCCCGTCTGAACTCCGCTCCGGGGATCGTCACATGCGCTGGGAGATCGAGCTCCGGGATCCTGGGCTCCTTGCGTATCGCGCTCGGATCTATCAGGCTCAATGTGTATGACAGAGAGCCGACGCCTATCTTCAGCTTTCGCTCATCCTCCAGAAGCTCGAGCCTCACACGTTCTCCCCTATCAGCCATGCTGAGCAGATCGCTCAGGCGCACGAGATCGACCC
>NZ_JAOAKP010000031.1 GCF_026419855.1 Methanothrix sp.
CAGACGCTGGGATACTCTGAGAGAAGCCTGGTATCAGAGCTGCGCAACTGGAGGAACAGATGGGCGCACCAGCAGGCATTCTCCAGCGATGACACATATAGGGCGATCGACTCGACAGGGCGCCTCCTGAGGGCAGTCTCTGCCCCACAGGCAGAGGAGCTGGAGCGCATGAAGATGGAGCTCCTGCGCCTGAGGTTCGATGAGCAGGTCCGGAACGAGAAGCGCAAGGCAGGGGGCTCTCTCATAGAGGCAGCTGCAACAGGCGGCCTGGTGCCCTGGCGCGAGGTCATAGCACCACATCCGGATGTCGCAGCTGGAAGGTTCCAGCAGGCTGAGTTCGCAGCAGACCTCTGGCAGGTCTACCTCGGCGAGGGGAATGACGAGTACAGAGATCCGGTCGAGTTCTTCCGACGAACGTACCTCACTGAGAGCCTGAAGCGGCTCCTGATCAATGCGCTGCAGCGCATGAGCGGCATGGGCGGTGAGCCTGTGGTCCAGCTCCAGACGAATTTCGGAGGAGGCAAGACGCACTAAATGCTCGCTCTCTACCACCTCTTCTCCGGCATCCCCCATCAGAACTCCCCGGCATAGAGGAGATCCTGAAGGAAGCCAGGGTGAGCTCTGTGCCGAGGGTGAAAAGAGTCGTCCTAGTGGGAAACCGCATATCCCCTGGAAATCCCTCGGTCAAGCCAGACGGCACGCGTGTCTGCACGCTCTGGGGAGAGATAGCATGGCAGCTCGGCGGTCGCGAGGCATTCGAGCGCGTCCGGAACGATGACGAGCGCGCGACGAATCCCGGAGATCTCATGAGGCTGCTCCTCGAGGAGCATGGCCCCTGCCTCATCCTGATAGATGAGTGGGTTGCATACGCCAGGCAGCTCCACGATCTCAGCGATCTGCCTGCAGGCAGCTTCGAGACACAGTTCACATTCGCTCAGACCCTGACAGAGTCAGCAAAGCTCGTGGATCGCACGCTTCTGGTCGTATCGCTTCCCGCGTCAGACTCATCCGGAGCCCGTGCCGATGATACGGAAGTCGGCGGGATCAGGGGGCGCGAGGCCCTTGAGCGTCTGCGCAACGTGATCGGCAGGATCGAGTCACCGTGGAGGCCAGCATCCGCAGAGGAGAGCTTTGAGATCGTCAGGCGCAGGCTCTTCCAGCCCTTCACAGATCCAGACCAGTTCAAGCAGAGGGACGTCATAGCCAGGGCGTTTGCGGATCTCTACCGCACTCAGCGGGATGAGTTCCCATCTGAATGTGCGGAGGCAGATTACGAGAGGAGGATCAGGGCTGCATACCCGATACATCCGGAGCTCTTCGATCGTCTCTACTCCGACTGGTCATCGCTAGCGAACTTCCAGAGGACAAGGGGTGTGCTCAGGCTGATGGCAGCTGTGATCCACTGCCTCTGGAGGGACGGCGACAGGAATCCTCTGATTCTCCCAGCCTCTGTGCCGATAGAT
This sequence comes from Methanothrix sp., assembly GCF_026419855.1. Lineage (GTDB taxonomy): Archaea > Halobacteriota > Methanosarcinia > Methanotrichales > Methanotrichaceae > Methanothrix_B. The sequence continues at coordinate 1,464 of NZ_JAOAKP010000031.1, forward strand.
GATGACAGGGTGAGGTTCGAACTCACACGATACCTTCCGGATAACTGGATACCAATCATAGAGAGGGACGTCGACGGCCCAGATTCTCTTCCAATAAGGCTCGACTCCGAGAACCCCAACCTTGGCAGGATTCAGGCCACGAGGCGAGTCGCCCGCACGGTCTATCTTGGCTCTGCGCCAATAGCGTCAGCAGCGCACCGCGGCATAGAGGATCGCAGGATCAAGCTGGGCTGTGTGATGCCCGGCGAGTCCCCTGCGATATTCGGTGATGCCCTCAGGCGGCTTGCAGGCTCTGCCACATATCTCTATCAGGACGGATCACGCTACTGGTATTCGACACAACCAACTGTGACAAAGCTTGCAGATGATCGGGCTGAGATGCTGAAGCGCGACCGCGACAGTGTGATGCAGGAGCTTGAGCAGAGGCTCCGCTCAGAGATCAGGAGGAGCGATATATGCGTTCACGTGCTTCCGCGATCAAGCTCAGACGTTCCTGATGATCTTGATGCAAGGCTGGTTGTTCTTCCTGCTGATCAGCCATACACCAGGGATGGGGATAACCCAGCGCTTAAGTCAGCAGTGGAGATCCTGGAGAGACGGGGGAGCTCGCCGCGCATTTATCGCAACAAACTGGTGTTTCTCGCAGCTGACAGCGTGCGACTCGGAGATCTTGAGGATGCTCTCAGGAGATACCTTGCGTGGAGATCGATTCTCAATGAGAGGGATGAGCTGAACCTCGATCCGCACCAGACAAAACAGGCCAAGGCGCAGATGGAGGATGCTGACAGGGCTGTGAACGTGCGCATTCCTGAGACGTACCAGTGGCTCCTGGTCCCAGAGCAGAGCAGCCCTTCTATGCCGATGGAGTGGAAGCAGTTCCGGCTCACAGGAAGCGAGGATCTGATCACACGCGCGATCAGGAAGCTCAGGCATGAGGAGATGCTCATAGAAAAGCTCGGATCAACAGTGCTGCGCAGATATCTCGATACCATCCCTCTCTGGAGGGGCGATCACGTATCTGTGAGGCAGCTCGTCGAGGACTTCGCGAGCTACATCTACCTGCCGCGCCTTCGCTCTCCAGAAGTGCTTGCTGAGGCAATCTCTGATGGGATTTCGCTGATCTCCTGGGTGACCGAGACATTCGCAATAGCAGAGGGCTACGAGAGCGGTCGCTACCAGGGCCTGAGGTACTGCCAGGCGGTGAGGATCACGCCCGATAGCAGTTACATTCTCGTCAGACCTGAGGCTGCGGTCCGTCAGATCAGCAGTGACGCTCAGACCGCCGCAGCATCTGCCACAGCCAGCATCGGAGCGTCAGCGTCTGATGTGGGCGGAAGTGTTGTGAGGGCCAGATGCGGTACAACCGCAGAGTATCCCCCGATCGCACAACCACCGCGCCGCTTCTACGCGACCGTGGAGCTGGACCCGGAGCGGGTGGGCCGCGATGCAGCACGCATCGCAGAGGAGGTGATTGTGCATCTCATGAATGGATCGGATGTGCAGGTTACGCTTGAGATCCAGGCCCGCTCCGCGGCGGGCTTTCCGGAGAACGTCGTGCGGATCGTGAGCGAGAACAGCAGCGCCCTGAGGTTCAGGAGCCACGGATTCGAGCCTGAGTAGTTCGGAACCGGACCATGCGAGCTCCGCCGACGAAGCTCTGCGATACTGTCGTGGGAGCGTTGTCTCCTGCTGCATGGGTTCTCATCGCAGGACTGCTCGAAACTGTTACATAGCGACCTGTGCCAATTACGTGCAGGATGTGACTTTCTTGAGGGTTGTGGTCTACTACAACGGAGAGTTCGGCGAGAGGGTCGTTGGCAATCTTCTCAACTATCCCGGATTCTGCATCTCATGCGGCGAGGCGTGCACACAGTGCAGAAGCGGAAAGTACAGTGGGGCTGAGGACATCGTGGCAGTTGTTCAGATGCCAGATCCATCGACTCTGGGAGATTTCATAGACGATGTTGAGCCGCTGCTTCCTGTTGTTCCAGAGGCAGATATCGCGATCGTCATAAATGTGCATCCTGACATACTCTTCGGAATGCTTCCAAAAATGAGGGATGCCGGGATCAAGGGTGTAATTGGATGTTCGGAGAGCCCGAAGGATATGCCCCTGGGACTCAGACTGCAGGTATCGAGGGCTGCAGAGGAGCTGGGGATGGAGGCCGCGTTCTCCAAGCCGTTCTGCGCCATGAGGCCTGATCCTCTTAAGCCGAACATAGCAGCTTTTCTGAGGAGAGCGATGATCGGCGAGCCCGAGCTTGAGATAGTGCTCCGGAGGGGGCGGGAGGGTAGGCAGGTGATCGCCGCAGCAAACGTCATCAGATCAGCCCCGTGCGGATCAACATGGTTTGTGGCCAAGCGGCTGATCGGCGTGGAGAAGGATGATCCTCACATGCATGAGAGGATCTCGGAGGCACACCATGCATATCCATGCACTGCGAGTATGGACCAGGATCCTGAGATCGGGGACACAGTGCTGCACAGGGCAGGGTACATCATAAGGGAGAGGGTCGAGGATGCAATTCGGAAAGCTGTGTCCGGGTAAGGTTTTTGTAATACCCAGTGGTATGTAAAATCATGATATTTCCATCATTTGCCTGGACTTTAGTAGTGATAAAGAGTAACATGGCGCAGACTGCTGTCTTCAGGCCGGAGAGGAGGTCACGCTTGTGAGCGGAGCAGCCGCCGCAGAGGCCAGGAGATGGCTCGAGAAGGGCAATTCGCACTTCAACTCTGGAAGATATGAGAGCGCTCTGGAGGCGTACGATCGCGCTATAGAGCATGATCCGACCATCGTGGACGCTTGGAACAACCGCGGCATCGCTCTATCGTACATGGGAAGATATGAGGATGCTCTGAAGAGCTATGACGAGGCGATCAGGCTCGATCCTAACCATGCATTCGCCTGGAATAACAAGGGAATGGCCCTCGGGTCGATGAGAAGATACCAGGAGGCCCTCGCCTGCTTCGACAAAGCCCTCGAGATAGACGCGTACTTCATAGGCGCATGGTACAACAAGAGTCATGCCATGGCAGCTCTCGGCAGAGCACGGGAGGCGCGGGCTGCGATGATCACTGCAAAGACCCTCGAGAGCGCGGCAAGAAGGTGCAGGTGAGATCTCGAATCCTTCCAAGGAGCCTCGCGTCCCTGCATCAGGGGGATTCAGGGCGGTCTCCGTCCATGATGATCCCGGAAGCTCGCGATTCATTCGAGATCTGGGCAGCAGTTCTGCATAATCTGTTATTCGGGAGCCTCTCGCATCGCTCTGCAGTCGCTTCAGGATTAGCTATATATCCATGATTTGATTCATACTGCGTTGCCCTTTTGCGGGACAGTAGGGTAGCCTGGTCCATCCTCGAGCGTTTGGGACGCTTGGACCGCGGTTCGAATCCGCGCTGTCCCATCATATGACCACAATCTCATCGCAAGAGCTGCACACTTTCTTGATATCATCCAGCGGTGCTCCTGGAAAGTGATCAAGGATGCATATATCTGAGGGGCTCACAGCTGAGAAGAGCTTTCGTATATCTCCATGGTAAACCTCTATCTCGCATGCGCCCTTTGCGCGCCCTACCAGCCTGGGGCTGCTTCCAACCTGCTCTTTCCCACGATCTAACAGCTCGATGCTATCTATGCCCAGAATATCCCTGTTGACCTCCAGGTTTATGAGCACGTTCTCGATCGCCGGCAGCCATATATCGTTCATCACGACCTTTTTCGCGCCAGCAAGGACGCAGACGAGCCCAAGGGTACCAGGCCCGCAGAGGCCGTCGATCACACTTCTTCCCGTGATCATGAGGTCCTCCAGAATCCGTATCTTCGGGTAGCTTTCTCTGGGAAACTCTATGTGTATCTTTGACTGGTTTTTATATATCACCAAATCGCCGTATATGCTCTGGATGATGTCACAGCGCATATCACAGCCGGAGAGCAGCTCCCATGTGTGTCCTTTTTCATCAACAACACCAGGTATGTGTCTGCTGCGTCTGATGACTCCCTTGACCTCCGGAATCTCAATGAGCCTTGATGCGGCGCTTCTGTTAACCCTTTCCATCAGCAGTATGAGCTGAGACTCACCAAGGCGCGGCGGATACGGCAGAGGATAGCCGATCTCTATCATGGGTGATCCGACGCTGCGAAGCGGCTCGCGATCGTCGCGAAGACCCTCCTCAACGAGTAGATCCATCACCTCGATCATGACCAGATCCAGTGGTGCTTTTCCGCAGTGCTCGCACCGCTCCAGCCCTCCCGTCTGGAGAGATCTTCGTGGTGCTTTCTTATCAATATGCGGCCCATTTTTACATTCTCGACATGCCATGTAAACATGATCGATGGAATTCAGAATATGAGCCGCAGGCCTTACGCATCGTCCTCCACAGGATGGACAGTCCATGGTGAGAGTTGATCGATGAAGATATGTAACGCTTTCCTGGAGCCAGACCAGAAGATTTCTAAATACGAAACGATTAGGCCCGAAGAAGGTGGTTGTAAGATGGCGCAGAGAGGCATTAGGGAGTTTGATGCTAAGAGGCTGCTTGCCAGGTTCCTCCCGGAATACCTCGATGATTTCGACTACGGAGGAGAGATCGCTCTGATCGGGCCGGAGACCGATCTGGAACGCACGGTCTCTGATAACCCCTGGATTCTCGAGAAGAGGCTTGTGGTTAAGCCCGATCAGCTCTTCGGAAAAAGAGGCGTCCACGGGCTCGTCCTGCTTAACGCCTCCTGGGATGAAGTCAGGGAGTACCTGAGCAAGAACATGAACAGAGAGGTGACGATAGGCGGCGTCAGGGGCGTCCTGGATCACTTCCTGGTCGAGCCTTATGTGCCACATGAGAATGAGCTCTATGTGGCCATAAGCTCGGATCGCGACGGAGACACCATCTACTTCTCTACACAGGGAGGCGTCTGCGTGGAGGAGAACTGGGACAAGGTCATTCAGATGCACGTTGACATTCTGGATGGTATCAATGTTGCAGATATAAAATCCAAACTCCCTGCCTCTCCGGATGCAGAGAGGGTGGCAAGATTCATCGAGGCCCTCTTCAGGTTCTATGTGGATCTCGGGTTTGTCTACCTGGAGATAAACCCCTTCACGATCGTCGAGGGGAAGATAATCCCGCTCGATATGGTTGCGAAGCTGGACGATGCTGAGGAGTTCTGGTGCAGGAAGAAGTGGGGGGATCTCGTATTCCCGGAGCCCTTTGGGAGGAGCCTGACACCTGAGGAGCTCTTCATAAAGGAGATAGATGCGAAGACAGGCGCATCGCTGAAGCTCACGATACTCAATCCGAAGGGAAGGGTGTGGACGATGGTCGCAGGCGGTGGAGCCAGCGTGATATACACTGATACGATATGTGACCTCGGCTTCGCCGGAGAGCTGGCGAACTACGGCGAGTACAGCGGCGATCCAAGTACAGAGGACACGTACCATTACACAAAAACGATACTCGATCTCATGACCCGGGAGAAGGATCCGAGGGGGAAGGTACTGCTCATCGGCGGCGCGATAGCGAACTTCACGGACGTCGCGAGCACGTTCAAGGGCGTTGTCATGGCCCTGAGAGAGTACAGGGACAGGCTCAGGGAGAACAACGTCAGGATATTCGTTCGGAGAGGTGGACCGAACTACGAGGAGGGGCTGAGGATGATGCGGGAGCTCGGCATAGAGCTTGGCATACCAATAGAGGTCTACGGCCCTGAGACGCACATGACGCGGATAGTGCCGCTGGCACTGAGGGGGGAGTGAGCTATGAACTCGAGGCCTGATTACATTCTCTTTGACAGGAACACTAAGGCGTTCGTTTACGGTTACCAGGTGAATGCGATCCAGAGGATGCTCGATTTTGATTACGTATGTCAGAGGGAGACTCCCAGCATCGCGGCCATAATAAACCCCAGCAGATCCGGAATACACAAGGCATTCTGGGGCACGAAGGAGATCCTCCTTCCGATGTACAGGACGATCGCTGAGGCTGCTGAGAAGCATTCGGATGCGGATGTGATGGTGAACTTCGCCTCACAAAGATCCGCGTTCGATACGACGCTGGAGGCATTGAGGGAGAGCACGATAAGAACTGTTGCGATCATAGCCGAGGGTGTGCCTGAGAGGCATGCCAGGATAATCGGCGCAACTGCGAGAAGGGCGGGCAAGGTGATCATCGGGCCTGCCACTGTCGGAGGCCTGACAGCAGGCGCCTTCAGGATAGGCAACACCGCGGGGACGATAGAGAACATCATCGCATGCAAGCTATACAGGCCCGGATGTGTGGGGTTCGTCTCGAAGTCGGGAGGAATGCTCAACGAGGCATTCAACATCATCTCCAGGAACTCTAATGGCGTCTACGAGGGCATAGCCATAGGCGGCGACAGATATCCCGGCTCAAGCATGCTCGATCACATACTCAGGTATGAGGCGAATCCGGATATAGCGATGATCGCATGCCTTGGCGAGCTCGGCGGGGAGGACGAGTACAGGATCGTCGATGCTCTGAATGAGGGGAGAATAACAAAGCCGCTTGTTGCCTGGGTCACAGGAACATGCGCCCCCTTCCTCCCTGCGAGCGTTCAGTTCGGGCATGCGGGCGCGAAGGCAGATACAGCGAAGGAGACCGCGCAGGAGAAGAACCGCGCGCTTAAAGAGGCAGGAGCATATGTCCCGGAGTCATTTGATGGATATGGGGACGAGATAAGAAAGGTATACGAGACGCTCCTGGCCGAAGGGAAGGTCAGAGAGGTGGTCGAGCCGCAGGTTCCGAGCATACCGGTGGATTACAGCAAGGCTCTCTCAACGGGCATGATAAGAAGGCCCACAACGTTCATATGCACGATCTCGGACGATCGCGGCGAGGAGGTGCTCTATGCAGGGATACCTCTGAGCGATGTGCTTGAGCGGAACATGGGGATCGGCGGGGTTATCGGTCTCCTGTGGTTCAAGAAGGTGCTCCCCGATTATGCTGCCAGATTCATAGAGCTTGTTCTCCAGATAGTCGCGGACCACGGCCCCTCTGTCTCAGCGGCGCATAACGCGATAGTCGCATCCTGCGCTGGCAAGGACCTCATCTCCTCACTGGCAAGCGGCCTGCTCACGATCGGCCCGAGGTTTGGAGGGGCGATCGATGATGCCGCAAGGGAGTTCAAGAGGGCGTATGATTCTGGGCTCACCCCTGAGCAGTTCGTGAATGAGATGAAGAGGAAGGGCGTGAACATCCCGGGCATCGGTCACAGGATCAAGAGCGTCAAGAATCCGGACAAACGGGTGCAGCTGCTGATCGAATACGCAAAGCGGCACTTTGCCAGGACGGATCTTCTCAACTATGCTCTCCAGGTCGAGGCGATCACAACAGCGAAGAAGGGCAATCTGATTCTGAATGTCGACGGATGCATAGGCATACTCTTCCTGGACCTGATGGCATCATGTCCGGTATTCACGCAGCAGGATATAGACGATGTCCTGAAGCACGGATACCTCAATGGCCTCTTCGCGCTTGGCAGGACTATCGGGATCATAGGGCACATCCTGGATCAGAAGCGCCTGGGCGCAAGGCTGTACCGCCATCCCTCAGAGGATATAGCATTCATGCTGCCAGAGCACTAGGCTCTGGCATTTTTTGGATGGGAAGTTTTGCCAGAGCTGGCGTGATGTGCTGCTCTATTGTCTCATCTCACAATCTACAGATCCTAAAGATATCACATGATTCTGTACAGCCTGAGCTCCTCATCATTTAGGCAAGGTGAGACGGAACTGTGGCGAATGATGCTGCTTTTCTTAGAAGATAACTGTGCCATTACCCACAAATAATCAGTATGCTGCGGATCCATATGCCTAAATTATGGGGAGCTTAGGATAAAACCCCTTTATCGAAGAGCTTAAGTATAAGCACGTCAACCAATAGCGAGGCCCGCCTTAACTCAGCCTGGTAGAGTGCGCGGCTGTAGTATGTATAGCACCCTCAGGGTGCTGCGCGCAGTCACCGCGATGTCCCCGGTTCGAATCTGGGAGGCGGGACTTGTGAAATGTCCGGATGGTGTAGTGGCCTATCATGAAGCCCTGTCGAGGCTTCGACCCGGGTTCGAATCCCGGTCCGGGCGCTTATCTCCTGGGCGTTGGATGCCCAGGGATCCTCACTCCGAGCCTCTGGTCGCCTGTTGCGTGTGTGGTTTGTTGCAGGTTCGCCGATCGAAAGATGGCGGCCCACGTCCAGGGTAAGCTCTGAGCAAATGGTGTGAGGACCGCAGGTGTTCGCAGCCTATTGAGTATTCAATTCGCCAAATACCCTCTATTCTCGTCAAGCTATTCGGGCTCACTACCCAAAAAGCTTAAGCTCCCCATAATTTAGGCATATGGATCCGCAGCATACTGATTATTTGTGGGTAATGGTACAGTTTTCTCCTAAGAAAAAGCAGCATCATTCGCCACATTTCCGTCTCACCTCGCCTAAATGATTAGGAGCTCAGGTTTTATCATATGGCACATCCTGGTGATTCGGCGGACCGTTAATCTTGGAGATGGAGACAGAGTCTACTGCGATTGATCGAAGTTACCAGAGTTTGCCTATCCGGCGATTCGAGAGCATGAGCCTCTCATATATCAGAACTGCTGGAGATGGGAACGTGATAATATTATTGCATAGCGTGGATATTCTACCTACGACGTGTGGATAAGTGCAAAAGCAATAGCTACAGGAGATTCATGGCCATCAACTGCGCTGTAAGGCGTCGGACAAGTGTTAACAGGTCCAGGATGTCGATTTTCATGTCGGCAGCGTTCGAAATAAACATATCTCAAGGAGCCTGCCATCAAGATCACCTCAACGAAGGTAGACTACCACAGCATGAGGTATTTCCAAAAAGCTATTTAATACCCTCTGGGTAGATTGTGCATCCCATGGGACACGTGCTCTTCAGCCCGCTGAACTGGGGCCTTGGACATGCATCTCGCGATATTCCGATAATCAGAGAACTTCTGGCGCGTGGACATGATGTGACTGTGGCATCGAGCGGAAATGCGCTGGAGCTCCTGCGAAAGGAGTTTCCGGAGTGCAGGTTTATAGTATTCGAGGACTACCCTGTGCCATACAGCTCGACAAGATTCTTCCTGCCCAAGTTCACCGCTTACCTCCCCATAATGATGAAGGCTCTGGCAGACGAGCGCAGAAACCTGGCGCAGATTCTATCGAGAGACAGATACGACCTGATCATAAGTGATAACCGCATGGGAGTTTACTCAAAAGATATACCATCATTCTTCATAACCCATCAGCTCAGGTTCAGTGTCCCATTCTTCCTGTGGCCTGTGGAGCTTGCAACGCTCTATGTCAATGGATACTTCCACAAGAAGTTCACAGGCGTCATAGTCCCGGATAATCCGCCAGGACCGAACGCCATCAGCGGAAAGCTCTCCCGATCCAGCTTCAGGGTCACAAATGTCAGGACATTCTACTCAGGCATTCTCTGCAGCACGAAAAAGATGGACGTGCGAGAGGATCTGGATTTTCTCGTTATAATTTCAGGCCCCGAGCCGCAGAGGACCAAGCTGGAGGAGATCATGCTTTCCCATATAACTGAGCTTCCTGGGGAAAAGGTCGTGCTACTCGGAAGTCCGAGGAAAAACAGCTTCAGACAGCTTGATGAGAGCACGCGTGTCTACTCCTATGTTCCCACTGATGTGAAGGTGGAGCTCATGAACCGGGCGAAGTTCGTGATAAGCAGGTCAGGCTACACAACAATGATGGAGATTGCAGAGCTCGGGAAAAAACACGGCCTGTTCATACCGACACCTGGACAGACTGAGCAGGAGTACCTGTCTAGGTTCTACAGAAAGATGGGTTGGTTCCTCTCCAGGAGCCAGTACAGGCTTGATCTGGCCAGAGACGTGGAGAGGGCTATGGAGTACAGCGGGTTCCCTGATATGCCGAAGACTGAGGAGAACGTGAGGAATCTCTACGAGAACCTCCTGGCCCAGTATCTGGAATAACGAGAGAAGAGACCAGCCCGGGCCAGCACTGGTTAGGGGGATTTTACATTGCAAACGCTGCGTTCGTCTCATAACAAACCACTGGCTGCAGCTCTGCTGCGAGATATGGGAGGTCTGAAATGAGATCCATGAGGGCCATGCTGCTCGAGAGGCCCGGTGAGCCCTTGGTGATGCGGGATGTCGAGATCCCTGCTCCCGGCGAGCGGGAGGTTCTGGTCCGGGTGAGCGCCTGCGGCGTTTGTCGCACCGATCTGCACATAATTGATGGGGAGCTAGCCGGAGCGAAGCTCCCTCTCATACCCGGTCATGAGATTGTGGGTAGGGTTTTAGCTAAAGGAGCGCATGCTGAGCGCTTCCGAACCGGCGACAGGATCGGGGTCCCATGGCTGGGATACACAGACGGCGCATGCAGGTACTGCATACGTGGGGAGGAGAACCTGTGCGATAACGCGCGGTTCACCGGATACACAATCGATGGAGGATACGCGGAGTACACTGTCGCAAACGAGCGCTACTGCCTGCCGATCCCTGAGAGGTATGACGATCTCAGAGCAGCTCCCCTGCTATGCGCCGGGTTGATCGGATACAGATCGTACAGGCTTGCGCTCTCGAAGCCCGGCGTGAAGCGGCTGGGGATATACGGATTTGGCGCTGCCGCTCACATAATCGCGCAGGTCGCTGTCTTCGAGGGCATCGATGTTTATGCATTCACGCGGTCAGGAGATCTGGAGGCGCAGGAGTTCGCCCGCTCACTCGGCGCTGCATGGGCCGGAGGCTCTGATGAGATGCCGCCGCAGGAGCTTGACGCAGCGATAATATTCGCTCCTGTCGGACACCTGGTTCCAGCTGCCCTCAGGGCCACCTCAAAGGGAGGGACTGTCGTGTGCGGTGGGATACACATGTCTGACATACCATCTTTTCCCTACAGCATACTCTGGGAGGAGCGGAGCATCAGGTCGGTCGCAAACCTCACGCGAAGGGATGGCGAGGAGTTCATGTCGCTTGCCAGGGATCTCCACATCAGAACAGAGGTCCAGGAGTTCAGGCTCGATGAGGCGAATTATGCTCTGAATCTCCTGCGGTCAGGCAGACTCCGGGGGGCAGCAGTCTTAAAGATCTGATGCCAGCATGCCCTGATCCGCGTAGATGCAGATTTGTGAAACTCTGGGATCTCAGGCAAATTTAATATACACGATGCTCTAAAGGTAGAGCGGCGATTCTGATCAGGTGCGGGGGAGAGGGAGCTCAGAAATTTTGGTAGTTAACCCCTTAATTTCCAGTGGAGATTTGGAGGAAAAGCTGCAGCTGTGTAAAATATTACTATAAATGTATTTTTCATACGAATGGCAATACTTAAATATTATTTATATTTTTAAATTTTGTCTCTGCGAATCCATAAGGTATTGTGTCAAAAGATGTTGATTTCTTGGAGATCAGCTACATGTCTCAGGGCTGGGTGCTGACACGCGGCACGCAATGAATATATTCGCCGGCCACTTGAATCATTTCCATTGTGAATGTCTTTGATCTGCTGAATCCCACGATCAGGGAGAACCTCCAGCGTATGGGTTTTTCCGAGCCGACCCTGCCGCAGAGGATGGCGATCCCCGAGATACTGGCCGGAAGCAACGTTCTTCTCATAGCACCAACAGGGTCCGGAAAGACAGAGGCAGCGGTCCTTCCGGTTCTTCACAAGATACTGAATATCGATGGGCCGGGGATCAAGGCGCTCTACATAACCCCGCTGCGAGCGCTAAACAGGGACATGCTGAGACGCCTGGAGGAATGGAGTGATTCGCTGCATGTGCGAATAGCGGTCAGGCATGGAGACACTACGAAGGGAGAGCGAGACAGCCAGAGCAGATCGCCCCCGGACCTTCTCATAACAACCCCCGAGACGCTCCAGGTCATGCTCACAGGAAAGAAGCTCAGATCGAACCTCAAGAGCGTCAGGGCGGTGATAGTGGATGAGATTCACGAGCTTGCATCATCGAAGAGAGGATCACAGCTTGCCCTACTCCTTGAGCGGCTTGTTGAGGTTGCGGGCGAGATCCAGAGGATAGGTCTCTCGGCCACGGTCGGCTCCCCGGAGGAGGTCGCAAGGCTGCTCACCGGCACGTCCAGAGATTGCAGGATCATTAGAGCGGATGTGGAGAGATTCGTGGATTTCAGGGTCGTGGCTCCACGACCAGGGCGTGGCGATCACGCACTCGCGGACCAGCTCGGGTGCGAGCCGCCGCTTGCAGCGCACATATCGTGCATAAGAGATCTTGTGAGGTTAAAAAAGAGTTTGATCTTCGTCAACACCCGACAGGCTGCTGAGGTTCTCGGATACAGGCTTAAGATGCTCGGAGAGCCGATCGGAGTCCACCACGGAAGCCTGTCGAGAGAGGCCAGAATGGAGGCTGAAGAGGCATTCAAGCGTGGCGATCTTCGCGGCCTGATTTGCACATCCTCCATGGAGCTCGGCATCGATATCGGTGATGTGGAGCACGTGATTCAGTACAGCTCGCCCAGGGACGTCTCCAGGCTTATACAGCGGGTTGGCAGATCTGGGCATGGCATCGGCAGGGTTTCCTCAGGCACAATAATTGCGACATGCCCTGATGACATCGCCGAGGCATGTGCCATCGCCAGGCGGGCGTCTTCAGGTGAGCTCGAGGAGGTAAGGATACATGAGAAACCCCTGGATGTTCTGGCGAACCAGCTTGTTGGCCTCACCCTGGATTTCAGGGAGATAGGGATCGAGAGGGCATTTGAGATAATCAGAAGGTCGTACCCTTTCAGGGACCTCAGCATGGAAGAGATGCTCAGCGTGCTGGAGGTGCTTAAAGGTAACAGGCTGTGCACTGTCGAAGATGGGATAATAAAAAGAAGGCGCAGGGGCTGGGAGTACTACTTCGAGAACCTCTCGATGATACCTGATGAGAAACGCTATGAGATCTACGACATGGTCTCCAGGCGCCAGATCGGTACGCTCGACGAGGCTTTCGTTGTGAGCTTCGCCAGTCCTGGAGCGACATTCGTCACCCGCGGCGAGATCTGGGAGATCGTCGAAATAGAGGACAATACCATAAAGGTCGTGCCGATCCAGAGGAGCGGGGAGATCCCGAGCTGGAGCGGAGAGGAGATTCCTGTGCCGTATGAGGTGGCGCAGGAGGTCGGGGAGATCCGGTCGCATATGGCGAGAGAGATCGAGGAGCATGGAGAGGTGAAGGCGATCGATTGGCTCATCACACGCTATCCTGTGGACAGGGAGGCTGCAGAGCAGCTCGTCGATCAGATAAAACGTCAATTGGGCGCAGGCTGCGCTGTGCCTGATGACAAGACTGTGACTATTGAGTCAGACGGCTCATTTGTGGTGATAAACGCATGCATCGGTCACAGGGCGAACGATGCGCTTGGAAGGGCGATAACCGCGATACTCTCGACACGCTTCGGATCGAGCGTCGCGATGGAGATCGATCCATACAGGATACAGCTGACGCTGCCTAAGAGAATGATGGCAGAGGAGCTGCTGAACGTCATCAGCGATCTCAGCTCCGCTCAAATGAAGGTGATCCTGGAGCTGAGCCTGAAGAACACGACTCTGTTCCGATGGAAGATGGTGCATGTTGCGAGGAAGTTCGGCTCGCTCTCGAAGGACATAGATTACGAGAGGGTATCTCTGGTCAGGGTCCTGGGGGTATTCGAGAACACACCGATTTACAGGGAGGCGATCCGCGAGATCTACCAGGAGCGTCTGGATGTCAATACAGCGGGAGATATCCTGGATCGCATGAAAGCGGGGGAGATTCAGGTGATCACAGGCGATCTGAGCCCGATAGGATCCTCAGGGAGAGGTGGCGGGCATGACCTTATCGCTCCTGAGCATGCTGATGCAGCTGTTATAGAGCTTCTCAAGAACCGGATACTCCACGACAGGGTGCTTCTGTTCTGTGTGAGCTGCAAGAAATGGAAATCTCTGAGAGAAGTGGGCAGGGTGCCAGATCGGCCTGAGTGTCCGCTCTGCAGCTCAAGAATGATAGCGGCTCTGAAGCCCTGGGAGGATGAGGAGATAAAGATCGTCAGGATGCCGGAGGAGAAGAAGAGCGCTGAGGAGAAGCGACGCACAAAGAGAGTCTACAGGAACGCGAACCTCGTCCTAAGCTACGGGAGGACCGCAGCCATCGCCCTTGCCAGCAGAGGTCTCGGCCCTGAGACCGCAGCCAGGGTCATAAAGAAGATGCACACGGATGAGCTTGAGTTCTACAGGGACATACTCAGGGCTGAGAGGGAGTATGCCAGAACAAAGAGGTTCTGGGGAGACTGAGAGCAGGTTACTCGCTGATGAGCTGCAAAAGAAGTCCTCTCAAATTGCAGAAGCAATAGCCTCTGCTGTGCCTCTGGGCTTCAGGATGACATAAAGAAGGCGCTTGCGTCTCAACCAACTGTCACGGCGGCGCACCTGTCGGGAACGCGCGTCACGTACGGTTTCTGCGAGATATAGAGCCACAGCGTTGCGCACACAATCCCGATGAGCACGTACATCATCCCGAGAACTGGGATCATGTTTCCCCTGTTCAGGGATATCAGGGACATGCCGATGCTTCCTGCTATTATCCCAAAACAGCTCATCAGAGCGGCAGCGGATCCCGTATCCTCCCTCTGCTGCTCGAGCATCAGGTTGGTACCTGGCGTGCGAACAGCTCCTGCGGCGATTGTTGCTGGCAGAAGAACAGCCGCAAACATCCATGGGCTTTGAGATCCAAGGATTACAATAAGCATCCCGCTCAGGATCATCATACCAAAGCACATCGTCACAAACGATCTTCGGCTCATCCTCCTTGAGAGCTTCAGGTAGATTGACGGGGAGAAGATCATCCCGATGGCGTTGAACGCAAAGAAGTAGCTGTACGCCAGCTCGCTCAGCCCGAAACCTCTGATGTATATGTAGGATGATGATGCGATGAATGCCATCGCCGAGATGCCTGGCAGAGAGAAGAGAAGCAGAAGCGATGAAAACGCCGGATTCCTGGCAACCACATACAGTCTCCCCAGTGCATGTGACAGCGGTCCGCTGTATCGTCTCTCCAGAGTCTCCTGGAGGGCAATGCTTCCCGCAAGCGCCACCAGTCCTATAAGTGCCAGCGCTACAAAGAGCCCACGCCATGAGGTGAACCTGAGCAGGATGGCACCGATAACAGGCGCTGACACCGGGGATATCAGGACCATGGTCTGTACAACTGCAAGGATGGGCTCCCTGCTCCTGACATCGTACACATCCTTGATCATGGCCGTGGCCACGGCAAAGCCGCAGCTTCCGCCGATGGCCTCCAGTATGCGAAATGCTATCAGCTGGTATATGTCCTCGGAAAATGCACATCCGAGGCTGGCCGCTGAATACAGGGAAAGACCTATCAGAAGCATCGGCCTGCGGCCGTACCTGTCGCTGAGAGGTCCCCAGAGGAGGGTGCCTGCGCCGAATGAGAGGAAGAACATGACCAGGGTGAGGTTTGCGAGGTCTGAAGATACGCCAAAATAATCCGCCATTCCAGGAAGCGCCGGAAGATACAGATCTGTCGACAGCGGGACAAAGGCGCTCAGCAGCGATATGAGCGCGATAAGACCCTTATCCCCAAGGTACCTCTGTCTGTTCTGTCTTCTTGCAGATGTGATGTTCATGAAACCTCCTCGGTGTAGTGGCAGCGGAAACTCCGCCCTTCAGAGCGGAGCAGTTGACGCTAGATCGCGGTTTTGCAGCTGTACCATGTGGGTTATGGTCTCTCCGCCGGCGCCAAGGATATCTCCAGGAGCACCTAATGTGATTTATCGGTTGCTCTACCCGATATCCTTCATGTACTCCCTCAGCACCACTGTTGCGTAGGATCCGGGCGGCAGGGTGAACTGGATGCAGGCGTTTTCCTCCACCAGATCGATCTGCGGATCGACCTGCAGAAGAGCTGGCCTTCTCGCCCCGCGTGAGCCCAGATCTGGACATACCTTCACAGAGAAGCTCTCCCTGGATATACCCTCCGATTCCAGGATCTGGCGCTCGATCTCGCCCTGCTCGCCATCGGCGAGCCCGGACTCATATCCGATCAGAGGGATGGTTACAAAAGCACGCCTTCTCTCGAACAACCTCTTTACAGCCTCAATGTTCTCGGCTGTCACTCTCTCCGTTCTGCTCACATCCGCCATCCCGCTCCTGGAGAAGCATACAATATCTCCCTCAACCGGCTCAAACGTGAGACATCTTCGCAGACGCATGCTGAGCATTCTGTTGAAGAGATACGACTGGTATGCATGAACGAACATCCTTCTCAGGTTCTCGGGGAGCACCATCAGAGCGCCTGCATGATCTCCTGGATTTAAGACAAGATGGTTCAGCATCGCCAGCTCATATGTGAGATGTCTCGGATAGCTCCTGAGTGCAGATCTCACATCCCTTGACTCCCAGAGCTCCTCCCGCGCTGCTCTCGTCTCCTCAGGCTCGTCGGGAAATGGCATCGCGAGGTATGTGAAAACCGCCCTCTCCAGATCTCCTCGCACGATCGCCTCGCCGACGAGATGCGTCACAGGCCGGATCTCGCCGAACCTCTGAACGCCGAAGTAGTTCGGGACGCCCCCGATCTCCAAAATCTCAGAGGTTATGCGCTCCATGCGCTCCCTGGCGGATTCGGCATCGACTGCAAGATCTCGTATCACAATCCTGAAGCGGTTGCCCTTCAGATCGCCAAGACCGAGAGGCCTGTTCGTTCTCCCAAGCACAGAGATCCTGAGATCCGGGATCCTCAGGTCTCTCAGCGCATCCTCCTCGATGTTCATGATCGCCATTCTCTGCTTTGTGACAGCTCTCCTGTCCTTGGTACCGGCGAAGCTGATCCTCCTCTGGCTTATCCTGAGCGCCCTTGCTATCTCTCTTATCAGCCTGTGCGTATCCCAGTCCCGCTTCTCCACCTCGATGACGAGGTACCTTCCGCCCTCATAGTGATCCTCATCGAAGATCTCCTCGACGACGAAATCCTCCGGAGTTCTGCGTATGACCCCGCCGATGCCCGGAGTTCTGGTGACGTAGATCTCCATCCCCAGAGCACTGTCGCGTTCAGGCGCTGGATGAAGGCCCTCCATTAACCACCATCCCCGAAGTCCCTGGTGAATCTGTCCACGGATCCCGGGGGCCCAATGAGAATGAGCACATCTCCGGGCAGGATCTCGGTCTCCCCTGAGAGGCTCAGTATCGCATCACCTGCCCGATCGATAGCCACAACAGCGCATCCGAAGCGCTCTATGAGCGCCAGTTCTCTCAGAGTCCTCTGTGCCATGGGCGATCTCCTGCGAACCTCGTACCTCCTGAGCTCCAGCCCTTCGTAGAGTATCGTCAGATCCTCGCTCTCAGGGGTGACCATGTTCAAGAGCATCTTGCTCGCGACCATCGGCACCGATGCCACATAGTCAGCTCCAGCCCTGTAAAGCTTCTCTGTGGATGGTAAATGGTTTGCCCTGGCTATTATGAACGCATCCGGGTTCATGTTTCTGGCGACAAGTGTCGAGTATATCGCATCGTGATCGTCGTTCAGCATGATCATTATGCATGATGCGTCCTTTATGCCGGCCCTGATGAGTGCATCCTCTGAGTAGCCATCGCCCACGACGTGCTCGAACCGGTCTGTGGCCAGATCCCTTCGGTCGACCACAACAGGCCGGATCCCGTGCTCGCACATGAGCCTGACCAGCCTCTGCCCCACATCACCGTATCCTATGACGAGAAACCTCCCTTCATCTCCAGCACCCAGCGACCTGAGGCGCATGAGCTGCTCGGAATTTCCCACTGCAAGAATGACTGTGCCGCTGGACAGCAAAACGCTCCCTGATGGGCTGGGTGTGAACTCGCCCCTCTTCCATATGCCGGCAATTGCTGCCCCTGTATGGATCAGCATGGGGTCTGAGATGGCTCTTCCAGCGAGAGGGCTTCCGGGAAACACGGGCACCTCAGCAAGGCTCAGGGTGCCGAAGAGCTGAACTGCTCCTGGAAAGACGCACCCCCCGCAGGATGGAGTTGATATCTGTGCAACGAACGTTCCCAGCATCGTCTTGGGCGAGAGGACCCTGGAGGCACCGGCATAGCTCAGAAACCTGGAGTGCCTCAGGTCCTCGACCATCGCGATTATCTCTACATCCGATACCTCTCTGACCGTCAGAACTATGTCCGCGTTGATCTCATCTGTGTAGTTCACCATGACCATCCTGGCAGTTGATATGTTAGCGTTTCTCAAAACCTGCACATCCGAGGGGTCACCCCAAACTGTCATGTACTTTTTGAAAATGCTTCTTGCAACAGACTCTCTGCTCTCAATTACCGCGAACTGCATCCCCATCTCATCGAGCCGCTCGGTCAGCCTTTCTACCATCGGCCCGTAGCCGCAGATCAAAATGTGATTGCTCAGCCATTCCGGCACTCTTTCAGGAAGTTCTCGTCCGAGATGCTCAAACCAGGGCGTCACAAGGCCGGGCAGAACAAAGGCGAACACCAGGACTATACCGCTCAGGCTCACGACAATGCTGAAGATGTGCCCCACATGGCTTCTGAAGACTATATCTCCGTAGCCGACGGTCGTCATTGTCATTATGACCCAGTAGACCGCATTTACCGGATCTGCAAGCTCCAGCCTGCCCTCATACCGCATAATAACCATGTAGATGGCACTGTGTACGACCACTATCAAGATCGCTGACAGGATCGCTCTCGCTACGCTTCTGGCATCGATGCTGTCATCCATTAATAAGACCTTTCAGAGCCCCAGCCTTATGTGCTTTATCTCCATGTACTCATCAAGGCCTCTGTGAGACAGCTCCCTTCCGATGCCGCTCTGCTTCCAGCCGCCGAATGGAGCATGATGGTCTATAATGCTTCCGACATTCACGCCGACGCTTCCCGCCTCGAGCCTCTCTGCGGTGCGAATCGCTCTCCTCAGGCTGTTTGTGTAGATGTATGCTGCAAGGCCGTATTCCGTATCGTTCGCGAGCCTGACAGCCTCCTCATCGTCGCTGAACTGCATGATCGGGGCGACAGGCCCGAACGTCTCCTCTCTCATTATCCGCATCCTGTGATCGACATCTGCGAGCACCGTGGGCAGGAAGTAATAACCTTTGGCGAAGAGATCGCCCTCGGGCGCTCGGCCGCCGCAGAGGATGTTAGCGCCCTTTTGAACAGCATCCTCTATGTGCTCCCTCGTCTTTCTCCGCTGCGCCTCGCTCACCATCGGGCCTAAATCCACCTCTGGGTCTAACGGGTCGCCGATCCTGAGTCCGAGCGTTCGCCTGACCACTTTCTCTGTAAAATCCTCCGCGATCTCATCAGCCACGTACACCCTGTTCACGGATATGCAGACCTGGCCCATGTTTCCGAAGGCCCTTCTCACGCATGCGCTTGCGGCTGCATCGATATCTGCATCATCGAAGACGATCATGGGCGCGTGCCCGCCGAGCTCCAGGGACACCCTCTTGAGATGCCTGGCCGCAGCCTCCATTATCCATCTTCCCGTGGATGTCTCGCCTGTGAAGGAGATCTTTCTCGATATCGGGTTCGTCACAAGCTCAGCACCAACTGTCTCTCCAGATCCATGGACTATGTTCAGCACGCCTGGGGGAAGTCCGGCGTCATTGATCGCCATGACGAACTCAGTGGCCGCGACCGGAGCCAGGCTGGAGGGCTTCGCCACAGCTGTGCATCCTGCAGCGATCGCCGGGCCTGCCTTCCAGGCGAGCAGCTCCACAGGATAGTTCCAGGGTGTTATGAGAGAGATCACGCCAACAGGCTGCTTTGTCACTATGCTCCTGGTCTCGGCTGTGCTGATCCAGTCTCCGATGTTTCTCAGCCCCTCCTCCGCGAAGTAGTCCAGGGAATCAGCAGCCGAGAGGACTTCCCTCCTGGAGTCCCTGATAGCTTTACCCATCTCCACTGTGAGAAGCTCTGCGATGCGATCCGCCCTCTCCCTCACGATCTCTGCTGCATCATGGAGCAGGTCGCATCTTCTTTTTGGAGATACAGATGCCCATCCTGGAAATGCACACTGTGCAGCCTCAAGCGCTTTGACGGCGTCAATGACTTCGCCGATCGCAACCTCAGCCACAGGCTCCTGGTTCGCAGGATTATGGATAACATCAAATCTCCCGGAAGCGCCCCCAACACGCTTCCCGTTTATCAGCATCATCGAACGGTACATGAGAGGATCTCAGGAGGATGGTATAGAAATCATTTGGGCTCATGCCAGCATTCAGGTAGTCTACCTACGACGTGTGGATAAGTGCAGAAGCAATAGCTACAGGAGGAATCATGGCCATCAACCGCGCTGTAAGGCGTCGGACAGGTATTAACAGGTCTCGGATGTCGATTTTCATGCCGACAGCGTTTAAAATAAACACATCTCAAGGAGCTGGCCCATCGAGATCAACTCAACGAAGGTAGACTACCACTTGCTCGGAGAGACAGCGGTACTGCTATGTTTCGTGGCGATTGAATGAGTGCTTCCAGCAACCGCCTTGCATGACCTCCAAGTTGCTGGGTACATAAGAGCG
>NZ_JAOAKP010000032.1 GCF_026419855.1 Methanothrix sp.
AGATGTGTATAAGAGACAGCGCCCTTTCTGAGCATCTCTCCAGCATGCGGATGCTCCTCCACGAACCTTTTAAGAATCGCAGCGAGATCCATCTCCCCCTGGATGTAGGACCTCCTCACCCCCACACCCACATTCGCGACATCATCGCCGAGAGGTATTATCCAGGCGTAGCCCCCGGGCGCCCATCTCTCGCCGAAGTACATCTCCGCTGCATCTTTGTCGATATCGACGCCGACCATCTCGTGCTCCAGACATATTCCGGGTTCATCCCTCTGGATCGCGCCTATTGCTCTTGCAACTTTTGAAGAGGGACCGTCCGCGCCGATGACAGCATCCGCACTTATTATACCCTCGCGCCTCCCCTTAAGGCATACAGACTGCTCACATATATCAGCCTCTGTGCCGACGATGAGCTGCGCGCCAGCGCGCGCGGCTCTGTGCGCAAGATACCTGTCGAAGCTGCGCCGGTCCACGCACCTGCCCGCGACAGGGAACTCCGCGGATCTTCCGGAGGGCGCGTAGAGCCTCTGGATCTTCGTCCTGTTTAGGATACACCTCTCGGGTATCTCGACGAGAGTCTCGGGAAGAACAGCATCAGGCAGCAGATCCCTGAGTTCAGAGGCCTCAGGTATGAACCCGCCGCACTGGACGGGGCTGCCTATCTCCATTCTTTTCTCTACTAGAACAACCTCTGCGCCGAGCCTCGCCGCAGTCTCAGCAGCCGTTGATCCTGCGGGGCCGGCGCCTATTACGATGATCCTCATGCTGGCAGCGATGTGGTGTATCCCATGCTGAGAAGCGACTCCTCTATCTCCTCGACCGCGAGATACATCTCGTCCCTGAACCTCTCCGTCTGGGAGATCCTGGGCTCAGCTGAGAGGCGTACCTCCATCTCGTCGCCCCTGTAGAGCTTCACGCAGGCGAGCATGTCATGATGTGAGAGCCTGTACGCGATGTGGCTCCCTGTCGGGGTGTACCACTCCGGGTGCCTGGATCTCAGATCCTCGATGAGCCTGTCCCAGCTCATCTCTCCTCTGATCCGGGCGCCATCCGCCTTCAGCGGGTTCACCCTAAGCGTAAGATCGAGATGCGCCCTCTCGCCGAAGTCCCTCTCCTCTATCATTCTCATTATAAGAGGATACCTTGAGTTCTCCCTGTCAACTGTGAGCATCATCCCGCCGAAGAGCCTCTCCGCGACGTCTGAGAAGAAGGGCGCGAGCCTTCTATCATCTGTGGGCGGTGTGAGAAGGGAGACGATCACGAAGACAGATGCGCTCAGGGCGAGACCTACAAGAACACCATGCTCTGTGAGCAGCGGTGAGATCGTGTCCAGCGACTCTCCAAGAATAAATTTCTCGTACGCGATCATCACAATCTGTGTCCCGCCGCCGACGATGACCGCGGCAAGCGCGCCCCATGCGGTGGCCCTCTTCCAGTAAAGCCCGCCGACGATCGGGAAGAAGTACGATGTCGTTCCTATAACTGTGGCTATTATCACTGCCTCCATTATGCTATCCACGTTCAGCGCGATCAATGCGGAGATGGAGATCATCATGACCACAAGCACCCTGCTTACCATCAGCATCTCCCGCATCGTGGCATCTGGCCTGACGAACCTCTGGAATATGTCCCTGACGATGCACGAGGCGCCAGAGGTCGCAAAGGTGTCTGTGCAGGACATGGATGCAGCAGCGAAGCCTATCGTCAGCAGCGCGACTGCAGCAGGGGGGACGTTCTCGGAGATGAACCTGAGATAGAGCATCTCCGCCTCCATCTCCCCCTCAGGAAGGGGGTAGATCGCGCGCAGGGCTATCGCTGTGAGGAAGCATGCGCCGTAAACGAGCGCGAGAAGCAGGGATCCCAGAAGAAGCCCCACCCTTGCGTTTCTCTCATCACGTGCTGCCCACACCCTCTGCCACGGGTCCTGCTCAGCGACCCACCCCGGCAGCAGCGCGAGCTGGAAGACGAGAGCACCGAGCACGCCGCCCATCAGGAACGGGTTCCACCAGTCCCCGCCGAGGGCTGCGCTCTCATCGAGCAGTGACACGCCTCTATCTGCTGATACCTTCAGCGAGAGGAGAGCCACCACAACCGCGAGCCCTGCGAGGAAGAGATACTGAACCATGTCGGTCCACACCACAGCTCTGAACCCGCCGAGGCTGACGTAGAGCGCCACAGAGATCGCCATGATCAGAACCGCGTACAGCGGCTCGACTCCGAAGAAGGTACCGAGAACGAGCTTGAACCCTATGAAATCGACGACAGAGAAGAGTATCATCATTACAGTTATCGCAATCGCCACAGGTGCTCTCACCTTCGGATCGTATCTTATCTCCAGGAGCTCAGGCTGGGTCATCGCAGGTATGCGCTTGATCCTGCCTGCTATCAGTGCGATGATCGCCAGCGCGGCTATGTTCGGGAAGACCCATACCCAGATGGAGCTGACGCCTATTAGCATGAACAGCCCTGTGGAGAGGAGAAGAGCGCTGGCTGTGAGCCACGATGCTGCAGCCGAGAATCCGAGGGAGGATGCCCCCAGCTCCCGGCTGGCGAGCCAGAACTCCGTCACCGATCCCTGTCGCTTTGATGAGATGAATCCTATGCCGATGAGCACAGAAATATATGCGCCCAGGATGATGAGGAATACGTGATATGGATCCAAGGACACCACCGCTGGGCCACTAAACCATACCCTGTATATATACACTCGGACATCCTGAGTTTTGTTGGAGACAATCGATCTTACGCTTTTCGCGAAAGCCGCTTATACTAAGCGTGCAGAGCCGGTCCTGGGATTGTGATGAGGAGCGACATCACCAAGTCAGGGCCGGAGAGGGCACCGCATCGCGCCCTTCTCAAGGCGATGGGCATCACGGATGATGAGATTAAGAGGCCTTTCATAGGCGTGGCGAACTCTGCGAACGATTTCATACCCGGGCACATACATCTGGACAGAATCGGGGAGGCTGTGAAGGCAGGCATAAGAATTGCTGGGGGCGTGCCGTTCGAGTTCCAGACGATCGGCGTCTGCGACGGGATCGCGATGGGCCACGGGGGGATGAGATACTCACTGCCCTCCAGAGAGCTCATCGAGGACTCGATAGAGATCATGGCCCAGGCTCACCAGCTCGATGGTCTTGTTCTCATACCAACATGCGACAAGATAGTCCCCGGCCATCTCATGGCAGCCGGGCGTCTGGATCTGCCGACGATAGTTGTTACCGGCGGCCCGATGCTTCCAGGGTTCGCATGCGATAGAGAGCTAGATCTGATCAACGTCTTCGAGGAGTGGCAGAGAGGCGGCGATACCATCTCAATTTTGGAGGATCTCGCATGCCCGGGCGCCGGATCATGCGCGGGTCTCTTCACAGCGAACTCGATGGCGTGCATGACCGAGGCGCTGGGGTTGAGCCTGCCAGGATGCGCGACAGCGCACGCTGTGGATGCGAAGAAGATGCGCATCGCCAAGCTCTCCGGCATGATGATAGTCGAGCTTGTTAAGAAAGGCCTCACAGCGAGAAAGATCGTCTCGCGGGAGTCCTTCGAGAACGCTGTCAGGGTCGACATGGCGATCGGGGGGTCAACAAACACAGCGTTGCACCTGCCGGCAATAGCAGCTGAATTTGATATCGATCTGGAGCTGGATGTCTTCGACAGGCTGAGCAGGGAGACGCCGCATCTAGTCAATCTGCGGCCTGGAGGACCGCACCACATGCTCGACCTCGATCGCGCAGGCGGCATACCTGCTGTGATGCAGCGCCTCTCACCGAAACTGGATCTGAGCGTTCTCACTGTCACAGGAAAGACGCTTGGCGCGGTGCTCGCGGAGTTCAAGCCTGTCAACCCAAAGGCAAACGCGGAGGTAATAGCAACCCTGGAAAAGCCCGTGCATCCTGAGGGCGGGATCGCGATACTCAAGGGAAGCCTGGCGCCTGAGGGCTCTGTTGTAAAGCAGACCGCGGTCTCGAAGAAGATGCTTGTGCACAGGGGCCCTGCAGTCGTCTACAACTCCGAGGAGGAGTCGATGAAGGGAATACTGAGCGGCGAGGTCAAGGCTGGGGATGTTGTCATCATAAGATATGAGGGGCCAAAGGGCGGTCCAGGAATGAGGGAGACGCTCGCGCCGACCTCTGCGATCGCAGGCGCAGGTCTCAGTGAGTCTGTGGCGTTGATCACAGACGGCAGGTTCAGCGGCGGCACGCGTGGACCGTGCATAGGGCACGTCTCGCCGGAGGCAGCAGTAGGAGGCCCGATTGCGCTCGTCGAAAATGGCGATATTATCTCCATAGACATACCGAACAGAAGGCTGGATCTGCTTGTTGATGAGAGCGTGCTGGAGAAAAGGCGTGCATCGTGGAGGCCGCCTGAGCCTAAGGTGAGGGGAGGAGTTCTCGACAGATACAGAAAGTCAGTGACTTCTGCAAGCAGGGGCGGAGTTCTGAGATGAGGTGCTTCGTCGCCGTCGATCTGCCAGATGAGATGAAGAGAGAGATACCTGCAATACAGCAGGCCTTCGCGATGAACGGGCTCAAGCTTGTCGATCCGGACCTGGTGCACATAACCCTGAAGTTTCTGGGGGAGGTGCCGGATAGCAGGGTTGCTGAGATCGTGGATGCGCTCAATCGCGTGAGTTTCTCCCCGTTCCACGCGCACATCAGGGGCGTCGGTGCATTCCCCGGGAGGTCCATCAGGGTCATCTGGCTCGGAGCCTCAGGCCCCTTCGAGGATCTTGCACGTGCCGTGGACACCGCGCTTGAGCCATTCGGCTTCGAGCGCGACAAGAAGTTCAGCGCGCATGCGACCCTGGCCAGGGTGAAGGACCCATCGCTGAGCCGTATTATCGGAGAGAGGATATCAGGCATCTCGGAGATCGATCTCGGCGAGTTCGTTGTCGATAGATTTGTTCTCAAGAAAAGCACTCTGACACCGAGGGGGCCGATCTACGAGGACGTCGCAGAGTTCAGAGCTTCTCGGTGAGGTTCTGCGCAGAATAAAGCCATCAGAGGAGGAGCGCAGGCATCTCGAGAGGATCTCATCGGAGATCCTTCGCAGGGTTGAGGAGATCTCGGTGGCGAAGGGCGTGGCATGCCGTGGGGTCCTGGTTGGATCAGCGGCCAGAAACACCTGGCTATCAGGCGATCGTGACATCGATGTCTTCATCGCTGTGCCTGAGGATGGAGATCTGGGCGCGGCCCTCGAGATCGCGAGGGAGATCGCGCCTGAGCACGAGGAGAGGTACGCGGAGCATGCGTATGTTCATGCTCAGATCGATGGGTTCGATGTAGATCTCGTGCCGTGCTACGACGTCCGCGATCCATCCAGGATAAAATCCGCTGTCGACAGAACTCCATTCCACTCCCGCTACGTCTCAGAGAGGATAAGGGGTCTCGAGGATGATGTGCTCCTCCTGAAGCAGTTCATGAAGGGTGTTGGTGTTTACGGCTCGGATCTGAGAACCGGCGGGTTCTCCGGATACCTGGCTGAGCTCCTTGTAATATACTATGGCTCCTTCATCAGAGTCCTGGAGGGTGCGAGCTCCTGGCGCCCAGGAACGAGGATCGATCTTGCGCAGGGCGCGGATCTCAGAGCGCCACTTGTGGTCATAGATCCTGTTGACCCCAAGAGGAACGTGGCCGCTGCCCTGACCCTCGACAGGATGTTCCAGTTCGTCGGGGCAGCGAGATGCTTCCTGAACTCCCCGGACATCAGCTTCTTCTTCCCGCCAGAGGCGCAGGTGATGGATCCAGATGAGATCAGATACGAGATCGAGCGGAGGGGCACAGAGTTCGTGCTTCTGGAGATCAGCGCCCCTGACATGGTCGATGATGTTCTCTACCCGCAGATGAGAAAGGCCGAGGTCGCTGTGAGGAACCTTCTCGAAAGAGGGGGGTTCCAGGTGCTAAGGAGCGATGTGGATCTCGTTCGCGGAGAGGATGTCAGGGCGCGCCTGCTCTTCGAGCTCTCGGTCTGGGAGCTGCCGTCTGTGAGGATACACACCGGCCCGCCTGTCTGGGAGGCAGAGCATGCGTCCAGGTTTGTGAGGAGCAACCCCTCCCCGCTCTCAGGGCCATACATCGATAACGGCAGGCTTGTTGTCGAGATCCCGAGGAGATACAGGAGGGCTGTGGATCTGCTCAATGGAGAGGTTCACAGGATCTCGCTTGGGAGGCACCTCTCCTCCGGCAATATGAGAGTGCTATCAAAGCGCGAGATCATCGAATGCATGGACGAGAATCTTGCGGAGTTCCTCACAGCTTATCTCAATAAAAGAGTCAGGGTCTGCTGATGTGACTCAGGCCAGGCTCTTCCAGTATGCTTTCTGGACGCTCTTGACCTCCTCGATCCTGCGGGTGAGCTGCGCATCCTTCAGAGGCCTGACCTCAGGAACATCTCCCTGGAATGCTCTTAGAACTGAGACGACAGATTCTGAAAGGGATTCAAGGCGGTAACCACCCTCTAGTGATGCGACGAGACGCCCGCCTGCGTGCCTGTCCGCTATATCCTTCACCAGGCCTGCGAGCGCGCCGAAGCCGTTCTCTGTGATGCGCATACCTCCCAGCGGGTCCATCTGGTGCGGGTCGAATCCTGCTGACACAAACACTATATCCGGCTTGAACTCATCAGCCACGGGCACCAGGATCTCTTTATAAATGGCCATGTACCCGCTGTCATCTATTCCAGGGGGCAGGGGGACGTTCACAGTGAACCCCTTTCCCCTTCCATCACCCACCTCTGTGACCCTGCCTGTGCCAGGGTAGTGGGGGTGCTGGTGTGTGGAGAAGAAGAGCACGCTGTCGTCCTCGTAGAAGACCGCCTGCGTGCCGTTGCCGTGATGCACATCCCAGTCGACTATGAGCACCCTCTTCAGCCCCAGCGACTGAGCATACCTTGCGCCTATCGCCACGTTGTTGAAAACACAGAAGCCCATGCCTCTATGGGGAGTTGCATGATGTCCTGGCGGCCTGACCAGGGCGAATACAGGCTCCGGTTTCTTCATGACGTGATCCACGCCTGCGCAGACACCGCCAGCGGCCATCAGCGCGACATCGTACGAGTCCTTCGAGAGGACCGTGTCTATATCGAGACGACCGCCCCCTCGCTCGCAGATGCTCCTCACCTGCTCGATGTAGCGGCGCGAGTGGACGGCCTCGATCTTGTCGAGGGATGCAGACCTGGGCTCTATTCTGCTCAGATTCAATCCTTCCTCCTCAATCCTCTCCATTATGGCGATCAGGCGCTCCTTCCGCTCAGGATGCTCGTGGGTCTCGTGCATGAGATAGACGGGATGGTAAACGATGGATGTCATACATCCTGCCCTATGTCTGCATGCGTTAAAATGCTTTTGTTGTTATGCAATCGATCAGATCGCAGCTTGCAAACTTGTACCAAAAACATTTGACCAGGTCACATACCTGCATTACCAGGATCTGTGAAATCCGGGGTCGTGTGCATGTATCATTGAGATCTACAGCATGTGGTATAGCAGGAGCTGTTGGGTGCTGCGTAGTGGACTCTGATTTCTGGATGACTGTTCAGCGATCTATAGTTCTTTGCGTCACTTCATATAAGCCAATTTAAAATATGCTGGATATGCCGCAATTCGTACATGATTTTATGTAATACGAATATTATATCAGCTTATGCGGAATACTATAATGCAGCAGAAGAGTATTAGAATGAATAAAATGATGCAGGATATCTATGTCGTATAATTGAATAGCTGAACAAGCTCTAAGGTATATCAGCACATGTAGGCGTTAATACTATATGACCCTGTGGCCGCATGCATCTGATTTTAGTGATACGACTACAAATTGTGTATTCGCATCATTGAAATCTGTGTATCACTCAGTACAGTCGAACTCATGAGGGATCTCGCACATGGCTCTCGAATCCAGCAGAGCCATTCAGCTATTCGAGTATATGACCACCATACAGCATTCAGAAGATCACTGGTGGAATTCAAGATCCACAAAGCATGCTGTTCGACATGCACAGCACGGTACAAGGACCAAAAAGGATATAATAGGGAAATACTCTATCACTACGCTATAATTCCCATCAAAGGGGGAATTTATGGAGGGTGATGAAGCTATAAGTCTGTGAGGCTGATGCCACAGGGTCTCTGCGTGCATTCCCTGCATGGCATATTCCAGACTTTGCTGGGGCAATAGTTTTAAGAATAATCAGACTGTATGTTGCAAACTAATCCGATATGGGAAGATAGGAGGTTAAAAGATGAATAAGACTGCAATAATGATTACAGCGCTGGTAGCGGTACTAGCGACAGCGATGGTAGTCGGCGCAGTCGATAAGGTGGAGATCCGAGGTGCTGTTCAGGAGGTTGTGGATGGTGCAACAGTCACCTGGAATCCGCAGAACTTCGCCGGCTTCTACTATGACATCAAAGACGACATCGGCAACGAACAGATCACAATGACCATCACGGGCAACAAGCTCGAGGAGCCCAACGGCGTCAAGTACACATCCACAGTCCAGGAGAAGAAGTTCAAGTTCGAGGGCTGGGGCTGGTATTACGCCATAGGATTCCTCGGTGAGAAGTACTTCGCTGGATACAGCGATAAGAAGCCCACCTGGAATGGCGCTGAGATCGATCCGGAGCTCTACAAGCAGTCCACCGACAGGAACACGCTCGTCGATGAGCAGCTCCTGAAGGTGCTGATCGATGAGGACACTGAGAAGACGTTCACATCCGGCACACCGCTCAAGCTCGCCGACGGCTATGAGCTCATAATCAAGTCGATCGATGTTGACGGCAACAAGGTCTACGTGGAGCTGATGAAGGACGGCCAGAGCGTTGACACAAAGGTCGTCTCCCCGTCCAAGGAAGGCGCCACGATGAGCGACCAGACGTACGTCTACAAGAAGAACATCGGCGACACTGAGAAGCTCGTCATAATCGCCGTCCACTTCAAGAACGCATTCCGCGGTGCTGACCAGGATATCGCCACGGTCAAGGGCATATTCCAGGTCTCCGATCAGCCAATGGATGTCTCCGTTGATACAGAGTACGACAAGATGAGAATCTCCAAGGTCGATGCCACATCGATCGAGATGGACAACAAGGACAACGCCATAACACTGAACAAGAACAAGGACATCGCCCTGATGGCTGGCATCCACATCAAGACAGCTGATCAGGATGTAATCGACGCTGAGAATCCGCTCAGGTTCTACATATACAAGGAAGCGACCATTGAGGCAGCTGCTCCCTCACCGGTAGTCCCAGAGAAGCCTGCAGTAGTCGAGGAGAAGAAGGTTGAGGCTGCCCCGGTAAACGTGACCGAGGAGAAGCCTGCCAACGTGACCGAGGAGAAGCCTGCAGTCGAGGAGAAGAAGGTTGAGAAGCCTGCAGCTCCCGCCGCCCCCGCCGAGGAGAAGAAGCCTGCCGAGGAGAAGAAGGGAGCTCCCGGATTCGAGGCGGTCTTCGCAGTGACCGGACTCCTGGCGGTCGCATACCTCGTCAGCAGGAGGAACTGAGGAGAGCTTATCGCTCTCCAGCTCTTTTTTGTAAAATCAGGCTCAAAATCAGACCTGAGCTTTTAGGTTCCGGAGATTACAGATACCTTCCTCTGGATCGTATCTCCTCGACCCTGTCGAGAACAGAATCCGCGCGCTGGTATGCTCTTCTGTATCCGCGCTTGAAAGCCTCTATCAGAGCATCCGCATCATCATGCGTGCTTCTCAGTGTCTGGAAGTAGACATGCACATCGACTCCCTGAGCCTCGATGCTCTGGTCGTGGTAGGCGAGGCCGAAATCGATGAAGTATATCCGGTTGTCCTTCAGGAGCATGTTCGATGTCGTGAGATCCCCATGCACTATGCCTGCTCTGTGAAGCCTTCCAACGAGCTCGCCGACGCGCTCTGAGAGCTCCGGAGTAATGATGTCTCTGAGCTTCTTTCCATCCACATACTCCATCACGAGCTCGAATCTCGATATATCCCTGATTATCGGCGTCGGGACACCAGCACGCCTGGCCTCGGCCATTATCCTGGCCTCCATCATGGTCCTCTCCGCGCGAAGCCGCTCGTCGAGCTCCTTCATGCGATAGCTCTTCGGAAGGCGCCATTTTCTCACAACATCACCATCACGTGTGAGTATCGCCTCAGCACCCCTGCCTATCTCCATCTCCATCACTCCACGAGCGCTCTCCATGCTCTTACCAGCCCAACACATCCAGTTATCATCATGTCTCCCCATGGTGCCGCCTGTGTGAGGCTCATCGTCATGCTCCGAACGAAACCTGCCCGCCTTGGTCCTGTAACGAGAATCGATCTCACCTCACCAGGAACGTACTCTGTATGGGCTCCATGGCCACCATCCTCGAAGATCTCGCTGTTCGTGAGCTCCCCGGCGCAGAACCGCTTCAGTATTAACTGAAGCTTCGCAGGATCAATTGCAGATGTGTGGTGCTCGAAGATCGCGGTGATCCTGTAATCGTCCACCAGAGCGCCGATCGTGTGGCCGTTCCCTATGTTGAGAACGAGCGCAGGCATTCTGCACCCTGGATCTTCAAGAGCGCCGAATATCGCTGCCGGTCCGGTGTCCATGAGCATGGTCTCCATCCCCTGATCGCGCAAATACATCCAGACCGCGCGCATTCTGCTCAGAACCTCCGGAGGCTCCCTGTAGGCGAAATCTTCGATCCGGCCGCCGTTCTTTAGAGATGACCTCATGATATCGAATCTCGTGGCCCTGTTCGATCTCTCAGGCGAGAATCCGTGATCCTGAACAGCGACCGCGATCGCCGCCGGCAGAGACAGACCAAATGAGCTGAAAGCATCTCCGAGAGCAGTGAGATCCACATCGCCTGTCCTGATATTAACACAACCCTCAGGCGGGTCCTCAGTGATCACAACCCCCATTGATCTTACACGCTGGAGGTTGTCATGTATGCTCAGAGCTGCATCCGCTGCCGCATACACCCTGAAACCGGCTGCGATATGCCTCCTCACCGCAGCGGTCAGAGGCCCACCGCCCATCGTGTATCCGTGGAGGAACACATCTTTTCCGTGATCTGTCGCGCCTCTGATCCTACTCGCGATTACCACCGTCTGACTGGGCATTATCATCTTGTACAGCCCCTCAGGCTCCATATCCCCCCTGTAGAGGAGAATGTCCTGGGTGCCAGCCCCAACATCCACTGCAAGCATCATACACCGCATCGGGACACATGCATCTTAGATATTCCCATCGATCAGGTCTTTTTCCTTTTTGGATAATGTATTATCAATTTATCTCACAATAAGGCATTCTAATTGTACAAAACAGAAAAGATTATATGCTGCGGTCTCCAACCCGAAAGCATGGGCGAGTACACTCTGAGGTGTGCCGGCTGCGGAAACGTGCTGAGCTACAGCGCCACATCATGTCCTCTGGACGGCGGTCTTCCCAGAGCGGATTACATCGAGCAGAGATTCAATCCCAGAGAGCTTCCAGGTATCTGGTCCTTCATCGACTGGCTTCCTGTGGAGAGCTGGAACCCGAACACAGGTGCATCGTCTGTGACGTACAGGAGCTCCGGGCTCGCTGGCGAGCTGGGTCTGGGCAGCCTGTACATAAGCTTCTCAGGGTACTGGCCCGAGCGCGGGGCGCTGATGAGAACGTGCAGCTTCAAGGAGCTCGAGGCAGCGCCGACGATGCAGATGCTGCTTGAGAGAAATGCTGAAGATATCCTGGTGGTCGCATCAGCCGGAAACACCGCGAGGGCGTTCGCTGAGGTATGCTCGATCACAGGGCAACCACTTGTCCTTTTTGTGCCAGCATCCTCACTGGATCGGCTCTGGACGACCGTTGAGCCTGGCAGGGTTCTGATTGCTGGGGTGAAGGGCGATTACGCTGAGGCGATAAAGCTCGCCGGTGTTTTATCCTCGAGGAAGGGCTTCAGGCCAGAGGGCGGCGCCAGGAATATAGCGAGGAGGGACGGCATGGGCACGGTGCTTCTCGATCACGTGAGGCTCTTCAAATCCATGCCGGACCACTACTTCCAGGCGATAGGGAGCGGCACAGGCGGGATAGCTGTTTGGGAGGCATCGATGCGCATTGTTGATGATGGTCGATTCGGAGAGCGCATACCGCGCCTCCATCTGGCGCAGAACACCCCCTGCGCGCCTCTGTATGCGATGTGGCTTGGCATCGAAGAGAGGAATTTCGATTCATACCGCTGCCCTGAGGGAATGCATGACGACGTGCTCTTCAACAGAAATCCGCCCTACGCGGTTCCGGGCGGCGTCAGGGATGCGCTCATCTCCTCCCGTGGTAGGATATACGGCATAGACAATGCCCGGGCGGCCAGCGCTCAGAGGCTCTTCGAGAGCTCGGAGGGGATCGATATACTTCCAGCTGCGGGTGTTGCTGTTGCGGCGCTGGTCGATGCCGTGGAATCAGGATTTGTGGAGAGCGATGACAGCATCCTGCTGAACATAACAGGCGGCGGCATGAAGCGCCTCGCCGAGGATCACAGCCGAGTGAGGCTGAAATGCGATCTCATGGTAGGGCTGGAGGATTCTTCTGATGCATTATCATCGATAGAGGAGATGGTTCCTGCATGATCATCACGATAAAAGGCGGATTTGATAAGGACGGTTTGCCTGAATGTGTTAGAAGTGTAGATGTCTCGAGCGGTGAGGTTATAGGCATCGTCGGGCCCACAGGTTCTGGCAAGAGTTCTCTGATATCCGATCTGGAGCAGTTCGCCCAGGGCGACACGCCATCGAGGCGGTATGTCCTGATCGATGGCTTCCCGCCGGATCCGGAGATCCGACACGATCCGCGAAGAAAGCCGGTCGCCCAGCTTTCCCAGAACATGCATTTCCTGGCTGATATGAGCGTCCGCGAGTTCATAAGCATGCACGCCAGGAGCCGGGGGAGGGATCCCGGGCTTCTCTCTAAAGTCCTGGAGATGGCGAACACCCTGACCGGAGAGCCGGTACATGCGGATGACAACCTGACAGAGCTGAGCGGCGGCCAGTCAAGGGCGCTGATGGTGGCTGACATCGCTGTCATAAGCGACTCGCCCATCGTGCTCATAGACGAGATAGAGAACGCCGGCATAAGGAAAAAGGAGGCTCTGAGGCTGCTCTCGGGAGAGGGGAAGATCGTGCTGGTTGTTACACACGATCCGCTTCTCGCGCTCATGACCGAGCGGAGGATCGTCATGAGAAACGGCGGCATGGCAAAGGTCATAAACACCACAGATGAGGAGAGACGCTTCTGCGATTCTTTATTTAGAGTCGACACATGGCTTCTCTCTCTGAGAGAGCTGATAAGGCGCGGGGAGGTGCTGAGCGCGACGGAGGCAGTTATTTGAAGATGGTGATCATCGCCGGAACGCCAGGATCAGGGAAGACCTCTGTTCTTATGCATGCCATAAAGAACCTGCAGGATCTCGGCCTCAGAGCTGCCGTGGTCAAGGTTGACTGCCTCTGGACAGAGGATGATGCGCGAATAAAGCGTCTGGGCGTGCCGGTGCGCGTCGGTCTCGCGCGGGATATGTGCCCGGATCACTATTCGATATACAACACTGAGGAGATGATCTCCTGGGCGAGCTCAGAGGGTGCGGATGTGCTCCTGAACGAGACCGCGGGTCTGTGCCTGAGATGCGCACCGTATCCGGACAGGGCACTGGCCGTCTGCGTGATAGATGTCACCTCTGGTCCCAACACGCCTCTCAAGATCGGCCCGCTGCTCACGACAGCCGATGTCGTAGTGGCGACAAAAGGCGATCTGGTCTCTCAGGCAGAGCGTGAGGTCTTCCGGGAGAGGGTCGTCGAGGTCAATCCCGGGTGCAGGATCGTCGAGGCGAACGGGCTCACAGGCAAGGGATCGAGGGAGCTTGCAGATATCATAAGGGATTCCAGAGATATCGAGGGGGAGATGCTCCTGAGGCACAACCCGCCTCTCGCGGTGTGCACGCTCTGCACCGGTGAGCTGAGAACAGCAAAGAAACACCACCGCGGCGTCCTGAGGCATCTCGATGGCTTCACAGAGTATGTGGGGGAGTGAGCTTGCTGGAGAGGCTTCTGCCGGGGTACAACTGCGGGGAGTGCGGGCGTAAGAGCTGCAGGGATTTCGCGGAGCATCTCTCCTCCGCTGAGGATATATCGCGCTGCCCGTACATGTCGCAGGAGCGCTTCAGAGGTCGTTTGGAGGAGATGCGTGAGATCCTGGGGAAAGGACTCTCTCTGGAGAGGATCGTGGGCGTCATGGACGGTCTGGAGGCGGAGTTCTCGCTCGGGCCGCTCGAGGGGGAGAGGTCGTGCACAGAGGATATCCATCCCCTGGAGCACTGCTCCCTGAAGGCCGGAGACCTGATAAGGTACAGGCCTCTGGGCTGCCCAGTAACCCATTTCGCAGAGGTCCTGGAGTTCGATCATGGCGTGGCGACGGTTCGTATCGTCGGCCCGCTCTTCAGGGAGAAGAGGGAATACAGGGATCTGGGAATATGCATGGTCCTGGCCTTCGAGGGCAGGGTGGTTCGCGGAAGGATCCCGGAGGTCGGGAGGACCGTCAGATTCCTGCCCGAGCACTGCATGATGCAGAAGGTCCACTCAGGGGTTGTGGTACACTCAGAGGGATCCAGGGTCAGAATAGAGGCGATCGACCTCAAGGTGTGGTAAAATGCTTTGTCACATTCCGTGATTCAGCGGATCGGTGACCTTCAGAGGTAACTTCGAATGTCGCTGGTTGAGGTCATCAGAGATCGCCTCTCCAGCGGTTCGACCACATGAGCCAACGCTTTTAAACATTGAAATTACACTCTTTTTCAGGAGGAATCTCATGCTCAGAAGGAACCCGAAAACATCCTGGAACAGTCAGGAATCGATGCCCAGTGTTGCATCCACAGCCTATGTGGATGAGTCTGCTGTTGTGATAGGAGATGTCCGCATAGGCGAGAATGTTTACGTCGGACCGTGTGCGTCGATAAGGGCAGATGAGGCGACCCCGATAGTCATAGGCGATGAGTGCAACGTCCAGGACGGCGCGATATTCCACGGGCTGAAGGGCAGCTCGATAAAGCTCGGAAGGAAGGTCAGCGTCGCACACGGCGCTGTGATCCATGGCCCCCTGACGGTCGGAGACGAGAGCTTCATCGGGTTCAATGCAGTTGTGCACGCGTCCAGTGTGGGTGAGAGGTGCTTCATAGGCCACAGGGCTCTTGTGATGGGCGTCACGCTGAAAAATGGAAGCTTCGTGCCTCACGGAAGCATCATCGATACCCAGGAGAAGGCGGACGCCCTCGGACCTGTGCCCGATTCTCTCAAAGGCTTCAACGCGGAGGTCGTCGAGGTCAACTGCGAGTTCGCCAGCGGCTACAGAGCCATGCGCTGAGCACAGGCGCTGGATTAATCAAGAACCTGTGCATATTATTTTTTATGACACAGAAGTTCTACATACTCCCCGATCTGCCATACAGCGCAAACGAGCTTGAGCCCTATATCTCCGAGGCGCAGCTCAGGCTGCACCACGACAGGCACCATCTGGCGTACGTTAACGGCGCGAACGCCATTCTCGAGAAGCTCGACAGGGCCAGGAGAGAGGGCGCGGACATCGACCAGAAGTCCACGCTGAAGGAGCTGTCCTTCCACATCGGAGGGCATCTGCTGCACAGCCTCTTCTGGGCGAACCTGCGCAAACCATCTGACACCGGCCCTGCTGGCGCGCTGGCCGAGGCGATAGAGAGCGAGTTCGGTTCTTTCGAGCGATTCAGGAAGGAGTTCACAGCAGCCGCAGTGAGCGTCGAGGGCTCGGGCTGGGCTGCGCTTGCGTACTGCATGCAGACCAGAAGGCCGATCATAATGCAGATTGAGAAGCACAACGTCAACGTCTACCCGATGTTCAGACTGCTCCTGGTGCTGGATGTCTGGGAGCATGCGTACTATCTGGACTACAAAAACGACAGGGCCAAGTTTGTGGAGGCATTCTGGCACATAGCAGACTGGGATGAGGCCAACAGAAGGTTCGAGAGCCTGATTGGGAAGTGAGAGATCACATGGCTCAGCTGTCAGCGTGAGATTCGTGGAGGTGGCTGCTGCCGGGCCTTGAGGGGGTGAAGGCCATGATATACACAATCACACTGAACCCTGCCATAGACAGGACGATGTGGGTCGAGCGCATCAGGGATGACGAGCCCAACAGGATCGTGAGAGAGGAGAACTACGCCGGCGGGAAGAGCGTTGATGTCTCGAAGGTGCTCAAGAACCTGGGGGTTGAGAGCACCGCGCTCGGGTTCGTCGGAGGGTTCGCCGGGATGGAGCTGGAGGGCAGGCTCCTTAACGAGGGCATCGGCACAGACTTCATACGGGTATCTGGAGAGACGAGAACGAACATAATCATCCATGAGATCTCAACAGGCCGGCAGCTCTCATTTTACGCGAAGGGGCCGGAGATCAGGCCCCATGAGCTCGTCATGCTCATAGAGCAGATAGAGTCCCTGAGAGCTCCTGAGATCGTGACAATCGGCGGCAGCCTCCCTCCTGGTCTGAGCCCTGCGGTGTACAGGAGAATAGTGGCAGAGGCGAAGAAGTGCGAGCACAACGGCTGCAGGGCAAAGGTCTTCCTGGATGTGGATGGTCCATCTCTTAGATCGGGCATAGAGGCGTGCCCTGATGTGATAAAGCCGAACATACATGAGCTGAGCGAGCTCGTGGGCAGGGAGCTGAAGGAGATCGAGGAGGTTCTTGCTGCGGCCAGAGAGATAAACAGAAAGGGCGTGGAGGTGGTGCTGGTCTCCATGGGCCCACGCGGAATAGTTCTTGTATCAGCCCACGACGAGTATCATGCAATCCCGCCCCAGGTCAGGGTTGAGAACACAGTCGGCGCTGGAGATTCGTCAGTCGCTGGCTTCATCTACGGCATGGTCAACGAAAAACCGCTGGACGAGTGCCTGATCTATGCGGTGGCAGCAGGCACGGCGACAACCCTCAGGAAGGGCACCGCCCTCGCCAGCAGGGAGGACTTCGAGCAGCTGATCCCTCAGGTAACGCTCAAGACCCTGAAGCGATCGTGAGGATCTTCGCGATTTCGATGGGCTCCGGAAGCAATCGCTCCGGCATGCAGTCCTCACAGCGTCTTGGGACTGCTGGATCTGCAAGGAATGGAGGCTGGAATCGAATGCGGATCAGGTTGCGATCGTTTGGATCTCTCAGAAGAGATCTGGGCCGGGATCTCATGCTGGAAATTGACGAGGGGTCTCTGCTCAGGGATGCCCTTTTATCGCTGCCAAGACATGAGAGGCTGCTCGATGGTTTGAAAATAAGAGACGATGTCTATGTGCTGGTGAATGGCAGGAGTGTGAGCGATATAAGCACTCCTCTCAAGGATGGCGATGAGATATCGATCGTGCCAGCCATAATTGGAGGTTGACTGTGCTCAGCGAGGATATGAGGAGATATGCAAGACAGATACCGCTTCTCGGAATTGAGGGGCAGGAGCGCCTGAAGGGATCAGGAGTCCTGATCGCGGGCGCTGGGGGCCTGGGATCCGCATCCTCCTGCTATTTGGCGGCAGCTGGAGTTGGGCACATAAGAATCGCAGACTCAGACGCGGTCGAGATCAGCAACCTCAACCGGCAGATCCTCCATAGGATTCCAGGCATACGCAAGGCTATCTCAGCGGAGGATACGCTGTGCTCCCTGAACCCCACGATTGAGGTTGAAGGTGTGGACATCTGCATATCAGAGAGCAGCATGGATGATCTTCTGAGTGGCATAGATCTCATAGTCGATGCCACGGACAGCTTCGAGGTCAGATACATCCTGAACTCGGCTGCGCTTGAGCATGGTCTGCCTCTGATCCATGGCGCTGTATCAGGCTTCGACGGCCAGGTAACCACCATCATTCCTGGAAGGACTGCGTGTTTGAGATGTGTATTCCCCAGGCCGCCACCGCGGGATGCGCCTCCTGTCATAGGCGCTACATGCGGCATTATCGGCTCGATCCAGGCGATGGAGGCGATCAAGATGCTCACAGGCCTCGGCGAGCCGCTCGCCAACAGGCTCCTCATATGGGACGGTAGATGCGCCCAGATGGACGAGATCTCTATCGAGAGAAACGAGCGCTGCCCTGATTGTGGCGGCAGGAGCATATCTGATGATGCGAGAAGCATGATTTCGCGCTGACGGGGAGGAACCATGAAGGCACCTGAGAGGGTAACGATATCCATGGACGAGGAGACAGCCAGGCTCTTCAGGAAGCTCAGGGACGAGCTCGGGGTCTCTCAGAGCGAGATGATGAGGGAGGCTCTGAAGTTCTACAGCCGTCACAGGGGCATATTCGAATCTGTGGAGGACAGAAAGCTGTACACACACGCTGAGATGCTCTCCGCAGGAGAGCATGTGATACTCGACATAGACCACTGGCTCCTCTTTCTCAGATTCATAGACACACACCCTGATGCAGAGGCGTTCTGGGAGAAGCATAAGGACGTCTGCAAGGCACATGCGGAGCAGTTCAGACACAGGCTCTACAACGCAGATGTTATTCTGAAAAGACTGGAGGCATGCAACCTATTCAAGCTGAGCAGGACGTCTGAGAGCGAGTACACGCTGATACTCTCGTCGGATCTGAGCAAGAAGTTCGTGAGGACCGAGGTCGAGGAGATCCTCAGGGGCATGGGGTTCGCCGTCGAGATAAAGGAGGACTTCGGGAAGATAAGGGTGAAGCTGCTGCACTGAGACCGTGCCTGAAGACGGATTTGGTGGGGATGTGGGCTTCATTCGCTCTTGTCCGATAACTTGCCCGCAGAGACATTGGTCTGGCTATTGGCATCTGGCGAGTGAATTCGTGCATTCAGCAACCGATTTGCATGATATCCAAGTTGCTAAGCACATATGAGCGGGCTTCATTTTCATCCCCTGTGTGTAAGTCTCTCAGCGGGCTCCAGCGGGAACAGCACCTGCCGTGTCAGCTGTTCTGGTCTGAAGACCGGAGTCTCCGCTGCCTATGCAACCCAGGAGGTTTACTCTACGACCTTCCTCATCCTCTCCAGCGCTAGCTTTAGATTATCTTCGGATGCAGCGTAGGATATCCGGATATACGGTCTCCCATTCGCTCCGAATGCAGATCCGGGCACCGTTATGACTCCGGCTGAGTTCAGCCTGGCCGCGAACTCGTCTCCATCGCCCACCCTTGGGAATATGTAAAACGCGCCCTTTGGGACGACGAGATCCATGCCGAGATCTCTGAGGCCGCGAACCATCATATCCCTCCGCCGCTGGAAGCTCTCTCTCATCTCCCTCACGCAGTCCTGGGGGCCTGTTATGGCTGCGAGCGCGGCTGCCTGCGAGATGGACGATGCGCATGCCTGGATGTACTGATGTATCTTGAGCATCGCATCGATCGCCTCTGGAGGTGCAGCCAGGTAACCTAACCTCCATCCGGTCATGGCGTACGTCTTCGAGACCGCGTTCACCGTTATGACACTCTCGCTGTACCTTCCGGGGCTGACGTGCTCCCCCTCATATATGAAGTGCTCGTAGACCTCATCAGAGATGAGAGCGATGCCGTTATCCTCAGCGAGCTCTGCCAGCCCCCTGATCTCGCCCTCCGACTGAACAGCGCCCGTGGGGTTAGCGGGCGAGTTCACGATGATTGCGCTCGTTCTTGGAGTGATGCGCTCTGCAACCGTATCGACTGAAAGCTTCAAATCCTGATCGAGTGGCACACCGACCGGACGGCCACCAGCAGTCTGAACCAGAGGTTTGTAGGAGACGAACCCCGGATCAGGCATCAGCACCTCATCACCGGGCGATGTGACAGCTGCTATGGCCAGAAACAGAGCCTCGCTTGCGCCCGATGTCACCATTACCTGATCCGTAGAGCACGTTATTCCGTTCTCGCGTCTGAGCTTCTCGCATATCGCGGCTCTCAGCTCCGGTATTCCCAGGTTTGGTGTGTATCCGGTCATTCCCTGCTCTATCGCCCTGATTGCCGCCTCTTTTATGTGCCCGGGCGTGTCGAAATCAGGCTGCCCGATGCTGAGGTTGACCGCGCCAGGTCCGGCGCCATCAAAGCACTTACGTATACCGGAGCTCTCAATCCCCATTATGTGCTTCGCAAATCGCATTTCAATCACTCATCTGTCCTGTAGTTCGATATGAATCTCGTGAAGTAGTTCAGACGTTTCAGCTCTTCGCAGAGAGCCCTCATGCGCACAGGGCCGCCACGCCAGCGCAGGCTCACGCTGACATCTCCTCTGGAGATGGCATCGAGGATCGAATCGATGAACAGATCAAGGGCTTCATCTCTGGAGAATGGAACGACGAAGATGGCCCTGTACATATTGCCGCTTCGCGCATATGATGTCAGAACATACCCTCTGCCCTCGAAATCGCCAATCTCATCGAAGCCGCAGACTATAACCCTTTCGTGCTCTGCAGCGCAGTCGATCCTTGCGATGGTTCTTATGACGCGGGATACCAGTGACGGGGCCGCGCTCCTTCCGAACCATAGGCTTATTGAGCCGTGTGTCATGAGCAGTGATGCGCTCAGGCCGCTGACCTCTACGGAGATGAGATCCTGCGTCTTCTGAGGCTCGGGCATACTGATCCAAGGTTGAGGGGATCGGATTTAACTGTTTTCATTTGTTTCCCCCAGATGCGAAGGCAGTGCTCTGGCTTCACTGTCAGGACAGATGACGACCTGCAAGCCTCTGTTTACTCGAGTTCAGGATCACAGGTCACCCGCTTCTCTCATTAAGATCAACAGCTTGTGACCTCTCAAAATTCATGAGGAGCTGTGCAAAAGAATTCTGAGGGCCTCCAGCGAATCCATCACATTGCCATAAGACGAACAGATGAAGTGCGTCGGCAGTTCTATGCGATTTCCATCATTGCACGCATTGGTTCCAAAAAGACTAAATACCTTTTTGTACAAAATTACATTAATTCATTGGAGGTTTATGATAAAATGAAAAATGTATTTCCGTACTGGATAGGAATTCTAGTAGTAGCATGCGCAGCCATGTTTGTATCAGGTCTGCTCTGAAGCAACCCGGTGCAGATGAGGGAACAAACAATTTTTGCGCTCACCCCGCAAAACAGCCTGAGATCCCCATCGCCTGAAGATACGGAGTCAGGCGAATGCTACCGTTTTTCCATCTAGAGGTATGCCCGCTGCCCCATCAAACCGATACCCTGCAGTCCCATGTGCCCAAATCATATGGTCCCGGAAAGAGGATCACGAATCATGCGATATCAGATACTGTTGATGAACCCGTCTCAAAATAATGATACTCACTGGTTTTTAATCTTACAGAGGCAACAAGTGAATAATCGATACCCACAGCAACTCAAACAAGGTGTGAATTCTAGATTATGGGGCAGGTTGCAGAAATAGTTTTGAGCCTAAGCTCCCCATTTTAGGCATATGGATATGCAGCATACTGATTATTTGTGGGTAATGGCACAGTTATCTTCTAAGAAAAGCAGCATCATTTGTCACATTTCCGTCTCATTTTGCCTAAATGATGAGGAGCTCAGGTTTTGAGACGTGTTCGTAGCTTCAACTTTGTTGAATTCTCTCGACCATAGTCGAGAGTGATCGAGGTCTCGTGGAGTCGTATTCTTCTCCTTCACGCAAAGAGCAAAAATATTCTTCCGCTCTTATCCATATGATGACTTACCGGAAGAAGCACGGGTCCTCCGATGCATTCTTGAAAATAAATGTGCGATTCCAGCAACCTGCTTGCTGGACCTCTAAGTTGCTAAACACACAAGAGCCTATTCTTCTACTCGATAACTGAGAACTTCAAACACAAAGATAAGAAACTGAGGAGCATGAGATGGACAAGGAGCTATAGAATGCTGGAATAACTTATTTAAAATGTTTGTATTATACTATAACGTCGTGAGACTGTCTCTTATACACAT
>NZ_JAOAKP010000033.1 GCF_026419855.1 Methanothrix sp.
CGATTCCAGGAATGCGTGGAGAGTAGATCAGAATCAATAGCTGGAGACGTTATCACAAAAGGTTATCCAACACAGCAGCA
Organism: Methanothrix sp.; assembly: GCF_026419855.1. Classification (GTDB taxonomy): domain Archaea; phylum Halobacteriota; class Methanosarcinia; order Methanotrichales; family Methanotrichaceae; genus Methanothrix_B. The sequence continues at coordinate 81 of NZ_JAOAKP010000033.1, forward strand.
ACTACAAGTATCGTGCCGCTTGATGACACCAATAGCTATGGTCACAATGATTAACTTCGAGATATTACCAATGTAAAGGTTGTTGATTGATTCTTTCACCAATCGGCCTTAACCGATGACACATGAATTCCATTCAGTGATTCACGCACACGAGCTGATTATGGGCACATGACATGTCGTTGAGATCGATGTGGGAATCCTCAAATCGCTCCACATCGAATCATTCCGCCTGGAAAAGCCTTAATAATGTATTTCCAGTAGTATTCATAGGTGTCATCCATGAGAGTGCATCTCCTGTTTGCCGTTCTTATGGTATTCCTCATAACAGTGGGTAATGCTCCAGCCAAAGAGGTGCTTCTGCTGGCCTCCTATAATCCAGGGATGTCCTGGACCGATGATGTCGTCAGAGGTGTGCGTCTAAGGCTGGCGATCGACGCTCCGGATGCGAATCTCACAGTGGAGTACATGGACACAAAAAAGGTGCTGCTGAATGAGTCCAGAATGGAGTTTCTGAAGAGGCTGTACTCTGAGAGATACGGTGACAGAAAATTTGACTTGATCATCTCCTCAGATGATGACGCGTTCAGGTTTCTACTGAAGAACAGGGACGAGCTGTTTCCCGGAGTTCCTGTGGTCTTCTGCGGTGTGAAGGACTTCAGGCCTGAAATGCTGAGTGATGTCAGTGGATTCACAGGAGTTCTTCTGAACGTGAGCATCGAGGATACGATCGATCTCATGCTCAAACTTCATCCGGATACGAATAAAATAGTGGTTGTGAACGACAACACCACCACAGGAAGGGCAAACAGGAGGATACTGGAAGGTGTTATTCCGAAGTTCAATGTAACATTTGAGGTTCTTGATAATGTGACGGCGGATGAGCTGCGTGAGAACGTATCCAGTCTCAACCCCAATGCGCTCGTGCTCCTTCTGACGTTCAACCGGGACCGCGCCGGCGGGGTCTTCACCTATGAGGAGAGCGCTGAGCTTCTCAGGCAGGCCAGCCGTGTTCCTGTCTATGGTGTGTGGAAGATGTGCCTGGGGCATGGCATAGTCGGAGGCAATCTCAGCAGTGGAGAGGCGCAGGGCAGGAAGGCTGCAGAGATCGCAGCGCGGATACTCCAAGGCGCGGATCCAGAAAGCATACCCATCATCAGCCATAGCCCAAATGTTTACATGTTTGATATGGTGGAACTCAGGAGGTTCAACATCTCTCCGAGATCCCTCCCTGTGGGTAGTACAATAATAAACCAGCCGTTCCATGACAGGGCGGATCTGAGCCATATGAACCTCAGCTGGCGCAACATGAGCGGCGCGAGCATGAACCAGACGTACCTGAACGGCTCTGACCTGAGCGGCTCGAATCTTAGTGGAGCCTATCTCAGGTACAGCATGATATATGATGCAAACCTCAGTCTGGCGGATCTATCCGGCGCTGACGTCGAGGGCGCGGATATTCACAACACAGATCTCAGTGAGGCCATGCTTGCAGGCGCAAGGATGACAGGCGTTAACCTGATCGGAAGCGATCTCAGCCGTGCGAATCTAACAGGGGCTAAAATGGAAAACGCAAGGCTCAGCGGCGCGTTGCTGGTCGGCGCCAAGATGGACGGAGCAAATCTGAACGGCACCAAGATGGATGGATGCAATTTAAGTGGAGCATCTGTCAGGAATGCATCCATCTACCACGCCAATCTCAGAAGTGCAAATGTTTCCCATGCAGACCTGAGCGGATCCGATCTAACAGGTGTTGATATGGCTGGGGCGAGTTTGATAGGTGCGAACTTTAGAAACGTATCCATGACTATAGCTTTCCTCAGCAAGGCTAATTTCACAGGATCGATTATTTCAGGTGCTGATATTAGACGCTCAACCATACAATATGCAAACCTTTCATTCGTAGATCTATCTCATACTAATATTCGAAGGTGCTCGATGATATTTACAGACTTAAGAGGTGCAAACCTGAGTAGGACAGATATCTCTGGAGGGAACCTGACTGGAGCCATTATAAGGTACTCGGATCTCACAAACGCATTGATGCAGGATTCGTCTATCAGAGATGCAGATCTGACTGGATCTAATCTTTCGGGCGCCATTATGATGCGCTCCAACATATCAGGCTCGAACCTCTCATTCACAGATCTCTCAAACGCTGATATTCGAAGGTGCTGTCTGCTATCAACAGATCTGCGCGGGTCGAATCTCAATGGCGCCAGGCTCGACTCATCCATGCTTTTCCATGCGAACCTCTCACGAGCATCTCTGGTCTCAGCCAGCCTTCGTGGTGTTGATTTCTCAGAATCTGATCTTTCAGAGGCGGATATTAGGAACGCGGATATGACGAACGCCAGGTTGAACAGCGCTGTTCTTGAGGGTGCGGACATGAGCGGTGCCAGGCTCCTGGGCGCGGATCTAACCCAGGCGAGGATGCAAGGTATGCTGTTAACTAAAGCCAACATGCTCGGCACTCGGGCGAACTGGGTGGATCTGAGAAGCAGCAGATTATCTGGGGCTTTTCTCACAAGAGCCGAGCTGTTCGGTGCAGATCTGAGCGGCGCTGACCTGAGCGGCGCAGATCTTGTAAGGGCATATGCTGTGAGGGTGAACCTCTCAGGTGTCGATCTCACGGACGCGAAGCTGGACGATGCTGACTTTACAGGAGCGAATCTCAGAGGAGCGAGAATGGCAGAGCTATTTATACACAGCGTCAACTTCGAGCAGGCAGATCTCAGTGAAGCAGATATGTCCGGGTGCCGACTTGAGGCTCTCTATGTATCAAACGCTGTGACGATATCTGCGAAGATGAGAAATGCGATCCTGAGAGGTGTGATGTTTGAAAGCTGCAATCTGAGCATGGCGGATCTCAGGAGGATAAAGGCGACTGGCGTGTATCTCATCAACACGAGCCTCGTCGGAGCAGATCTGCGTGACTCTGAGCTCCATGCTGTGGGATTGACAAACGTCGATCTGCGCGGGGCCAGGCTCGATGGCATAAAGTATGACAAAGCGACGCTCGAGAGCCTGGCGCGGCAGAACCTCGAAGGGGTGAGCATGAGCGATGATCTCAGGAGGGATATCGAGAGGGTCAGGAACGAAGCAGCCTGACCCGTCACGATGATACATCAGCCGCGTTACGGATACAAGAAAGCAATTTACATGAAGATCTCGTTAAACCTCATATGGACCGCAAGCCAAACCGTCTTGGTGGAGAGTCGAGCCCCTACCTCAGGCAGCATGCGTACAACCCCGTGGACTGGTACCCATGGTCGCCTGAGGCATTCGAGCGTGCGAGATCTGAGGATAAGCCGATATTTCTGTCGATAGGATACTCCACCTGCCACTGGTGCCATGTGATGGCCAGGGAGTCCTTTGAGGATGAAGAGATCGCTGAGATGCTGAACAGGGCATTTGTATGCGTGAAGGTGGACAGGGAGGAGAGGCCGGACATAGACGCGATCTACATGGAGGCCTGCCGGATCATGACCGGCAGGGGCGGATGGCCTCTGACGATCATAATGTCCCCAGATGGCGTCCCGTTCTTCGCAGCCACCTACATCCCAAGGGAGGGGCGGCTCGGGATGATGGGGCTCAGGGAGCTCATACCGCTGGTGGAGGAGCTCTGGAGGAACAGGAGATCCGAGCTCACGGCCCTCGGATCCAGAGTGATAAACGCGATGCGGAAGTCTGATGTGCATTCCAAGGCGCTTATTGCGGATGAGAGTTCTTTGAGCAAAGCGTACCTCGCGCTTTCAGGGATCTTCGACTGGGCTAACGGTGGTTTCGGGAGAGCCCCGAAGTTTCCTCTGCCACAGAATATGCTCTTCCTGCTCAGGTACTGGGACAGAACAGGGGAGCGCAATGCGCTGGAGATGGTGGAGCTGACGCTCAGGGAGATGCGATGCGGTGGCATATACGATCAGCTATCATATGGCTTCCACAGGTACTCAACGGATGCGGGCTGGGGCGTGCCACACTTCGAGAAGATGCTCTATGACCAGGCGCTGATGTCTCTGGCGTATCTTGAGGCTTTCCAGGCCACAGGAAAGAGGGATTACTCAATTGTAGCGGAGGAGATCCTCGGTTTTGTCGCTGATGAGCTGGTATCCCCGGAGGGTGCGTTCTGCACAGCGCTGAATGCGGATAGCGATGGCATCGAAGGCGGATACTATCTCTGGACACTTGATCAGCTTCAGGATGCTCTTGGCGATGACCTGAAAAAGGCGCTTGAGATGTACGTTCTGGAGCCCCTGGGCGGGAGCGATGGGAAGAGCGTGCTCAGGATCTCGCCAAAAGGCGAACTGGGTGAGTTCAAGCGCTCCATCGAGCCCTTGAGAAGAAGACTTCTGGATGCGAGATCTCTGAGAGCAAGGCCTTCCAGGGATGATAAGGTGCTTGCGGACTGGAACGGATTGATGATAGCTGCGTTCTCCCGAGGCGCTCAGGTTCTGGGAGATGATAGATGGCTACATATTGCATCCGTGGCGGCGGATTTTGTGCTCTCGAGCATGCACAGAGATGGCATGCTTTTGCACTCACACAAGGGCAGCAGGGTGTCGATACTTGATGACTATGCCTTCCTAATCTTTGGACTGATAGAGCTTTACCAGGCCGGGTTCGACGAAAGGTATCTGGAGAGGGCCGAGATCCTGAGCGAGGAGATGATCTCACATTTCTCAGACCCGGCCGGCGGGTTCTTTTACACGATGAAGGAGCAGAGCGATCTCATCCTACAGCAGAAGGAGGTTCGCGATGGCGCGATTCCATCAGGAGATTCAATGGCCACCATGGACCTTCTCCTGCTCGGGAAGATTCTCGGCAGGCCGGATCTGGAGGAGCTCGCCTCTAGAAGCTTCAGGAACATCAGCATGGACTCGCTGCCTGCACAGGTCGGGCTCCTGATCGCTCTGGACCTCGCGCTCGGCCCTTCATATGAGATCGCAATCGTGGGAGATGCAGATGATGCAAAAGCAATGCTCCGCGCCCTCTGGTCCGTCTACGTGCCGAGAAAGATTGTCGTCGCCGGAGATCGATCTCCACAATGGGCATCGTCTCTGAGACCTGTGGAAGGGAAAGCCACGGCATATATCTGCAGGGGATACACATGCAGCCTTCCAACAACGGATATCAGAAGTATGATCGAGCTTCTTGGCGTGAGAGGATTCAGGGGATCTGAGAGCGCGGCAGGGTAATCTCTAAATACCTCAAGACATCTACAGTAAAACCGTTCGGCATCTGTGGTGCCGAGGATCTCCTTATGGAGCGTAGATACTATAAAAAACACCGTAGTGGAGTGGTGATAAGGCCACCTGAGTGTACCCAGACTGTTTTCCAGAGCTGGTGGCCGCTCGTATGAACAAACGTCACACTATTCCGAAGAAGAATATTATGTATACGTTAAATAAAAATGGGACCGTATACATCATCAACGAGAACTACTTCTACAAAACAGAGCCATACTACACGATAGTGCAGAACGAGTTCGAGGGTATCAGGACAGTTCCAAGCAGCAGTGCGGTTCTCGATGCGTACATCGTGCCGATATGTCTGGAGAAAGCCAGGATGGCAGGGATACCTGTGTGCGAGTGGGTTGTCTCCTACGCATACATAACGCTTCCAGCGATAGTCTACGGGCTGAACTACTTCTCCACGCCCTCAGAGCATTTCGTCGTGAAGGACTTCACAAGCGCGAAGAAGGCGATAAAGCACGTGACAAACTATGGCAAGTACCCGTTCTGCTATCAGAAGATAAGCGATGAGGCAGAGGTGGCAGTCTACACCTCCATCTTCGGAAGAACGGTTGACTGCTCAGATGAGATAGATACGCTGGCGGAGAAGATCTACGCGGTCTTCAACATACCACTGGTGAGCCTTGTGCTCGTCAGAGATCTTGGAGGATACCGTTTGTCATCACTTGCACCTGTGATGTACTCTCAGCTCTCCGAGAAGGAGAGGGATCTGATGAAGAGCATCCTTGAGAAGAGGGTGAGCAGTTGAGCAGGTTGGGGATATTCGTCAACAGGCAGACGCTGAGCAGCTCCGAGCAGCTCACTGCGCTAATAAAGTGCAGGGATGCTGCCGAGAGCATGGGTCACACAGCGGAGTTCATATTCCCGGTGGACATAAACAGGATTCCGAAGCTAGATGCGCTGTTTATCAGAGCAAACACAGATCCGATGAATGCGACGTATGTCGCATCTAGGATCGCGAGCCTCTACGGGATTCCTGTGATAGATGATCCTGCATCGATCCAGATATGCTCTGACAAGATCAACATGTATCTGCACCTGATGAAGAAGAAACTGCCCATACCCAGGACGGTCTTCCCGAGCAAGAGGGAGATAGTGCCAGAGTACGCCAGGGCGCTCTTCGAGAGGCTCGGCACACCACTGGTGCTGAAGGAGCCATCGACATCGTTCTCAGCAAGGGTCGAGAAGGCATCGAACGTCCAGGAGTTCATGAGGATAGCGAAGCGTTTCCTCAGGCTCTCCGACTGGATCGTGGTGCAGGAGTACGTGCCGAGCAGCTTCGACTGGAGGATCGGTGTGCTCAACGGTGAGTTCCTCTACGCATGCAGGTACGTGATCCCAGCTCAGACCTTCAAGATCCAGGCATCTGTGAACGGACATCTTGTTTACTGCGGTGTGGAGAGCGTTCCACCGGAGGATGTTCCGGCGGAGATCATAGACCTGGGGATAGAGGCTGGAAAGGCCATAGGCAGGGGTCTCTACGGGGTGGACATTAAGGAGAGCAATGGACGTCTCTACGTTATAGAGGTCAATGACAACCCATCGCTCGACGGCGGCGAGGATGTCTGCTACCCCGACGTCTACAGGAGGATCATCTCGTATCTCATAAACGGCGACCAGTATGCAGAAACGCTCAGCTACATGCCATCAGGGATGCACAGCTACATGAGAGATGCGAGGTTCGATCCATCAACACAGAATGTGCTCGGATCCGAGGAACCTCTGGCATACAGGATCGACTTCGAGAGATGAGGTGATCGAAGTGGATCCTGATATTTTCAGCAACATCTGCAGCTCATGCGGTGGCATCTGCTGTATCGATGCAAGACCACCTCTTACGGAGAAACGGGCGGAGATGTTGATTTCCGCGGGTCTCAGCCCAGATGGTATCGAATATGCTGGCTACAGGAGGCTCAGGGCGAGGGATGACGGATCATGCGTGCTCCTGGAAAATGGGAGGTGCAGGCTGCATCATCTCAAGCCCGAGACGTGCTCAGCTGGCCCTTTCACCTTCGATGTGGTGGATGGAAAGCTTGAGATCTACCTGAAGAAGGAAAGCATATGTCCCCTCGCAGGTTATCTTCTCAGTGACAGAGAGGCGTACGAGAGACAGCTGAAGCTGGCTGTTGAGAGGATACTCGATCTGGTCGGTGATATGAGCAAGGATGAGCTTGCAGAAGTGCTCAGAATAGAGGAGCCTGAGACCTTCAAGGTCATGGAGATCGACCTTAATGATAGGCACAGAGCATGAGTACTCCATAAACGACCGGAGCTTCAATCCCCTTCCGATCTCAGACCTGCTGATTGAAAGGTTGAATGGACGGGTCGAGCATGAGATAGATTTCGGAGATGTGCGCCTCTCGAAGGAGCTACAGAAGCACGTCGTGGAGCTGGTTCCACCGCCAGCTGAGAGCATAGCCGCTCTTGAAAGTCTGCTTTACGGCGGGGTCAGGAGGCTTTACAGCTGCTTCGGTGAGCACAGATTCCTCGGACTCGGGATGCATCCCCTTCTGACGCTCGACCAGACCACCTTCTGGGAGCACGACGAGGCCGAGTACTATCACCTCTACGATAGGCTTTTCAATATAAAACAGCACGGCTGGCTCAACATCCAGGCACTCCAGATAAACATCTCATACAGCGGAAGCGATATGCTCGTGGAGATGTTCAACAGGCTGAGAGCCCTTCTGCCCTATCTGATAGCAGTATCCGCAGCGTCACCATTCGTTGAGGGAAGATACACGGGATACATGGACAACAGGCTTCTGTTCTACATGGAGAACCAGCGCGAGATCCCGGAGATATGCAATGGTGTGATACCGGAGAGGATCAGGAGCATCAGGGATTACGTGATGATAAACAGAGGGATCTACAGGGAGCTTCATGAGAAAGGCGCGGACCTGCTCTGCAGGGAGTGGGTGAACTCCAGGGGGATAATAATCAGGTTTAAACGAAACTGTCTTGAGATCAAAGCCATAGATGAGCAGGAATGCATAAGATCTGATATGGGTGTAACCGCTTTCATAAGCGCACTTCTGAGAAGCGATATCTCGCTGGAGGATGAGGAGGAGAGCCTGAGGGAGATGATGTACCTCGCCATCCGGACAGGCACATCTGAGATGAAGCCTGAGCTCCAGAAGCTTTACAGGGAGGCGGAGAGATGTGCGTCTTCTGAGGAGAGGGCGTATCTTCCGCTGATCAGAGAGCGCATCGATAACGGCAGCCTCGCAGAGGTTCTTGTTGGAATGTACAGGCATACGGGAGGCATGCGAGCTCCCTTAGAGCATGCTGAGAGGGCGCTGAGGACAAACAGTCCCATTCTCTCACGCGAGTGACAACGGACCTGCAGCGGCATTCTCTCCGCATCTTTTTTTTGATAAAGCAGTTCAGGTGGTTCGCTCTTACGCACATGGTCTTATAACAACTTGTTATTCTTGACGCTCTTGTGTGTTCAGCAACTTAGGGGGCAAGCATACTGGTTGCTGGATGCACTCATTCATTCGCCGGGAGCACATAGCGGGAACAGTGCCTCTCAGAGCAAGCCATCAAATGGATAAGAGCGAATAGTTCAACGTATTGCTATTGTATCCATGTGACCAAAAAGAGGAATCCGGGGCCAAGATTACTCCGGAAGACCCGAAGCTGACGGTCTCAGCCGATTACCCGAGAGCTATGTGGCCTAAGGGCTTGTTGGAACCGTATGGTACGGGGGATTTGTTGAGTACTGCCTTATATCGTACGTATCCCTGGTCCTGACGAACTGCTGTATGTCATAGGTCGGCTTCTGCTTGAAGTATGTCTGCACATCGTAAAGCGGCTTCTGCCTGAAGTACATCTCAACATCATATGTGTCCCTGGTCCTGACGAACTGCTGTATGTCATAGGTCGGCTTCTGCTTGAAGTACTGATCCACATCGTATACCTGGGCAACCTGCATGCTCTCCTGAGACGAGACTGTGAGCATCATTGCGGATAAAACCACCATCATGAGCAGTGCTTTGTATATCAAAATTCTCATGTTCGGTCCTCCCTGCAGCAAGCGTATGTAATCCCACATAACGCCCTTAGGTCACTGATTCATCAGGGGTTTGTATATAACTTTAACCCGTGGCGCGGAGGAGTGAGGTCTCCAGAGTTGAAGTGCAGGATGAAAACATAGTTCAGCTTGAACACCTGAACAAGATCGCTGTAATCGACGATAGCGCATCAAATTTGCTGTATTTACAGCAAATTCGGCACACTGCCTGCCCATTCGCTGGATGATCATGCATCAATGATACTCAGATGCACACTTTCTATAAATATCTACAAGTTTCAAAACAAATTATTTATATGATTACGTTATTTCCATTATATGTAAAAGCTCTTTGGTTAATGGTGGTCGTGGATGAAGGATTACACTGTAAAGGTGCTGGACGATCGGGATCTGGAGTTTATCGAAGCGCTTAGAAGCCTCGGCGTGCAGAGGAATGTTGCGGCTCTGGTCACATATCTCTCAAACGCAAAGGAGGTTTCTTCGAGGGAGATCGAGATGGGCACAGGGCTGAGGCAGCCGGAGGTCAGCATAGGGATGAGGTTTCTCAGACAGAACGGCTGGATCGAGGAGCGCGATGTCAAGGGCGAGGGCAAGGGCAGGCCCATGAAGGTGTACGCCCTTAAGGTCTCGATAGATGAGATCATAAAGCACTTTGAGGATCAGAAGCTGAAGGAATCTGCCAAGGCGATGGAGTCGATAAGGAAGCTCAGGGAGCTGACCTCCACAGCCTGACCTCTTTAGAGAAAATATAATTAAGGTGGAGCACAGATCAACCAGAGGGAGTAGCTGAGCAGCGGTGATGATTCTTGCGAGGTTCTGTTGGTGTAATAGTGGGTGAGACCAGCCCACTGCAATTCAAATTCATGATTCACGGCGCTGTGGGCAGGGGCGACTACGTAAAGGTAAGGGGCGAGGGCAAGAGCTGGATACTCGCTCAGGTCGAGGAGATAAGGAGATCGAACACCGCGTACAGCATCGCCCACATGGAGAGGGGCTGCACGCAGACATGCAGGGAATGGGTTGTCGCAGATGCACGTGTTATAGGTATGCCCTCAGACGGTCGCATAAGATCGCCTGCAACGCCACCCAGGCCTGGAGAGGAGGTTTTTGCAGCGGATGAGAAGATGATAGCTGCTGCACTTGGTCTCTCCAAAGGCGATATGTACATAGGCATCCTGAAAGGCCATGATCTCAGAGTGGAGCTGGATGCCAACACTCTTGTGCAGAAACACTGCAGCGTTCTGGCCAAGACCGGCAGCGGCAAGTCGTACACTGCTGCGGTGATCCTGGAGGAGCTGCTCGATAGGGGTGTGGCGCTTCTCGTGATAGACACGCACGGTGAGTACGGCTCGATGAGGTACCCGAACAGGGAGGGGGACTTCAGCAGGTTCGGGGTGAAGCCAAAGGGCTATAACATAACTGTATACACTCCAGCAAATCTCGCGGTGAACCCGAGGGCTGACAGGCCGTTCAGGTTCGACGGGCTGAACCTCTCCGCCAGGGATATCGCCAGGATGCTCCCAGATGACCCGACAAACGGGTCTGTGGCTCTTCTCTATGAGGCGATAGCAGCTCTGAAAGCTGAGAGAGAGAGCTATGATCTTGAGGATATAATAAAGCAGGTTGAGAAGTCCACATCCAAGTCGAAGTGGACGCTGATCGGGCAGCTCGAGCAGCTCCTCGAGATGGGAATCTTCTCAGGGGAGCCGACGAGGCCTGAGGAGCTGCTCCAGCGGGGCCATGCATCTGTGATCGACATGACCGGAGTCCCACAGGAGATGCAGCCGATGATAGTTGCAAAGCTGCTTACAGATCTATTCGAGGCACGGAAGCTTGGAAGGGTCTGCCCTGGGATGGTCGTCATAGAGGAGGCCCACAACTACATACCTGAGAGGGGAACGGGCAAGGCAGCGTCAACGTCGATAATAAGAACGATCGCTGCAGAGGGACGCAAGTTTGGCATGGGTCTGATGATCATAAGCCAGAGGCCTGCAAGGGTCGATAAGAATGTTCTGTCCCAGTGCAACACCCAGATAATAATGCGCGTGACGAACCCGAATGATCTCAAAGCCCTATCGAAGGGTCTGGAGGGGATGAGCTCCGAGCTCGAGGAGGAGATCAAGCGGCTGCCTCCGGGGACAGCGATGATTGTGAGCAACGAGATCGAGAGGCCCATAGTGGTTAACATAAGACCCAGAAGGTCGAGGCACGGTGGCGTGAGCACCCCGATAGTGCTGGCCGAACATGGAGTGAAAGGTACTGCGCCAGGGAGGGAGACACAAAAGGGCCCGGGTCTGTTCCTCAGAAAGGTCCTCGGTCCGAGAGGTGCCTGATACCGAGTTTGCTCCTGCCCGCCCGTAAAGATCTTTGGGCTGCGCTTGTAGATGAGGCCTTGGGCGGCTCACCTTAAAAATCGGCTTGTTCCATGGCCCAGTTGTGGCATCTGGCCTAGTTTTCTGTCGAGGACTCCTAAAAACCCAGCTTTCTGATATAAAACTAATTTGATAGAAGTATGCAGCGACACGTGTAGATCATTGAACAGGAGGTTAATAGGAATCCTCTGTCGTATGAACTCTTAAAAAACATCGATGCCCTCCATGTGGTGCATCCGGCCCTGCAACATGTCATGCTGCAGGGCCTGTCTCTTGATGTCTATTGGGTAAGACGCACATCGTTGACTGAGACGACCCCGGGCGAAAGCGGCGAGAACGGGACGTCTATGTACACTGGATCCCCGTAATCATAGATTGGTATGCCGTTCATAGTGTTGCCGTTTGCGTTGTAGAATCTGATCGTCGCTATGCTCTCCTGCCATACGGGCGGATAGATCGGAAATCCAATTATCATCGGTATTATGAGCCTGTTGTGGTCTTCATTATAGTCTAGGACCTTTGTGCCGGCATGCAGATCGATAGTACCATCTTTGTTCTCGTCCACATCGCTCATCCTCACATCGTTTGTCGCCGTGATCCCGCTTGGAAGCAGGGTCTTGAGGTAGATCAGGTCCTTGACATCATATCCAGGAGAAGAGCCGCTCAGATCCATAAAGTATATGCCTGCGGTGAGCGGCGGTGCTGGAAGGGCTAGCAATGGCTGGCCGCAATCGGTGTCACTTGCCTTCACCTTGCTGCCCGCCTGCAGCCCGAGGTCTTTGCTGGTTGTCAGACGGATATCATTAGCATTGATCGTGGCAGGAACTGCGCTTCCGAAGTGCAGGTATACCATATCATCCTCATCGAAGATGTGCGGATTCGGCCCGACATCCCAGTATCCTATGTCTATCGGCAGCTGGTATCCTCCAAAGTCGACAAGAGGGTAACCCAGATCCGGCGAGGTGTTATCTACCTTCGATCCGAAACCTGCTGATGCGACTCCAATCAGTATCACAAAGCCAACTGTGAGATACAGAGTACTGCTGGACATGGATGCCTCCTTTTTGAAATAGGCTAAACTTAATTTTAAAGTTTTCTTATAAATGGCTTTTGGTCGCGCATCGAATCCACAGGGCGGTGGTCACCCCGACAATAGTTTTATTTATCGCCATATCAACCATACTACTATGAGAGGTCTCACCTATCCTTATCCGATCGAGACGCTCAGGCACTGGTACGTCACGCCTGTCGGTGGTAGATCCTCAGAGCTGGATTCGGGGGAGCTCGGGCTGAACCGGGAGGCGATAGTCGAGAACACCGATCTGATACCGTTTGAGGACAGGGTTCTGCTCTCCCGACTCGAGGGTGGAAGCTCCAGACCGCTGTTCGCCAGGAAGTACTTCAGGATCGTTCCGCTCGACAGCTCAAAGCCGGACGCTCTCTCGAAATCACCGCTCGGCGAGGCCATACTCCCCGCATCCGATAAGGAGACCGACCGGATAAAGGTTGGGGAGATGGTGGTGATAAACAGCGTTCTGAGCCGGGTGCACACCCGTGGGATCACATCGATCATCGACAGGATGATACGAGGCAGATCTGATGCACACCTGCTGGACGTGATCTACACGAAGGAAAGGAAGCACAGCTGATGCAGACGTGAACTTTGTGTTCCGGGCTGCGTACATCCCAGATCTGCAGGTACCTTGTTGCTGTCAGTATCACGGAGCATGCCGGTGCGCATCGATCTGAGCCGGTATATAACTGCAACTATCACCGCATCTCAGAGCATTTTTCGCATTATCAGAGCCGCTTCGCCATCCGAGTAGTAGCTTGGTATCACGTTATCCACCACGAAGCCCATGGATGCATAGAGGCTCTGCGCCCTTCTGTTCCCTATCCTGACCTCAAGCGTTGCGCTCACAGCGCCGAGCCTGCTGAAAAGGCGAAGGATCGCGGAGAGCAGGCTCCTGCCTATGCCGCGTCCCTGGTAGGCTGGCCTGACAGCAAGCCAGAACACCCTTCCCTCGAATGGCGTGTGCTTGAAACCTATCACAACACCCACGACACCCCCGGCGACTTCAGCGACTAGCATCGTCTGGGGGTGGAACTCATGGAATGTCATGAAGAGCTCCGGGTTGTAACCACCTCCGACCTCCCTGTCTATCTCCATAATGGCCGGCAGATCCTTGATATCGAACTGCCTGATCACCGGCCGAAATATTCGATCCCCGCCGTCTGAGCTTCTATCCATTGTCTGAAACGCCCTTTCAGTAGGGCAGGACGTTCGGCTTGCCCCTCGTAGATGGGATGTACGCCCAGTCAGAGGTCCTGTCCGTGTCCACGCCATTTGGATATCTGGACCAGTCTGAGCCATCATCCCTGTCGTCCATTAGCATCGGGGTCCTGTCAACCTCATTGCCCACCTGGTCGTAGAGTATTACAGTAGCATTGAACCCGTGATCCCATCTCTGGTCGCCGGTGAGGACCCTATACTCGCCTGCCTTCAGGACCGTCCCCACAGGTACCGTTACAGTCCCGGACCAGGGGAAGAGCGCTCCCGTCTCACCAGGCACCGTGGAGATGACGACCGCCTGCCATCCTCCGATATCCACATCCTCATCGCCTGTGTTGAAGAGCTCGATCCACTCCACTGCATACGGCTGATCAGATGGCGGATTCAGCTCGAACTCATTTATGACCACGCTTCCCTCTGCGAGGGTGAGAAGACATACAACCGAAAGCAGAAATCCCGTATAGCATGTGTTATCTGACATTGCACATCACCCCTACCATAGCAGCCAATGGATATGAGGATTCCCATCAACTATAATGCAGTCTTTTAACTCTGTGCTCTTTTTGAGCACCAAAAAGATGGGTAGTCTACCTACAATGTATGGATAAGTGCAAACGCAACAGCTACAGAAGATTCATGGCCATCAACCGCGCTGTAAGGCGTCGGACAGGTATTAACAGGTCCTGGATGCCGATTTTCATGCCGGCAGCGTTCAAAATGAACACATCCTATGGAGCCGGCCATCAATATCAACTCAACGAAGGTAGACTGCCAAAAGACGGATGAAGCCGTAAGCAGGAGGGCACCACCCACTTGGCGGTCTGACGACATCAATCCATAAACTCTTCCAGGCAGATCGAATGTGTGACTTCCTTTCTGGCCTGAACGCCAGGGTTTGCGCCCTGCTACGCTTCATCACACCGTTGTATCATACCATGCGCTCCTCGCTGTAACTGTAATACAAAATCACGAGAATGCTTTCGTTTTTCATCAAATCAAAATATTGGAGAAGATCTCACACCGTGTGAGATCTCTGTGTATACCGGTATATCTCGCTATCAGAGCAGTGCAGCGGCCATTAGGGTCGGGGCGGATTTAGACTGCCTCAGTAGATCGCCCACCTTGACAAAACTCATCCCCCTCTCAGATGCATCATCGACAAACCTCTCAAGCGCGCTCAGGTAATCTCCAGAGCCCGAGATGTAACTTGTTATGAGCACAACCATCGGCTCACCTCTGCTCATCGCATCGTCCATGCCGCTGGATAGAAGTGAGTACCAGTCATCTCCGCTCATGTTCATCCTGACCGCGTTTCTGTCGCTGAGCACGACAGTCTCCGAGTTCGATGTGACTGCCGTCACCGGAACCACGTAGAGGGTCGTATTTTCCAGCTGATAGGGACTGGATGCATTGGCGCTGAAGAACAGACCATCATCTATGAGGTACCTAATACCCAGGCTCTCAAAGATCACGAAATCGCTCTCGTTTATCTTCTCCGACGGCCTGTATCCCATTACACTCTTCTTCTCAGTTCCGCATATGTAGCAGTTCTCAACTGCTCTCTTGGAGTTTCTGATATCTCCCATCGATAGACTCCCGCCTCCAGGGCCGTTCATTGCCATCTCGTGGTTTGCCCTGGCACCCACTCTTGTTATGAACAGAGTGTACTCGTTGTCAGCCGCAATATCCCCTGTGGTGAGCACTGTGAAGTTTATCTCCCTCGGATCCAGTATGTTCAGGATATTTGTTGTGTAGTTAATCACATACTCCCGCCCGTCTCCCTCTGGGGGCGCGGAGATATCCAGTATCAGTGCCAGTTGTGCCTTTCGATCCATTGAGACGCTCTCGTTCTCAGCACCCACATTCTCTGAAACGTTCTGTGAGACTGCCCCACTAATGAGAAGCAGAGCCACAAGGAGTGCTGGCAGTATTCGCATTCCATCACCTCACGTATAATCGCTCCTTCCCGTATCTCTGATTAGTATCATACATACTTATAATACTTTTTGCGATTCTTGTCAGGCTGCCGTTCTGCCGGATTATCTCCGCACAGCATTCGGGAAGCACTCACCTAAAAGATTATCAACATCCTGGTATTATACAGCGAGAGTCGATAACATCTGGACGATATGCATCAACTACTCCTTCCTGAGGGAGTCCCCACCAAACCTGCGCCCAGGAGGATTCCATGAACCGAAGAGATGCTGCACTCCTTGTGATCGCGGTGATGCTCAGCCTGGCCATACGGCTTGCTCCTGCACTCTACAGAGGCGATATAATCTTCGACGGCTATGATGAGTACTACCATCTGAGAAGAAGCCTTTACACATTCCATCACTTCCCCCACACGCTCTGGTTCGATACGTACATAAACTACCCTCACGGCCTTGAGATAACATGGCCTCCGGCCTTCGACATCGCCGTTGCAGCCCTTGCGCATATTGTAGCGCCTGTGATCGGTGACAGATCTGTGGAGACTGTCGCGGCGGTGATCTCCCCGCTCCTGGGAGGGATTCTTGTGGTGGTTGTTTACGCCATCGCGAGAGAGGTTTTTGATGAAAGATATGCTATGATCTCTGCATTCCTCCTGGCTGTATGCCCCTACAGCGTCATCAGAACATCATTCGGCTCCCCGGATCACCACAGCCTTGAGATCCTTCTTTTCTCGGCGATCGTGCTTCTTCTCCTTTACACACTCAGGAGAGGGTACATCTGGAGCATATGGGCGGGCATCGCAGTGGCAGCTCTCGCCTACACATGGGCTGGGGCGCCGATTTACCTTCTCATCATACCTTCATTTGCAGTTCTGCGGGCCATTCTGAGTTTGAGGGGTGGCAGCGCCTTCGATTACAGGCCGCTGCTTGTGAGCCTCGGAGTTGCATCTGCTCTCGTTTTTCCGTTCGGCTTCAGCAGCTGGATGTACATATCCTTTATTGCAATCATTATCATCACCGCAATTGTTCTTGTCACTGCCATCACAGAGCAGCTGGCTCTCAGGAAGGATTTGCCACGAGTTGTTCTGCCAGCGTCCATGATCGCGCTTGTTCTGATAATCATCTTCATCAACTACAGCAGGCTTCAGAGCGCCACGGTCTACCTGATCGGTGGAGGGATGACAGGAAAGATAGCCGAGGCAGAGCCGCTCTTTGTTAATACAGATCCCTTCACGCCGCTGACGCTCTGGCTTCTGCTATACGTCCTGGGAGCCGTTATTCTCCTATACGAAACAAAGGCGGGTGGTGTCAAGAGAGATGCCAGGCTGCTACTTCTGATCTGGGCTGCTCTGGCGCTCGTACTCACGATCGGACAGAAGCGGTTCATCTACGTATCATCAACAGTGGGCCCAATACTGATGGCTCTTCTCCTTCTCAGGGCGATCGCCTGGATGAGATCGTACCACTCTCACATGTTCATTGCTGGAGCGGCTCTTGCTCTCATGGTAATCATCCCCATCACAGATCTCCCAGACATCGTCAGCTCTGAGCCCGCGATCACCCAGGACTGGGTCGAGTCGCTGGAATGGCTGAAGAACAGCACACCTCAAACAAGCCATTTCGAGGAGCCGTTCCAGGTCCCTGAGTACGGTGTGATGTGCTGGTGGGATTACGGAAACTGGATAGTCTACCTCGGAAAACGTCCGGTTGTTGCGAACAACTTCCAGACAGGGGTCGTGGAGGGGTCGAGGTTCTTTTTATCTGAGAACGAGGAAGCCGCTGTGAGGATTCTGAACGAGAGGCGTGCCAGATACGTGATCACGGATCTCACCATGATCTATGGAAAGCTCCAGGCGATTTGCAGCTGGCTCGGCGAGGATCCATCCAGCTACCAGATGATCTACACAAAAGACGGGATGGTGACCGTGCACAATCTGGAGCGTCTCAACAGGACCGTGCTCTCAGGTTTGCATCTTGATGACTGCAGCTACATGGAACACTTCCGTCTCATTCATGAGTCGAGGAGCTTTGCTGGAGTGTATGGTGGAAAGCAAGCAGCCATGATCAAGATATTCGAATATGTGCCTGGCGCGGTCATCAGGGGAAGCGCAAAGGATGACAGGATTGTTGTAGCGGTCCTGAACCTCAGCTCGAACCTGGGCAGGCCCTTCCAGTACGTGACCTATGCGATCCCGCGCAACGGGAGCTACGAGATCAGGGTTCCGTACTCGACTGAGGGCGCGTATGGCATAAAAGCATCTGGACCATACCAGATCGTGGAGATCACGCCAGCCACCGATGGCTGGGGAGATGTGGCATTCGTGAACATCACAGAGGAGGATGTCCTCGAGGGAAGGATCCTGGAGCTAGGGACGCCAGGCACCTCCGTTCCTGAGCCATGAGTCGATGTCTGCTGCTGCCATCTTTCCCGCGCCCATCGCGCTTATCACGGTCGCGCTTCCAGTAGCTATATCCCCACCGGCCCACACCCGTTCGATCGATGTTCTTCCCCTCTCATCCACATCCACAGTGCCCCATTTTGTTGTCCTCAGACCGGGAACGGTTCTGAGCACGAGAGGGTTCGGAACTGTGCCAATCGCTATGATCGCTGTGTCGATCTCCATGCTGAACTCGGAGCCCTTCTTCTCAACAGGCCTTCTCCTTCCGCTGGCATCCGGCTCCCCGAGTTCCATCCTTATGCACTCCATCGCCCTGACCATCCCATCGCCGCTGAACCCGATTGGATTTGTGAGGAAATCGAAGATCACACCCTCCTCCCTTGCGTTCTCGATCTCCTCGAGCCTCGCGGGCATCTCGGCCTCAGATCTCCGATAGACTATATGCACCTCGTCTGCCCCAAGCCGGAGGGCTGATCTGGCGGCGTCCATAGCGACGTTACCGCCCCCGACGACCGCAACCCTTCTGCTCTTCTTAATCGGGGTGTCGAAATCGGGAAACCTGTATGCCTTCATAAGGTTGATTCGTGTGAGGTACTCATTCGCAGAGTATATCCCGCCGAGGTTCTCGCCGGGAACGTTAAGGAAACGCGGTGCACCAGCGCCTATTCCCAGGAAGACGGCATCATATCTTCTGAGAAGATCCTGGACCTTTACAGCTCTCCCCACGACAGAGTCGAGCTCGATCCTGACTCCAAGAGACCTGACATAATCGATCTCTTTTTTCACGATGCTCTTGGGCAGCCTGAACTCCGGTATCCCGTAGGTGAGAACCCCACCGGCCTCGTGCAGCGCCTCGAATACCGTCACGTCATAACCCATAAGTGCGAGATCCGCTGCGCATGTGAGCCCTGCAGGGCCGGAGCCAACGATCGCGATTCTCTTTCCTTTTGCAGTCTCTGCAACCTCCCTGCTATCATGACCGAAGTCTGCTGCGTACCTCTCGAGCCTCCCTATCGCGACAGGCTCGTCCTTTCTGGAGAGGACACACCTGCTCTCGCACTGCTCCTCCTGCGGGCAGACCCTGCCGCATATTCCGGGCAGGCTGTTCCGGCGCTTGATTATCCTGAGCGCCTCATCAGCATCGCCCCTCCTGAGGGCATCTATGAACTGCGGGATCTCGACGCCGACAGGGCAGCCCTCAACACATCCGGGCTTCTTGCAGCCGAGGCATCTATCAGCCTCTTGAAGAGCATCCTCAATGCTGTATCCGAGAGCCACCTCTGAGAAGTTCCTGCGCCTCACCTCAGGGGGCTGCTTTGGCATCCTCACTCTGGGTGACATTCGCCTCCCAGATGATCGATCTCTGCCAAATAGCTGACGGATGAGGGTTCCTGTTTGCCTGCATCTTTAGCTCATCAAGGGGCTTTGATTATTCGCTCTTATCCATAATATTATGAGTTGCCAGAAGAAGCACGGATCCTTCTATGCATTCTTGAAAATGAGTGCGCGATTCCAGTAGCCTGCTTGCTAGACATCTAAGTTGCTGAACACACAAGAGCGTGATTATTTATTCGGGACATTTTGGGTCAAAATTTCTTGATCTGTCCTGGGTTTACCATGTTCTTGTGTGGATCTTCTCCGTGATTCAGCTGATCAGCAGCATAAAGATACGGAGGCAAATGCCTCTGGTCGAAGTTATTGGAATTGGCCTCTCGATGACTCGACCACATGGGCCCAGCTGGATAAGAGCGAATATGTTTATCTCACATTATGTGAGAAATGCGGATCTGAGGTTAAGCTATGAGAGGATTGGTCTCAGCGGAATCGTTCTGCTGGAACGAGGACCGTCCAGACCACATATTACGGGGCAGGATCGCATGAGGCTGCTGTTTGCGAGGAGAGATGAGAGCAAATGCATGCGGTGCGGCGCATGCGATGAGATCGTGGCATGCTCCAGCAGGAGGGTAGGTTATGCTGATGAATGCATCGGATGTGGAGCATGCCAGATCACATGCCCATGCGAAGCCATCAACATGAGAGAAAGAGCTGCGGAAAGGTATGTGCAAATCAGAGTAAACGGCGAGCTTTTCTCCGTCCCGGAGAGGATAACGGTGAAGATGGCCCTGGAGATTCTGGGATCAGAGACCTCCAGGATCCCTTCTGAGGGGAAGATATTCGCGCCGTGTGAGGTCGGCGGGTGTTACAGCTGCGCTGTGGATGTGGATGGGGAGATAAGGCCGTGCTGTGTCACCGGGGTAAAAGATGGCATGAGCATCAGAACCGAATTACCGGAGGATCACATCCCGCTTAGGCGCCTTCATGGATGGATGGGGCACAGGGTTGGAGGAGTGGGGACACCCTGGCATCTGAAGAATCCCTTCAGATATGTGGAGGTAGCAACCTTCGCATGCGGCTGCAACCTCAGGTGCCCACAGTGCCAGAACTGGGGAACAGCCTACAACGGACGTGCGCTCGCGCTGACGCCAAAAGAGGCTGCGATGCTCATGACTGATGCCAGGATGAGATACGGCGTGGACAGAATGGCGATCTCCGGCGGCGAGAGCACACTGAACAGGCCATGGCTCGTACAGTACATAAAAGAGCTCAGAAGGCTGAACCCATCGCCAGATGCCAGAATCCACGTGGACACCAATGGGACGCTGCTGAAAGAAGATTACATAGATGAGCTTGTGGACGCTGGAATGACAGATATAGGCCCCGATCTGAAGGGTCTGAGGCTCGAGACGTTCATGAGGATCACAGGTGTGCATGACAAAGAGATAGCGGAAGAGTACAGCAAGACCAGCTGGAGTGCTGTAAAATATATCGTCGATAATTATAAGGAGAAGGTGTTCATTGGTGTCGGCGTTCCTTACAGCAGGGATCTGATATCGCTCGAGGAGATCGCAGATATTGGAGAGGAGCTCCGCAGGATCGATGATGAGCTCCAGGTCTGCATCCTGGATTACAGACCTGAGTTCAGGAGCCGGATACGGAGACCAGAATACAGCGAGATGCTCGAGGTTCACGGGCTGCTGAAGGGCATCGGGCTGAAGACTGTGATATGCCAGACCGCGTACGGCTACATAGGACCTTGAGTTTCAGTGCTGTGTTGGATAACCTTTTGTGATAACGTCTCCAGCTATTGATTCTGATCTACTCTCCACGCATCCCTGGAATCGTCTTCTGCTTGCGGATTTTAAAGACTTATCCAACA
>NZ_JAOAKP010000034.1 GCF_026419855.1 Methanothrix sp.
TTCGCAGAAGTTTATATAATATTGTATATTACATAAAATCATGTATGAAGTGTGATACATCCAGAAGATTTTAAATTGGCTTATATGAAGTGGCGCAAAGGACTATAACCTCCTGTTTAATGACCTACTAATGTCGATGCATGCTTTTATCAAAGTGGTTTTATATCAAAAAGCCGGGTTTTCAGGAATCCTCGATAGATTCAAACCAACTGAGACCTGGTGGAACAGCGCTATAGTATTACGACTGCCGCAATGTACTATGCCATCCCCAGCTCTGAGAGCCTCTCCGGCAGATACCTTTTTGTCACAAAGTCCAGACCCTTGCCAGCGAATGCCTGCTGCTCTGCCTTCTTCTTCAGGTCTATCTGGAGCTGTATCTGCTTCTGCCAGTAATCGCTGCTGAACCTCGGATCTGTGAGCTCTGCCCTCAGTGCATGAAGATCCCTGTCTGTGAGCCTGTCTGTGGAGAGGTTGTACTCAACGATGTCAGTGGGCTGCACACCCAGGAACTTCGCATCCGGTGTGGCAAGGTGCTCGGAGAGATGAGCGCTCTTTATCGCGCCGTATGCGACGCTAGCGTATATCCTGTAGCTCCATGGATCCCCATCTGTGAAGACAGCCACGGGCAGTTTGAGCTCGGTATTGAGCCTTTTTATGAAGCGCCTGGTGGACCGCGCCGGCTGGCCCTTGAGGTGGACCAGAATCGCATCAAACTCCTCATCGAATCCGTTCTCGATCAGCCTGGCATACATTCCGCCGGTCTCCACTGCTATGACCATCCTGGCATCATGCTCCATGAGCTCTAGAGAGTCGACATTGAACGGTATCTGGTAGCCGGCCTCGCCTATATCCTCCTGGCAGTGTATCTCACGCTCGCCGCGGCGCGTACGCTCCCTGATCCGTAGCGGGCCGAAGACAGCGGCACCGTCCTCCTCAGGCCTGACATGAAAATCCTCACGCTGCAGGCCTGTGATTATCTCCAAATCCTCTATGAGTCGATCGCTCTCAGCCTGCTCTGCGAACTTGGCAAGATCCCAGTTCTCGGAGATGTAGTATATCTCTCTGAGCGTCGATGCCCGGTTTCCTCTGAGATGCTCTTTTACAAGGAGATCAATCAGATGCACGGTCTTGAGCAGCGTCTTCGCGCCGCGTATCGTCTTGACGCTCCTCACGCTCTCCTGATCGCCATACACCCACACATCATCTTCTGTGCTGTACTCGATGTTCTTCTTAGTCCTTGTTGGAAGCACAAGGTGTGGTACTACACCCTCACTGAACTGGTCGTAGAGGGACCTCGCTATACTGAGAAGCCTGCTCTCCGGATCATGCATCTGAAAGCACCCTCGCTCCTGTCACAATCTCAGGCTCCAGCCCCTCGACAACAGCCTCCGGCATTTTTTGCAGATGATTCTTAACCGTGTATCTCAGGACCATCTTCTCGCCAGATCTGATCGCTATCTTCCACTGGTAGTCGTAGCGGTCTCCCATATCGACCCTTCTCGCAGGTGGATCGAGATTCTCTGCCTCCACGTGGATTATCTCGTGCAGCTTGAAGCTTCTCTGTGAGGATGTGTTGTTCTCTACCTCTATGCACACCCTCAAGCGTCCGTCCTCCTGCTGGATGTTCCTTCTCACCAGAACATTACCCATGATCCTGGCCACAACCCTGCTTATGTCAGGCCTCTCGAGCCCGAGCATATCAGCGAGCTTGTCTGCCATCCTCGGGAGGATTCTGCCTATGATCTCCTCCTTCTCCCTGCGCTCTGAGAGCGTCTCCTGCAGCGCAAGAAATCTCCTCAGCTTTCTGCCGATCTCCTTCATCGCGAGCTCTATCTCTGTGAGTATCTCAGGGATGTCTGCTATGGCATCCTTCGACTCGGATGTGAAGGGTATGTTGGTGGATGCGACATGCACCAGGATCACGGCAGGCCCGACCGGCAACCCGCCACCCGGCTGGTCCAGGCCGTAGCTCTTCCATGATACCCCCTCTATCGCATGGGTGACGGCGCAGGCGCCCTGCTGGTATATCAGAGGCACGCGATTCGCGAACCGCAGGATGTCCACCCTGCCGTTCCTATCGAGATCACCGCCGAATCCGAGCCCTGCCTCGACAACGAAGGGGTTCCCGGAGTATACAGAGACGGGTCTTGAGACTGTCGCGATGAAGTCCACGCGGTACTCCTTCGCCAGACCGGATCTTATGAGATCCTCTCCTATCGGCGAGAGGCAGTCGATCGGCGGGGACTTTATCTTTATGCGCCTGAGCGCCTCGAAGAGTCGCCTGGACTGATCGTAGTCGAGGCTTCTTGGATCCATCGATGGATCAAGGCCTGAATTCTGAAGGATCTCCTGAGCAGCGATGTTGCCGATGGATGAGAACGATTCCTTCAGAAAGCTGGAGAGCTTTCGCCTCTCAGTGTATCTCAGCATCTTCGTGAGCTCGCCCAGCTCTATCCCTGACGGATGGGGCTTTATCTCGTATGCCCTTTTTGGAAGAAGCTCTGTAGCCCTCTCAAACCTCTCGGTGGCCCCATCAGGCTCAACGAGGGTGATTCTGGCATGCGGGTTAACTATTGCGACGTTCTTAAGGTAGCTGTAAACCGACTGCCTTCTCCCACGTACATACGATCCCTCGATATCAAGCTCCACCCGCGTGCCTCTGGGCCGCTCCCAGTCGATATCCTCCTCCCTGACGATATCCGGCTCGTTCTTAGCTGTGTTTATCATCACCTCCACGTATCTCGCCGGTCTCTCAGGCGATGTCCGGGATGTGATCCTCGTCGGTTTCCCTGTGGTCAGCTGCGAGTACAGAACAGCTGCAGATATGCCTATGCCCTGCTGCCCCCTGCTCTGCCGGAGAACATGAAACCTGGAGCCGTAAAGCAGCTTTGCGAAGACCCTGGGGATTTCAGATGGCACGATGCCTGGCCCGTTATCCTCGACTATGACACGGTAAAGCTCGCCGACGCGCTTGATCTGTACAAAAATATCAGGAAGTATGCCGGCATCCTCACATGCGTCAAGGGAGTTGTCGACAGCCTCCTTGACGCATGTGATGAGTGCACGCGGGGCTGAGTCAAATCCAAGAATCTGGCGGTTCTTCTCAAAGAACTCCGCAACAGATATCGATCTCTGCTGCTTTGCCAGCTCCTCGGCTGTATCCATTAAAGCTCTGCCCCAACCACGGTCTGTGTTGCTGTTACGTTCTCGATCTCACGAATCGTATCGACCAGGCGGTTCAGCATGCTCAGACCATCGACCTCTATGATCACAACGAAGTCGAACTCTCCGAAGACGTGATAGACGTTCTTTATGCCATCTATCTGTCGAAGCGCACTGTAAACCGGCTTCTCCTGTCCAGGCACTACCTTGACCATTGTTACTCCAATCACCATTGCCTCTCACCATAAACACACGCTACCGCATATTATATTAACTTTACATCCACCGGAGTCACGGATCACATATGATGCGCTGTGATTTCTGCAACCGGATAGCCTCATGTCCGCATGAGTTGAGACCGATGCCGTTTTGTGGAGATGCAACTCAGTGGTTATGTGCTCAGATCACTGACCCCAGCAGCCGGTGACATCGCAGGATTTGTGATATGCTGCGCTTGGGGATGCTGATTCCTGAAATCCCATCCAGTGATTCGAGCACACGACCAACTCAGTGATCTGAGACATATTTGTGTTCTCAGCCTCGATGCTCCATAAACCCTGACCTCGCAGTGCTTCACAGCATGCCAGCGTGAGGCAAGCATCAAATATATAGATCAGAAGGATAACGATCAGGTTTAGAGGGCAGATATTGAGTATGGAAGAACCGAACGAGTTGCTTGGCAGCATTCAGTTCGAGGATACGAGCAGCATCGCCGTCCCCGAGAGCCTCATAGATCAGGTCATAGGCCAGGAGGAGGCGGTGGAGGTCATCAAGAAGGCGGCACACCAGCGCCGCCACGTGATGCTCATCGGCTCGCCCGGCACAGGCAAGTCGATGCTGGGAAAGGCCATGAGCGAGCTGCTTCCTGTGGAGGAGCTGCAGGACATCCTGGTCTATCACAACCCAGAGGACAACAACAACCCGCGCATCAGGGTTGTGCCCGCAGGTCGTGGCAGGCAGATCGTGGATGCGCACAAGATGGAGGCCAGGAAGAAGGTCCAGACAAGGAACATGTTCTTCATGCTCATCGTCATGGGGCTGATAGTCTACGCTTACTACACCGGCCAGCTTCTCTTCGGGATAATCGCAGCAGCGCTGATCTTCCTTTCAATGAGGTATCTCATACCAAAAGAGGATGTGTTCGTACCAAAGCTTCTCGTGGATAACAGCGGCAAAAAGACGGCTCCATTCGTTGATGCAACAGGCGCGCATGCCGGAGCGCTGCTCGGTGATGTCAGGCATGATCCGTTCCAGTCAGGCGGCCTGGAGACGCCGAGCCATGAGAGGGTCGAGTGCGGCGCGATCCACAGGGCTCACAAGGGCGTGTTGTTCATAGATGAGATCAACACGCTCCGGCTTGAGTCGCAGCAGAGCCTCCTCACAGCTCTACAGGAGGGCGCGTACCCGATAACAGGGCAGAGTGAGAGGTCCTCAGGAGCGCTTGTAAGGACGGAGCCGGTGCCCTGCAGCTTCATAATGGTCGTCGCCGGGAACCTGGATGCGGTGCAGGGAATGCACCCAGCGCTCAGATCACGCATCAAGGGCTATGGCTACGAGGTCTACATGAGGGATACCATGGAGGACACCGTGGAGAACAGGGACAAACTGATCAGGTTCGTGGCCCAGGAGGTCGTCCGTGACGGCAAGATCCCGCACTTCACAAGGGATGCTGTTGCTGAGATAATCAGAGAGGCTAAGAGGCGCTCCGGCAGAAAGGGGCATCTGACACTGATGCTCAGAGACCTCGGCGGACTGATACGCGTCGCCGGCGACATCGCTAGATCCGAGGGTGCGCCACTGACCGAGGCCAGGCATGTCATAGAGGCAAAGAGGATGGCGAGATCGCTGGAGCAGCAGATGGCTGACAGATATCTGGAAAGGAGAAAGGAGTACAGCATGTACAAGAGCTCCGGCGATGAGATCGGCAGGGTTAATGGGCTCGCTGTTATCGGCGACTCTGGTATCGTCCTGCCCATAATGGCCGAGGTCACCCCCGCCCAGTCCAAGGAGGAGGGACGGGTGATCGCGACCGGCAGGCTCCAGGAGATAGCGAAGGAGGCCGTGACAAACGTCTCAGCTCTGATCAAGAAGCTCCAGGGGGAGGACATAACAACAAAGGACGTCCACATCCAGTTCATCGGCACATACGAGGGCGTTGAGGGCGATAGCGCGTCGATATCGATAGCCACAGCTGTAGTCTCAGCTCTTGAGGGAATACCCGTGAAGCAGAGCGTCGCTATGACCGGCTCCCTTTCGGTCAGAGGGGATGTGCTTCCTGTTGGAGGCGTGACACAGAAGATAGAGGCTGCTGCGCAGGCCGGGATAAAGACAGTGCTGATACCCAAGTCCAACATGGGCGATGTGCTGGTGGATGAATCCATCAGAGAGAAGATAGAGATCATACCCGTCTCCAACATCAGCGAGGTCTTCGAGTACAGCCTGGCCGGGCAGAGATCCAAGCTCCTCGAGAAGCTCAGGAGATTCGCAACCGAAAAGAAGATTGGTATCTCACTGCCTGATGGCATTCCGAGTCCAGCGATGAGCATACTCTAGTGATACGCATGGAGTTCTTCGATACCAGGATCGTCAGGGGCCGGAGGATAAGCATAGTCGTCGACAACTCGAAGGTCGAGGAGATCTCGGAGAGCATATTTCAGGGCGTCGCTGTCAGAGCCCTTGTGGACGGTGCATGGGGCTTTGTTAGAAGCGATAGCGTCGACGATCTGGACAAGAGCATCGAGAGGGCCCGCAGGATGGCCAGATCGGTAGATGGCCGTGAGATACTGAATCTGGCTGAGAGCGAGAGGGGCGTGAGCTGCAGGGTGCCGGTGAAGAAAGACCCATCATCTGTCTCCCTGGAGGAGAAGGTCGATCTCGTCAGGGAGATAGAGAGGGCAGCACGTCTCCCCGGGATCTCAAGCACTCGTGTCTTCTACACAGATATTCTCACCGAGACAGATTACAGCAGCTCAGAAGGGGTGTCACTGAGAAGCTCCGTGACAAGGACGGGCTTCGGGATAAGCGCTGTTGCCATGCGGGCAGGCCTTCTTCAGTCGAGCAGCGAGATAAGAGCCGGTGTCTGCGGGCTTGAGCTGATCGAGCGGGAGGATCCCTTCGAGCTCGCACGCAGGGCATCTAAAACAGCTCTCGAGCTGCTGGACGCGAGGGTTCCCAAAGGCGGAAGGTTCCCGGTCGTGCTGGACCAGGAGCTGGGCGGAGTATTCATACACGAAGCTGTGGGACATGCAGCAGAGGGAGATATAGTTCTTGAGGGCGGCTCGATACTCCAGGGAAGGATAGGAGAGCGGATAGGCTCTGAGCTTGTGACTGTTAAAGACGATCCATCTCTCATGCATTACGGCCACTATCCCTTCGATGATGAGGGCTCTGCAGCGAGGGAGACCGTTCTTGTTGAGAATGGTATACTGAGATCGTATCTTCACACAAGAGAGACTGCTGGAAGACTGGGTGGGAAGCCAAGGAACGCCAGGGCTCAGGGATACAACCGCCCGATAGTGAGGATGTCAAACACCTACCTGACCAATGGCGACTGGAGTCTGGAAGAGATCCTCGAGGAGATGAGGGAGGGTGTCTACCTCATAGGAAGCCGCGGCGGCCAGGTCAATACCGCTGAGGGTATCTTCCAGTTCAATGCGCGGAGAGGTTATCTTGTGAGGAACGGAGAGATCGCCGAGCTCATAAGGGATGTATCCCTCTCAGGCCAGACACTGAGCATTCTTAAGGGAGTGAAAGCGGTCGCAGATGATCTGAGGTTCAACAGCGGAGGATGCGGAAAGGGTGGGCAGGTCGTGCCGGTGGGCGATGGTGCGCCGCACATCCTGATCGAAGAGGCTGTGGTTGGCGGCGCTGGATAGAGTTCATGCTGTAAATGTGATCCCGCGCCTGTTTTATCGTGCATCCCCGATTCACTCCACATGTGACCAAATAGCAGTTGTCGAGCAGTGTGCTCGAAAGCCAATGATTTTGAATATGATATTTTATTATTAAAATAATAATTGGGATTCGCAACACAAGCTATAAATACAGGAGTGGAAAGTAGGCATAACGCCAGTGGCTGCATAAAATCAGGTTCCTGTGGGCCTGTAGCTTAGTCCGGTTAGAGCGCTCGGCTCATAACCGAGTGGTCGCCGGTTCAAATCCGGCCAGGCCCATGTTCATCCCGTATGGGGGATTCCTGAGATTACTGAGATTATTGTGAGGCTATTTTTGAGCTGCATCCTGTCGCGATAGGCGACCTGCAGTGCATCTGCAGCACCGCAGATGGCAGCTCAGGTGAATCATGTTAGCGGGCGCAAACTCCGGTCTCCGGGCCTGCGGTTTCGCTTTATCAAGTCTCGTTCAGCATGTCGACGATCCGGACACCTCGCCACCCTGCTCTCCGCCGGCAATTATGCTCCTGGCCGACTTCTGCCAGGAAATTATCTTTTTGATGCTGATGCCAGTCGACTCTGAGATGCTGGCAGGATCTGTGGATATGAGAGCCTCAAGCGTCTTTATACCCGCGCTCTCGAGGCGTTCCCTGCTCTTCGGACCTATCCCCGAGATGTCACCAAGCTCGGGCATCCGCTTCGCTTCAGATCCCCTTTTAGCCTGCCAGTTGTTGAAGTTGCAGTAGGGACATCCGAGATCCCATGGTCTCTTCCCGCGATTTATGATTCTTATGTGGTTCATGCAGTGCGTCTCGCATCTCCTCTCCGTGACAACGATCATACCTCCCCTTGGCAGCGGAAGGGTGAATCTGCACTCAGGGTACCCGGAGCATCCCACGAACCTGGCACCGCGCCTCCCCCGTCGTATGATCAGATCTGAGCCGCAAAGGCTGCACTTCCCCACGATCCTGTCGACACGGAGCCCTTCTCTCAGTGAATCCTCGATCTCCTTCTTGTGGGCGAGAAGCTCATCGAATACAGCTTCGAGCATCTGCCTCGACTCCTCGATTACCTCCCCCTTTGTGATCTTCCGCTCCGCGATCTTGAGCATGTCATTCTCAAGGGTCCTTGTCATCTCTGGCTTCGTGATCGCAGGGGCGTGGCGCTGGAGCGTATCCACAACGGCGTATGCTGTTTTCGTCGGTCTTATGGGGTTGCCATGGATGTAGGCCCTCGCATAGAGCTTGCTTATTATGTCATGCCTGGTTGACTTTGTCCCCAAACCGAGCTCGTCCATGAGCCTGACGAGACGACCCTGCCCGAACCTGGCCGGCGGCTGAGTCTCTTTTGACAGCACCTCATGACCGAGGACCTTCAGCACCTCCCCCTCCTCAAGCGGTGGCAGAACGTTCTCCTCAGCCCTGCTGTACGGATAGTACCTCCTCCAGCCAGGATCCAGAATCCTGGAGCCGTTCGCCCTGAAGGGCTCATCCCCGATATCAAAGCTGATGCTCGTCGTCTCCCAGACACACTCGCCCGAGAGCGTCGCGAAGAACCGTCTCACAACGAGCTCGTATATCCTCCACTGATCATCTTTGAGATCGCTTTTATCAGCGACCGAGGTCGGATATATGGGAGGATGATCCGTGGTCGATCGTTTTCCCTTTGTGGGTACTAGGCTGCCCTTCATCAGCTCCAGAGCATCCTCACGGAACGGGCCTGATGATAGCATCTCGAGCAGCGATTTCAAATCGATGGATGGGGGGTACACGGTGTTATCTGTCCTTGGATAGCTGATGTAGCCGTTTGTGTAAAGATCCTCTGCGATCCTCATCGCGTTCGCAGCTGTGAAGCCGATGCTGCTGGCAGCGCTGATGAAGCTGGTGGTATCAAAGGGCGTTGGTGGCCTGTCCCTTCTCTCTCCCCTGGAGATCGATCTGACGCGTGCCACATCGCTCATAGAATTCAATATGCGATCGACCTCATCTCTGCTCCAGATCCTGGGTTTCGCATGCCTTGCCCTTATACCCTTCTCGAGATCTGCGTAGATCTCCCAGTAGGGCTTCGGCTGGAACGACTCTATCTCCCTCTCGCGATCCACAATCAGAGCAAGCGTTGGCGACTGGACCCTTCCAACGGAGAGGAACTCCTTCCCGAGACGGCCTGATGTTATCGATACGAACCTCGTCAGGGCTGCGCCCCACACGAGGTCTATGATCTGCCTCGCCTCGCCTGATGCGGCAAGATTGAAGTCGACCTCGCCTGGCTGGGCGAATGCCCTAAGAATCTCGCTCTTTGTTATGGCGCTGAACCGCACTCTGTCAGCTTTTACAGACGGATTGACCTCCTGCAGTATGCGGAGAGCCTCAACACCTATGAGCTCGCCCTCCCTGTCGTAGTCCGTGGCGATTGTGACATGATCTGCCTCCCTGCCGAGCTTTCTGAGCGCAGAGACTATCCGCTCCTGTGTGGGTTTCGATACGATCTCGGCCCTTATGAGATCCCTATAATCGACCTTATGCCAGTTGTTGTAGCTCTCAGGATAGTCCAGCCCCACGATATGGCCGCTGAGTCCTATGACAACACGATCATCAAAACGAAATGTGTCAACACCTGAGACCTTCGAAACAGCCGGCTTCCTGCCGGCAAGAATCTCGGATATCCGCCTCGCAGCATCGTGCTTCTCAGCAATGATGAGGTGCATTCATCTCCGGAGACTCTTACAGGAAATATAAGAATCTGTCGGGATCGCGTTTGGATCATGCGCATCTGATGATTCTTCTGGGTTGATGTGAAGAGGGCTCGCCCACGGCAGGAAACAGTCACTATCAGGGCACTCGGGCCCGGCTAGTGCGGTGGCCGTAAAGTCTATATAAGGATCCGAAAAATGGGAACGGAGGTCATCGTTTATGAAGTGGCAGGGAAAGTCGGCTAGAAAGCCCACTGGTGGGAGGCTTGTTCCAGCAAGAGGGAAGAGAAAGTACGAGCTGGGGAGAGAGCCAGCAGAGACGCTCATTGGCCCAATTCGTGTCAAGAAGATCCGCACACGTGGAGGCAACCAGAAGCTCCGCCTTCTGAAGGCAGATGTTGCCAATGTCTCTGATCCGGTCACAGGTGCCACAAAGCTTGTGAGGATCGAGACCGTGGTGGACAACCCGGCGAACAGGCATTACGTGAGAAGGAACATAATCACAAGAGGCGCTGTGATCAGGACCGAGATCGGCGAGGCCAGGGTCGTGAGCAGGCCCGGGCAGGATGGCGTGGTGAATGCTGTTCTCCTGCCGAAGCACTGATGTGCAGAGGCAGGGCATCCTGATCCTACCTGGCCACTCCGCTCCATGGTGCTGGCTTTTCGGGCCAGCGGGAATCGCCACGCTCTAGGCCCGAGCGATCTGGTCTCACGTGGTTCTTCTACGAGTGTCAACATTCCGCCCTGCACTGCAGGGCAGTTCGCAGAGATGATTTTGCAGAGCTGTGGCTCCATGTTTCGGGCTCGGATCGCCGAATGGTATGCCATGAAATCGATGCCTTTCGGCACAATACCTCACAGAACTCCAGATGGCCGTGATCGAACTGCTCCATAGAGCTGGTCTGAAAGATCGTGAGATAGTTATTTATCCTATGGCGATTGACTTTTGAAGGGGTATTGATGCAGAAGCATTTACTGATATCCATAATTTTCCTTATGCTGTTGATGGTACACGGAGCGACTTCGCTCAGGATGTACTCTGATGAATCCATAACAATTGATTCTCCTGTTGATGACGATATCTTCGCTGCAGGCAGCGTAGTGAACATAAATGCACCTGTCGACAGCGCCATCGTGGCCGGAGGTGTTGTCAATGTGAACGCACCCGTAGCCGGAGATCTCATCCTGGCCGGAGGTCAGGTAGTTCTTCGATCTGACATTGGCGGAAAGCTGGTCGCTGCGGGAAGCAGGATCAACATCTCCTCAAAGATACAGAGAAATGCTGTGCTGATGGGAGAGGATATCAGCATGCTTCCCGGCACAGCCATAGGCAGAGATGCCCTCATCGGGGCGAAGCGATTCAGCAACCATGCAAGCATCAATGGCACGCTCACCGTTGCGGCAGAGCAGTTCGAGAACAACGGGACTGCAGGACGTGTGGAGTTCCAGAAGATCGAGAGCAAGCACGAGGATACAGCGTTCATGAGCCTCTTCCACCTGCTCAGCATCATCGGGTTTCTCCTGCTCGGCCTGATAGGTCTCAGGGTCTTTCCGTGGCTTTTCAGGGCATCAGAGGCCAAGATGCTCCGGGATCCGGCGATTGAGACCCTGGTGGGCCTTCTGGCGATAATCGTGTGCCTAATCCTTGCGGTGATACTGGCGGTAACGATTGTGGGGATACCGATATCTATAATGCTCCTGCTCCTCCTGGCAGTGGGCATCATGCTCTCGGGTCTTCTAGTATCATTCACCCTGGGGAGAAGGGTGATGGCTCTGCTCAGGGGCGGAACAGGCAGCTCTGTTTCATTCATAGTTGGGTACGTGATACTCAACATCCTGTTCATGCTGCCGTACATCGGCTGGATCTTCATGCTGATCGCGGTGTGCATGGGCGTTGGTGCGCTGCTGTATGTCGTGAGGGATGGTGCCTCACCGCAGCTTACCACATCATGAACTCTCAGGAATGTGGGGGGCTAGAACTGTATATTTCCGGGATGAGATCTGTGCCCCCTCTCCTGATCTCAATGTGTGCATAAACAACATTTGGGTCGTGTACTCAGATCACTGAAGCCAGCAGCATGTGACATTGCAGGATTTGTGATCTGTTGTGCATGAGAATGCCGATTCCTGAAGTTCCATTCATTGATACGAGTACACGACCAACATTTGTACCGAAGATGATATTTCAGATGGGTTTGCAGAAGTGATGTGCTGTGTTGGATAAGTCTTTAAAATCCGCAAGCATAAGACGATTCCAGGAATGCGTGGAGAGTAGATCAGAATCAATAGCTAGAGACATTATCATAAAAGGTTATCCAACACAGCAGAAGTGAGGCTGATATTTTCAGGTCCGGTGGAAATTCTTATATATCGAGAAATGTCGATACGTTTCAGGATGCATGAACTTACTGATGGATCCGTGGAGAAGCTTGCAAGGCTTATCGGTGATGAGGAGCGAGCTAGGCTCAAGATCCAGAGGCTCCGCTCTCTTGCAGACGTCATAGAAAGTGATGTGCAGGATGAGGTGAAGATATTCAAGGCCCTCTCGGATCCGTGCAGGCTTGCGATACTTAAGCTCCTCCAGAACGGAGAGTTCTGTGTCTGCGAGATAATGATAGCGCTGGACCGGCCGCAATCGACGACATCCCATCACCTCTCCATCCTGAAGGATGCCGGGCTCATAAAAGAGCGGAAGGTGGGCAAGTGGTCGAACTACCGCCTCGCGGATGGCGCAGTGATTGAGCTCATGAACCAGGCACGCCTGCTATCCATGTTACAGAAATGACCAGATGATTGCAATGAAGATAATGATTGTAATGGTTCTGATAGTATCTGCAATGCTTTTATCGCTGCCATCAGCGCTTGCTGGCTGTGCATGCTCTGCCGGTGGAACATGGGATCCATATGCATTCCTGAACTACAACCCCACCTTGAGCGTCAGCTCCACCACTGATGGCAGGAGCGCCGCCCTCCAGGATGATTACAGGGCAGAGGAATTCCCGAATGGTGATATCCTCAGGCCAGTGCCCTCAGTCTCCAGCTCGGATACAGTCCTGGCGATCACAGAGAAAGAAAACTCGAGTGGTGGCACTTACGTTAAGGGCGCTCTGATGTTGAGCCGCGGATCTCTGGTGAACCAGAACGGCACCCTTAAGAGCCCTGAGGATATCGCGAGCGCCATTGGAACCACTGGCGTGACCCCTTCGGACAGAATTGTTGTATATGGGGATGATCTGGGAGATGCAGCTCTGGGATTCCTCGCCCTGAAGTATGTGGGCCACAGGGATGTGAGCCTTCTGGATGGGGGGATTGATAGATGGAGATCTATGGGCCTTCCTGTGCAGAGCACCCCATCTGTGAGAGAGAAGAGCGATTACATTCCTAACAAACAGGATCTAGTGGCAACATACGATTATGTCATGAGCGGAGAGGCCCAGATTGTTGATGCACGGCCATTCAGGGACTTCGGCGTATCCAGGATACCAGGGGCGATACACATCGATTCTGAGAGGCTCAAAGATGGTGATAGAATCGCGGATAACGAGAGCCTGAGCAGCTTGTTCGCCCCTCTTCAAAGAGAGAGGCCTGTTGTTGTGTACTCTGAGAACCTGAATCAAGCATCAATTGTGTGGTTCGCTCTCCAGCTCATGGGCTACAACGCCACGATCTATCCCTGGAGCGACTGGCTCTCGCACACCACATCAGTGACACAAAACGCTCCCGGCGCGCTTGGTCACAGCACCTGCGCCGTCGCAGGATCTGAGGGCACAGTATCAGGTAGCAGGTACAGAAAGCTTGGAAGGTGATAGAACGACTGCAAAGCTATCGCTCCTCTCGAGGTTTCTCACGCTTTGGATATTCCTGGCGATGATTCTGGGCATCGCGATAGGGAACTTTGCGCCGCAGATCACGGAGCAGATACTGAAGCTCTCGATCGGAACGACATCGATACCAATAGCAATCGGCCTCATACTCATGATGTATCCACCTCTTGCGAAGGTGAAGTACGAGGAGATGGGTCGTGTCTTCCAGGAGGTCAGGCTGCTAAGCTTTTCCCTGATCCAGAACTGGATCGTGGGTCCTATCGTGATGTTTCTGCTGGCGATCATCTTTCTGCACAACTACCCGGGATACATGATCGGTGTCATCCTAGTGGGGCTGGCGCGCTGCATCGCCATGGTCATTGTTTGGAATGAACTGGCTGAAGGCGACAGAGAGCTGGCGGTTGGCCTGGTGGCCTTCAACGCGATCTTTCAGATACTGTTCTACGCGGTCTACATCTGGCTCTTCATAACTGTGGGGCTCAACTGGCTCGGCCTGGTCAGCGGTCTCAACGTGAGCATCTCCATGGTAGAGGCAGCAAAAACTGTCTTCATCTACCTCGGCATACCATTTCTGGGCGGCGTCATCACTCGCTTCTCGCTGATCCCACGGAGGGGCAAGGATTGGTACGAGAATGTGTTAATGCCAAAGCTCAGCCCTGTCACGCTTGTTGCACTGCTATTCACAATCGTGGTGATGTTCTCATTGAAGGGTGAGTACATCGTGCGTCTGCCCCTGGACGTGGTGCGTGTTGCCATACCGCTGACCTGCTACTTCTTCATCATGTGGTTCGTGACGTTTTTCGTGACACGCCGGCTCGGCACCGACTACGCCAAAGCAACAGCAGTTTCATTCACAGCTGCCAGCAACGACTTCGAGCTGGCGATTGCCGTGGCAGTGGCGATCTTCGGGATAGGTTCGGACCAGGCATTTGCTACAGTCATCGGTCCTCTCATCGAGGTGCCTGTGCTCATATCCCTGGTAAACGTCGCG
Source organism: Methanothrix sp. (assembly GCF_026419855.1). GTDB lineage: Archaea > Halobacteriota > Methanosarcinia > Methanotrichales > Methanotrichaceae > Methanothrix_B. Next base: position 14,557 of record NZ_JAOAKP010000034.1, read on the forward strand.
CTGCGCCTCAGGGATCGTTACTATCGGAAAGGATGATGTGAGATTATGGCAGGACATGCTGAGGTAAAGCTCGTGAGCAACGCCATGGCTAATGCAACAAGGCGGAAGATAATGAATATGCTCCTCGAGAAGGGCCTCTCGAAGGCGGATATAGGAAGGGCTGTGGGTCAGAGCATGCTGGACTACCACCTTCAAATACTGCAGCAGGCAGGCCTCATAAAGATTGAGAATGATACCGTGAACGTCACAGACTTCGGAAGGAACTTCATGGAGTCGAAGGGTGAGAAGGTAGAGAGGATCGAGATAAAGGATGCAAGGCCGGTCGAGCTGGTAGAGATCAAACAGCTCCTCCCATGCATAGCGGATACCACCAAGTTCCGGATGATAGCGCGCATGGGTCCGCCGCTGGGAGGAGCCTTGAAGGCGCTGGAGCCGCTCTTTCCCAGGGGAAGATACTCCGAGAGGATCGGCGCTTTGATCATACAGAAGGGCACCGTGCTCATAACGATCTACAGCACCGGAAATGTGACGATGACCATGATACGGGATGAAACGCATGCGAGAGAGCTTCTTGAAGAGCTGAGGAGAACCATAAACGATGCCATAGCGAAGGGGATCACCCCCGCGCCCAAGGAGAGGGTTCGTGTGGATCCTATGGAGGTCTACAGGTATCTCCCGGGCACGAACTGCAGGGAGTGCGGCGAGCAGAGCTGCTACTCCTTTGCCATCAGGCTGGTCAGCGGGGAAGTCGGCCTGGATATGTGCAGGTTACTCCAGGAGGAGAAGTACACGACAAGGCTCGAGCACCTGAGATCGCTTCTCGCGTATCTGTAAGCTACCGCTTCCTCAGGATGGGTCTCCTTGGTGAGCTCACATGAAGATGCTGACGATAGTGCTCACAGATGGGCCATACATCAATCAGAACGCTGAGATCGCATACAGGATAGCGAGAGCAGCTCTTAGAGAGCACGGGGTTAACATATTCCTCTATCTGGATGCAGTTCACATACCAAAGGCCGGGCAGAAACCGGTGCAGTTCACTAATATCGAAAGCCTGTTTCGGGAGCTCGCATCGATGGGCGCCACCATAAGAGCGTGCCCCAGATGTGCATCCTCGCGCGGATATGCATCGGAGAACGGCGTCTGCCCGGAGTACATCGAGGGTGTGCGCATAACAAGCCTATACGATCTGGAGCGCATGATAAGGGAGAGCGATAAGGTGATATCGCTCTCAGGATGAGGAATATGGGCCCTGTGGTGTTTCTTATCGATTCATCTCCATATGGCCATGAAAGAGCGTTTGGAGCGCTGAATGCAGCTGCTGTCTGCCTCCCGATAGGATCTGCAGTTGCGCTTTACGCAGATGGTGTCTACCTGGCGCTTGCAGATCAGCGTGGATATATGGGAGAGCTGCTGTATGCATATCCGGAGATCGATATCTTCGCGCATGAACCATCGATGGTCGAGCGCGGCCTTCTCTCATGCGATCTCTCAGATCGGGTCGAGATGCTGGACGATCTCGAGTTTGTGGAGCGCATCAAAAGCTTCAGAGCGATGGTGGTTATATGAACTCTGTCTTCATACTGACAAAGCCCCCGGGAAGCCCCAGGGCACAACTCTGCCTCAAGATGCTCGGCCGCAACTTCAGGCTGTACCTCATCGGAGATGGCGTGTACAACATACTTGCGGGCCGTCTTGATAGTGCCGAGGGAGAGATTTTCGCATTCAAAGAGGATCTCAGGGAGAGAGGAGTCCCTTCCGCGGGCATAAAAGAGATCGACGATTACGGTATTATGGTGGATGACATCATGAGCGCTGAGAGCGTCTTTGCGTTTTGATTGCTCTCTAAGATTACCGCATTCCAGCGTGCGATCAGATGACCTTCATGAATGGAGAAAAGATTATCACCGATGCTGATGCAGGTCCTTCTGATGAGAATGGAGCTGGATGCAAATGAGGTGAAGGCCCTCTTCGAGAGATGCTCACACCAGGACGATGTTCTTGAGGGTCTGTACAGAATGGTGCTCCCAGAGTGGGATCGAATAGAGTATGTTCTCGAGGGGAGACCGCACATAGGTGAGTTCGGCTGGAACACGATATTCTCGCTCTTCCAGGCGTTCGACGAGAGGCACCACGGAGAGTTCGTGTTTCCTGGCTACATGTGGCTGAGCCTCGGGTTCCAGAAGGATGAGAGCCTCGGGTCATGGGAGGTTGACACATCCGAGGTCAGGTATATCCTCAGGAGATGAGAACTGCCAAGAGCCTCGGGCGGGATTCGAACCCGCGGCCTCGTCCTTACCAAGGACGCGCAATGACCGAGCTTTGCTACCGAGGCGCTATCCGCTCGAGTACCTCTGCGCTTTAGTAGTTTTCGGTCAGGCGCAGATGCCTCAGCCTGAAAGGGTCGCCCCTGTCTCATACAGTCCCAGGATCATATGGCGATCTGCTGTGTTGCCACGAAATGATAGCACGCGCAGACCATGAAGGCGCTTGCCCGCGCAAACAAAACAGACAGTCATCTGTTGATTCGATGATGTACCGCGCTCAGCAATTCACGCAAACAAAAAAGAGACGCTTCCCGGAACTCACGCCGGGATTGATGTGTTGAGAGGTACCATTTCGGTTACGTTCTCACTCACGTTCGTGGCGACGGCGGTCTCATTGACCGGCAGGACGACCACAGGCACCTTGACAACAGGGAAGTCTATGGTCTTATTGGAGTCGAGCGTGACATTCACCGGAGCAACGGGCTTGTACTCAGGCGGGACGATAAGGCTCAGCACATAATCGCCTGCGCTCAGGTTCGCAAAGACGTATGTACCATCCGCCGCAGTTGTGGTTGTCACACCGCTCAGATCCAGCGTCCATCCTGCGAGGCCTGTCTCGTTCTCGTCCTTGGCAGCGTTTTCATTCGCATCCTCATACACGACTCCAGAGATCGTGTAGGTCACAGGCACCTCTGGGGTTACATTCTGCTCAGTCGTGACGTTTGGCTCAACTGGTGGCGTCTCTACAGGTGGCTTCGTGGTTGTGACCGGGGTCTCTCCAAGCTTGAACGTGTACTGATAGGGCTTTCCTGTCTCTATCGAGAATCCCTTTGGCTTCTGAGAGTTGAACGAAAAGCGCGCCTCCTTCTTCACAACGACCTGCTCGTTCGTGAGGTTATGAGCGGGGGTTCCTGTGGATATGGAGAACGGTGGCCTGGACTCCGCCTTGTTCGAGAACGGGTACGGGCTTTTATCATCCTTTATTGTGTATCCCATGGCAGAGGTCATGGCAAATGCCGCCACCGCCAGGATCACAGAGATCACCAAAATGCTCTTCTTCAATTTATCCTCCTCCTATCTGTTTATCGATTATCCGCTTTTGCGTGACCATTACCAAACATTCTCCCTTTCGAGAAGAACTCGGCTCTACAGTCGTTATTCTTCGTATATATAGACTTTCATCGCAAAATACGCTGCTTCTGGGCCTCTGTAAGATGAGATCCATCGCATGAAGCGTCGCTCACGAAACCCTCTCTGCAGGAGCTGAAGCCGATTCCATGCTCATGACATGCCTCCCTAATGCGTGAGAGTATGGCATGTCTGATCTCAGCTGGCAGGTAGCGATAGCCGCCAACACGCTCTCCCTGCTCGAAGTACATCGGCCTCAGATACTCCATGACCTTCGGGAACGCAAAATACAGGCGGCGCCAGCTATCCTGTCTGGCCTTGTAGGTGGATGAGATGACATAAGATGCACCTGCATCTGCAACGCTCTCCACAAGCGCATCGATCTCGGAGTCGTTTATCCCCGGTATTATCGGATCTATCCTCGCTGCCACCGGTATACCATCATCTGTGAGCCGCCTGATGGCCCTGAGTCTCAGACTGCTTGGTGGGGCTCCGGGCTCGAGCCTCGAATCCAAGCGCAGTGATGTGAGCGTTATAGAGACCGCAGCCCTCATGTTCGAGAGGAGATCCACATCCCTGAGCACGATATCGGATTTTGTGACGATTTGCAGCCGCAACCCCCTTTCCTTTATCACCGATATGCAGTATCTTGTGATTCCGAGCTCCCTCTCCATCGGAGGATATGGATCTGAGCTGTTGGAGAGAGATACGAGCTCATCCCCGTGCAGCTTTTTGGTCTCAGAACTGAGACGACCGATCCCGACCTTCGGCCTGCATTCGCTGAAGCCTCTTATGTAGGATGATGCGTAGCAGTACAGACAGCCATGCGCGCATCCGGTGTACGGGTTGAGGCTCAGTTTCGCCGGGCATGTACAGAGACTGCTGCGCCAGGGATCGAATGGCCTGAGGAGCATCATGAGATCAAAGGGAGACGAATTATTTCTCTGTATTGAACCTCATCGTGGAGACAATCCCAGAGCTCAGATCATATCTCCTCACGGCGTGATTGTTGGTATCCGCTACGAAGCATGAATCCCCCAGAAATGTGATCCCGGACGGCTCATAAAACGCAGCCTGATCACCAAAACCGTCTGCAAACCCAGGCATCCCCGTTCCGGCGATGGTGTGAATGGATCTGCTCGAGAGATCTGCTTTCTTGATCCTGTGGTTGTAGGTATCCGCAACATAAATGGAGCCATCTCTGTAAACGAGACCGAGAGGATGCTGAAGCCTGGCTCTCTCGAAATCTCCATCGATGTCCCCAAAGTAAAAAAGGTCCCTGCCGATGAGCGTTCTCACCTCACCATCTATCACCCTGAGAGAGGAGGACTCGCTGTCCACAAAGTACACCTTCCTCCCATCGGTCGTCAGTCCGGACGGCTGCGCCAGCCGTGCCATCTCCAGAGGTCCATCCGAGAGCCCTTCAGCTCCTGATCCTGCATAGGGCTCTACCATTCCATCGAGATCCATCCTCCATATCTGGTGGAAGCCAGCCACAGCGATGTAGAGATGATCCACAGCGAAAACGAGATCCCATGGCGAGCTCAGTGATACCTCAGCGCCCCTGCCCCCAAAGCCAGGATATCCTGACCGGCCAGTGCCTGCCACTCTCATCAGAGTTCTCCTTCTCAGATTCGCTGCTCTGATCATGTGGTTTCCGGTGTCTGCGATGTAAACCACATCCCCAACGATTGTGATCCCCTGCGGTCTGAAAAGCTGCGCCTCGCCGAAATCCCCGTCGCTGCACCCTGCCTCTCCGGAACCGATAACGTCCAGAAGATCTCCTTCGGGAGATACAATCAGCACTCTGTTGTTGTTAGAGTCCGCAATGAAGAGGTTTTCTCCATCCGAGGCCACCTTTCCGGGGAATGAGAGGATCCCGGCCGCGTCCTTCTGCGCCCTCATGGGCATCAGCCTCTCGCGATGAAGGTTCCCACGCTTCTCGTACTCTGGAATGATCTGCTCCATTATTGGCATGAGGATCGAGTATATGCCCTCTCCAGAGGTCCTGCCGAGGATCTCCCCGTCTGGAGCTATCAGGACAAACGACGGCCAAGCCCTTATGCCGTATGTGCGCCACAGTTTTTGACCGCTGTCCACGACAACCGGATGCTCTATGCCATACCGCATTATCGCCCTCTCGATGTTCTCTACCCTCATCTCGTTCTCGAACTTGGCGCTGTGAACCCCTATCACCACAAGCTCAGGGTATCTCTCCTCAAGCATTTTCAGCTCTGGAATGACATGCATGCAGTTTATGCAGCAGTACGTCCAGAAATCAAGCAGAACGAATCTGCCGCGAAGGTCTCTCAGCATGTACCTGCGATCGGTGTTGAGCCATACCAGATCGTCGGGGAATTCAGGAGCTATCATGGGAATCGCTCTGGGGTTATGTGGAGATCACTCTTGTGGTCGCCACAGTCAGACCGCAGTTTAATAAAATCGCACTTATGTATAAAGAAGCATAAGATACGACCGCCTAGCTGAATGTCATGAAATGCGCTGAGACGCTCGATGAGAGAAAACCCCTTCGCTACTCGACTTGATGGAAATGAAATACAGAGCGTTGCACCCCTGGGACGTGAGACCAGATGTGGCTGCGAATATACAGGAGATGCTCTCCGGCGGTGTGAGGATTCAGAGGGTGGATCGCGTGGAGACTGTAGCAGGGGCAGATGTTTCCTTCTCGGGATCGAGGGCATATGCGGCTGCCGTTCTTCTCGATTACCAAGACATGCGCCTCCTGGACATATCTTTTGCAGATATGGATGTGAGCTACCCCTACATCCCCGGGCTTCTGACATTTCGCGAGGGGCCAGTCATCCTCAGGGCACTTGAGGGGATCGATGATGCTGACGTCCTGCTCTTCGATGGCCAGGGTATTGCGCATCCGCGCAGATTTGGAGAGGCGTGCCATCTGGGGATGCTCCTTGATCGACCCTCTGTAGGCTGTGCAAAGTCGAGGCTCTGCGGAGAGTTCTCCGAGCCCGGGAAGGAGCGGGGCTCTTTCTCTCTGCTGGTTGATCGCGGAGAGATCGTGGGCGCTGCTCTCCGCACCAGAACGAATGTCAGGCCTGTGTTTGTATCCCCCGGACACATGTCAGATCTGAGCTCCGCGATCGAGATTGCTCTGAACTGCGCGCGATCTAATCGAATACCGGAGCCCCTCAGACTGGCGCACGTTCTCTCACTGAACCTGAGCTCCCAATTTTAGGCACATATGTGGAGAGCATCGAGTATATCTCGTTGTTTC
>NZ_JAOAKP010000035.1 GCF_026419855.1 Methanothrix sp.
GACAACAAGAAGCATGTTATATCATGGCGTCAACAGCTGTGCTCTATCACTGAGCTCAGCAGCTTTTGAGAACATGTGGTGCTGAGCTGATCATCTATCCAGACTCCTCCAGATGTGGACGAAGCGCTGTATCGCTGTGATGTGGCTTAGCACCATGATGATCAGCACCGTCCAGCCAAGGATGTGAAGGCCCTCAATTCTGTGTGGATATAGGGCATTTGCAAGAGTCGCGATGATCAGGAAAACAACCCTGTCTGCCCTGCCGAGCATGCCTCCATAGCATCTCCTGAAGCTCACAGCCTGCGCCTGCGTGCCGATGTAGCTGGTCATGAGAACGCCGACGACTGCCAGAAACCCAATCTCCCAACGGACGTATCCGGCGAAGATTATTCCTGATAGCAGAAGCACATCGGAGTACCTGTCCATCACGTGATCCAGAAAATCACCTCTCCGATCTGCATATCCCATCCTTCGGGCCAGCGCGCCATCCAGGGCATCCGCAATCCCGTTGAGCATGACCATGATCGCTGCTCCAAAAAGCATCCTGTGGTCAGAGGCTGAGAGGCAGTAGAAGAGGAACGCCAGAGAAGAGAAGAACAGTGAGAGAACTGATAGCATGTTTGGGGTCAGCCCAGCCCCTTCGACGATCTCAGCCACTGGCTCTGTGAGCGACCTCGATGCCTCTCTGAGATCATCCAAGGTCAAGCTCCGGATCCCCCAGCCAGTCGATGCCTCCAGGGGGCATCTCGACCTCGCCTCTCACTATGGCCGTTATGATCGATGCCACCTCCTCAGGGCTCAGATCGGTTGTGTCGATCTCCTGAACCCTGGAGCAGAGCTCAAGTGCCTCGGCCAGTATGAGATCGATCGCCTCTGCCTCGACGTTCTCCCTGATCTTGCTCTCCTTGTATCCACGAGCCTCCAGGCGCCCGCGGAGCAGGTTCGGATGGAGCCTTAGAACTATCGCCTCGTCTGCGAAGTGATGCGCGAAATGCCCCTCGATGATCAGAATATCCTCTTCACTCGAGTGCTCGATCTCTCTAATCCTCTCCTCAATAGCATCCATGTCAGCTTCCAGGCATTCCCTCTCAGGGTCGAAGCCTGCGCTCATCCCTTCTCTCACAAGATCATTGAGATTCACGACCCTGAACGGGAGAAGCCTCGAGACCGTGGTCTTTCCCGTCCCCGGGGTGCCTGTCAGCGCTATCCGCATAGCTCCCTGTAGGCCTCCAGAAACCGTGCGTTCTGCTCCGGGGTTCCCACGGTCACGCGGATGTGATGATCTCCGGCATCCCTGAAGGATCTGCAGTCCCTGACTATGATGCCCTTACGGAGCATCCTCTCTGTGATGACATCAGATCTCTCAGAGGTCTCTATGTACAGAAAGTTCCCCCAAGATGGGCTCGCCTCCACGATCTCTGAGAGGAGAAGCTCCCTCTCCTTCTTTATCATCTCTACGGACCTGCGCATGTGCTCCAGGTCGCTCAGCGCTGCAATGCCAGCCGCAACCGCAGGGGTTGTGACCCCAAAGAACGGAGGTGCAGCTTTTCTGTAAGCATCGGCGATCCATTCGGGGGCAAGCGCATAGCCGAGTCGAACTCCAGCGAGGCCGAACGCCTTCGACATGGTCCTCCCGACAACCAGGTTCTCGTACTCTCTAACCAGATCGACCATGCTCCTCTCCGCGAACTCCACATATGCCTCGTCCAGGAAGACCACTGCATCTGTGGACTCGATCACCGATCGCAGCAAATCCTCATCCATGACCTCTCCGGTGGGATTGTTCGGAGAGCATATGAAGACCATCCCGATGCTCTCATCTCTTAAATGCTCGATGATCTTGGCTGTATCAGATCGCCTGACAAACACCGGCTCTCCGCCGCACAGGATCGTGACGATCTCGTAGAAGCTGAATGTCGGGGTTGGGATCAGCGCGCGAACCCCGTGCTCCAGAAATAGCCGGGAGAGTGTATCGATCACCCCATCCATTCCGGAGCCAACAAGCACATTGCTCTCCGAAAATCCTGCGTATGATGCTATCGACTCTATGAGCCCATCGACCTCAGGATACAGATTCAGAGGCGCCTCAGCCATCGCCTTTTTGGCGGCAGGGCTCGGTCCGTACGGGTTCTCGTTGCTCCCCAGCTTCACGATCCTCTCAGGAGGTATCCCGTAGGTCCTGGAGATCTCCTCAATCCCCCTCCCCGCGACGTACGGCCTGAGGCTGGAAAGCACATGTCTGAGTCTAGAGCGTCTCTTCAATGACATTCACCACACGATCTATCTCATATTTTGTGACCACAAGAGGTGGTACCAGCCGGAGCGTGTGCTCGCCAGTGCTGTTCAGCAGAACTCCCCTCTCGCGTGCAGCATCCACAAGAGACCTCGCATCTCCTTTAATATCAACGCCCACCATCAGACCGAGCCCGCGGACACTGACCGGCAGCCTGCTCAGCTCTCTCTTGAGGTAAGATCCCATCTCCTCGGATCTACTCACAAGATTCTCATCCCTTATTGCAGATATAGATGCAAGCGCGGCTGCGCATACCAGAGGCCCGCCGCCAAAGGTGGACGCATGATCACCGCGCTGGAAGCAGCCTGAGATGTTTTCCGTGGAGAGCATCGCGCCCATGGGAAGCCCGCCGGCGATTGCCTTCGCCAGGGTCATTATATCAGGCATCACACCGCTGTGCTCCTTCGCGAACCATCTTCCTGTTCGTCCGAATCCTGTCTGGACCTCGTCGAAGATGAGAAGAGATCCGCTGTCGTCGCATATCTCCCTGGCAGCGCGAAGGTACTCGTTCGATGCTGGATAAACCCCGGCCTCGCCCTGGACCGGCTCGAGGATCACAGCTGCGGTTCTCTTACTCACAGCCGATTTCAGCGCCTCCACATCGTTGTATGGCACAAACGTGGCCTCATTCAGGGGGCGGAATGGCTCTCTGTAGTTAACCTTGTATGTCAGCCCGAGAGCACCCAGAGTCCTGCCGTGGAAGCTGCCTGTCGCAGCGACGACCTCGTACCTTCCGGTGGCTCTGCGTGTTAGCTTCAGTGCAGCCTCCACGCTCTCCGTGCCTGAGTTGCAGAAGAACACCTTATCCATGCCGCTCAGGGACTTCAGCTCCTCCGCCAGCCTGACCTGGTTCTCTGTGTAGTACAGATTCGATGTGTGTATGAGAACCTCGCACTGCCTCTTTATGGCCTCCACAACCTTTGGATGGCAGTGTCCGACGTTGTTTACAGCAATACCTGCAACGAAGTCTATGTACTCCCTCCCATCCTGATCCCACACTCTCGCCCCAGAGCCGCGCGCTATCAGTACGGGCTGTCTCGTGTACGTCTGGAATATCGCCTGCGACTCTCTTTTAATGATTTCATCGATACTCATAGAAACCTCCTCGCAAACCTCAGGCTCTCCCTTATCTGCGCCTTGACATTGTTGCATGTTATCCCCATGTGGCCCGGGTACATGCAGCTCACATCCAGCTCCAGCAACCTCTCTATGGATCTCACGAGATCCTCTGTGGAGCCTCCAAACAGATCTGTCCTACCTATATTCCCGTCCGGAAATACAGTATCTCCTGAGAAGAGCATACCCTCGCGCCGCTCATAGAGGCATATGCTTCCCGGAGAGTGGCCCGGCGTGTGGAGGACCTCAAGCCTCAGATCGCCGAGATCCAAAACCATGCCATCCTCTAAGGGCATATCCACCTCAAACTCCGGCGCGGTGTCGCCGAAAAGGTACGCCACTGTGGCCAGATCATCCCCTACCAGACCTATCTCCTCTTTTGATAGCATGATCCTAGCGCCAGTTCTCTCCTTTATCGCAGGCGCAGCTGCAGAGTGATCGTGATGGCAGTGTGTGAGGATGATCATCTCGAGCTCCTCAGGATCCATGAACCTTCTGATATTTCTTATTGTGGGCTCGGAGAACATTCCAGCATCGATCAGGACCGGCCGCTCGGCCATGACCAGGTACGCGTTGCCGTCGTAGGCTGCACCGCTAACCTTATGCACCTCGACCATCTAAACACCTTCTGGCCAGATAACGTCTGAATATATAATGGTAACATGACTCTGATGGAAGATGCAAAGAAGGGGAAAATACCCGATGCGCTCAGGAGGGCCGCCGAGACTGAGGGATTGGATCCGGAAGCGCTGAGGAGACTCGTGGCAGCAGGGCGTGTGGTGGTTCCCATGAACGCCCGGCGGATGAGAGAACGGGCGGTTGGCATAGGGGAGCTTCTGTGCACAAAGGTAAACGTCAACGTCGGCACGTCTCCATCGCTCTCCAATCTCAAAGAGGAGGTTGAGAAGGCACTGGCCGCTGTGAACGCCGGAGCTGATACGATCATGGATCTCTCGACTGGTGGGGATCTAGATGAGATCAGGAGGGCGATCCTCAGGGAGGTCGATGCTCCGGTCGGAACTGTCCCGATATACCAGGCGGCTGTGGAGAATAAACTCACGTCACAGGGCATGTTCGACGCTCTGGAGCGGCATGCAAGAGATGGTGTGGATTTCGTAACAGTCCACGTTGGCGTGAACAAGGAGTCTATGAAGCGCCTGAGCAGGGATCCGAGGCTGATGGGTGTGGTCTCACGTGGCGGCTCCCTGACGATGAAGTACATCAGTGAGACGGGAGAGGAGAACCCATACTACGCGGAGTTCGATTACCTGCTCGAGATCGCGAAGGAGTACGATCTGACGCTGAGCCTGGGCGATGGTCTAAGGCCAGGGTGTATAGAGGATGCGAGCGACCGGGCGAAGTACATGGAGTTCATCCTGCTGGGGGAGATGGTTGCAAAGGCAAGAGAGGCTGGCGTACAGGCGATGGTTGAGGGCCCCGGCCATGTGCCAGCGGATGAGATAGAGACCAGCGTGCGCGCGATGAAGCACCTCACCGATGGTGCCCCGCTATATCTACTGGGTCCCATAGTCACAGACGTGGCTCCCGGCTACGACCACATCACAGCTGCTATGGGCGGGCTGATCGCTGGCATGGCAGGCGCCGACTTCCTCTGCGCCACCACGCCCAGCGAGCATCTCGATCTTCCAACCTTAGAGGATATCGTCGAGGGGACTGTGGTGACGAGGATCGCAGCTCATGCCGCTGATCTCACAAAACCCGGGGTCAGGGAGCGCGCCAGGGCATGGGACAGAAGGATGGCAGATGCCAGAGCGAGGCTCGACTGGGAGGCGCAGTTCAGAGAGGCGATAGATCCCGCAAGAGCGAGAAGGATTCGCCACAGAAGAGGAATCAATGTGGAGACCTGCACGATGTGCAGCGACCTCTGCGCGATAAGGATTGCGAGAGAGGCCATGAGGCATGAGCGTCCGGACGAATCTTGAGAGGGCAGCAGAGTCTCTGATGCAGTATCTCAGTACAGGACCTGAGGAGTTCATGCGTCAGACCGGCATAAAAGAGAGTGACTTCGTGCCTGTGGAGCCGCAGCCTTTCGACGGCAGGATCTTCGCGGTCGACGGCTCCAATATCAAGGTCTGCGATATATCCGTGGTAAAAGCGAACCAAGTCCGTGCGGGCTATGTGGTTTACAGAGGCAGGAGGTGGGAGAGGACCGAAGTGATTTACAACGATCTCCTCGTCGCTGACAGGCGAGCCTACATGGAGTGGTTCAGGGAGCCGCTTGAGAGGCTTTGCATGGAGGACATCGATCTCAGCAGCCTTCGCGGGAGCGAACTCGACAGGATCTCAACATACTTCAGAGAGCTCCAGGAGTATGTGGCTCTCGATGCAGCGCTTTCTGAATCTGAAGAGGGTGATCTCATTCTTTATGACGGCGGCTTCGCGATATGGAAGGATCGCCCCTTCGGCAAGGTTGTGGCTGAGATTATAAAGAGAGCATCGGAGCGCGGCGTGGATCTCCTGGGCGTGAGCAAGTCCAGCAGCCTCTCGTGGGGAGATATATCGATGCCGCTCGTGTATCACGTCTCAAGGCTGGGCAAGCGCCTGCTGCCTGGAAGCGCGTGGTACGTGGATCTCAGCGGAAAGAATGTCCATCCGGATCCCCAGGAGGAGCGCTGGCAGGGCAGCATATACATGGTGCTCTTCCACCCCACGGGAGATCGGGCCTTCAGGGTGGATGTTCCGTCTTACATGAACAGACGTGTTGTCCATGCTTTATCAAAAGCATCTGCATTCTCCGGATCATCCGAATCTCCAGGATATCCTCATGCCCTCTTCAGGGCACATCGCGACCTGAAGCTCTCATATCATGATAGTGAGATGAGCTGGTTCAAAATGATGGAGACGATTGCAAAACGCCACCAAGTGAGCATGCGGGATCTCAGAAGCGCGATGGATTACCACGAGATCCTGGAGATCACCGGATAGGCGCATCGGGCTTGGCCACCTGTGCATTCCGGTCCTGCTACGAAAATTGCAATGAATGAACATGCTCAATACGTTGAGGTAAATCTCATTCTTAGCAGAGTATCTGAATGAGTGGGCAGCGCATCAAATTTGCTGTAAATTCAAAACAGATCGGTATGCATCACAGCAACTTGAGAGAAATTTACAGCAAATTCGGCACACTGCCTGAGTGACCGATTTGAATGATGGCGATTTCGTTTGATCTGTAATTCGCGGACCTTCACGGTATTGAGCATACGCTCTTATCCATTTGATGACTTGTTTGGAGAGGCACTGTTCCCGCTATGTGCTTCTGGCGAATGAATGAGTGCATCCAGCAACCAGTATGCGTGCCCTCTAAGTTGCTGAACACACAAGAGCGTGAGCATATTCCATTGAATGCCGACCATTCCATCCACGTGGCCCATGCATGTTTTCTGCGAAGATACTGGCAGCATCAGTGAGACAACAGCGTGACATCATATGGATGCTGCGATTATCGCCAGATCCCATCAATCTCGGTGATTCTGTCCGGCGAGCTCATATTATATGGCCCAGAATGGCATGCGGATCGATCAGCCCCATGCGATGCCATATTATGTATATCCCGATAAACGTGCCCAGGGTTGCGCCGAGGTTCGCAAGTGCGGCCACAAGCACCACTCTGAAGAACCTGTTCTCCATCATCTCACCCAGGCTCTCAGCGCTTGCCAGGCGTTTCACATCCCCCATCGTCGGCTTCCTCTTCCAGGCCTCGACCATTCCGGCGAACCATCCTGCTGCAACCAGCGGATTCAGCGTGGTCATCCAGGCTATCATGAATGCTGTGAGGATCGATAACGGATGGCCTCTTGCAGCTACGACGCCCAGCGCTGCGAGGCCGCCAGTGACCAGGAACCATATGCCAAATGCGAGTAGCACCACGCCGCTCGAGTATCCAGCAACCAGTATGTACACAAACGTGGAGATGATCAGCAGAGTCACTGCGACTCCAAATACCTTTCCCAGGCTGAACCCCTTTTCAGGAGGCGCGTCGAAGATCTTAGTGTCTGGAATTCTTGATGGATCGGAGAGGTAGCGCATTATGCCCTCGCGATGGCCGGCGCCCACAACCGCAAGGACCTTTCCGTATACAGACAGCTCGTAGAGATTCCTGGCTATGTATGCATCCCGTTCGTCGACCAGCGTTCTGGCAGCGGATGGCGCGATCTTCCTGAACTCCGCCATGAGCTGCGAAACAACATCTGAATCAGTGACGCTGTCCACATCGAGATCCTCCTTACCGAAGCCCAGGGCTGCAACCACAAGGCTCCAGAGCATCTTCATCTTCTCCCAGATGCTCATCGCCGACCAGAACCTCTGGATCGTTATGCTGATGTCCCTGTCGACGAGGGCGACCCTGGCGTTGACAGCTCTGGCAGCATCTATGGCCGCGAGCATCTCGGCCCCCGGCTTCACGCCCATCTCAGAGCCGATCTGCCTCTGGATGTATGAGAGGAGCCACTGGACCAGAACCAGATATATCTTCCCGCCGCTGAGAAGTTCGCTTATCTTTATATCCTCATCCCTCTCCTGGCCGGTCAGTGCGAGGTAACGCCTCTGGCAGAGCTCGACCGCGACGATATCCGGCCTGGTCTGCTCTATGGCCTCCCTGACCTCGGCAACGCTTTTCTCTGATACATGTGCAGTGCCTATGATCACTATCTCGTTTCTTGCATCAGTTACCGATCCTTCTCTGATATCTGCCATTTACAGCCTCACATCCGAGCACAGCTCGATGGCTCTGAGAAGATCCTCTCTTGATATTATACCAACCAGCCTGCCATTCTCAATAACGGGGAGCCTTCTTATCTTCTTATCGCCCATGATCTTTATGGCCGCGGTCGCCTCATCATCCGGCCCTATAACATATATGTTTCTGGTCATGACATCTCCGACGCGGGTGGTCTCGCGCAGGTGCTCAGGTACGCGCTGCAGATCCGTGATCGTCACTATCCCCACAAGATCATCACCGACCATCACAGGGTATCCTCTGTGCTTCTCGTAGAACATCAGGCGCATCAGCTCAGACAGGCTCATCTCAGGGGGCACAACTCTCACATCCTTTGACATTATGTGTCTTACCCTGATGCCCCGCAGGCTGTCTGCTATTGTGGTGCTCCTGTCCTCCTCAGAGGCCGCTATGTAGAGGAATATGCCTATGATCAGCGTGAGGAAGTTCAGCGTGAAGAGCCCGAGGAATATTAGGAACACAGCAAAGATCTTTCCGAGGGCGGCTGCGTTCTTTGTCGCAACCACATACGGCATCCTTGTGGAGAACCACGCCCTGAGCACACGCCCGCCGTCCATGGGAAAAGCAGGAATTAGATTGAATATCATAAGAATGATATTCATTATCCCAAGCGTCCACAGGAGTATTGAGAACGGATGACTCTCGCCCAGAATCGACTCTGACTGTGTGTAAAGCAGTATCGACATCACGCCGAGAGCCCCACTGACTGCCGGTCCTGCTATCGCCATCCTCAGCTCCATCGATGGGTTTCTGGGGATCTCCTCCATCGACGCGACGCCGCCGAAGAAGTAGAGGGTGATGCTTCTTATCTCTATGCCGTACCTTTTTGCGATAAATGAATGCCCGAGCTCGTGAAGACCCACACAGACAAATAACAGCACAGCAAAGACGAGTGAGTAGGCCCACCTTATGAGCGAGGGCTCGACCGCTCCAAAGCCGTACAGCTTTCCGAAAACTGTGGCGTTGACGCTTCCGAAGAGGTATGCAACCCAGGGAATGATCAGAAGAAATGTCACATGAAGCCGTATAGGTATGCCCATGACCCTGCCGAGCTGGATGGAGTTTTCCATGGTACAAGGTTATCGACTGAAGTTAATATCTTTTGGCTCATTGGAACTCATATACGATATGGTATCATTGAACTGTGACAAATGCGACCCTGTGAGATTCGTGCGGCATTATGCCATAGGATGCTGAGTCTTGATGCCACTACTCTGAGGAATGCTTATATAAGATCAGTAATTGAAGTACGTAACAGTGTTGTAGAGATACCGAGATGCGGTTCGGTATTCGGACAGCTTCATCTGCCACCTGATCGGTGAGCAGGGAGTTGGTGATATCATGATCATGAACAAAAGTGGAGTGGGGGTGTGCCTTCTTCTCGCTGCATTGCTTTTGCCCATGGCAGATGCCATCTCTGTGAGCTACGGATCGAGCGGCTACAGCGGCTCGGTCTCTGTCTCGGAGGCATACCAGCTCGATGATTCTACCGCACTTGCTGAGTCGACTGACCTCAGCTCTGGCGCAGTATCGCAGTCGACGAGCATCTCAGGCACAGGGCTGAATCTCGTATCGAAGAGCGTTTCAGGCGGCACTTATGGCATTGCAGCTGCAGCACAGTCTTACGGCGCTCTGGGCATGTCCACCTCTCTTAGCGCGTCCAGCGCCTCAGGAGGCATGAGCCAGAGCGTCTCCGGCACCGGAAACATCGCTGCCGTCTCAGAGGGCACCAGTGGTGCTGATGCAGTCTGCAACATCGCACATGTCGAGAATGGTCTCATTTCAACTACACAATCGATCTCATCTGGCGGTTCTGTTTCAGGGTCCCAGAGCACATCCCTCGAGGGTGAGATAGGGGTCGTCGGATCGATCTCCACCACCGGCGATAGCGCGATGGCGGTGACTGGTGACATAATCGGAGAGGGAAAGATAGATGCTGATCTCCGGTCATCAGAAGCATCGATCACAGGCCAGGTATCCGTCGATGGGACCACCTGGATGGATTCTCAGGACATGAGCATCGTTGGGAGCAACGACTTCGGCATCGCGGTTGAGGGTCTGAGGGTCGCAGGCGGTGGTATAGGAGCATTCAGCGTGAATGCAGCACATGTGAGCACAGCAGAGGCAACGAAGAGCAATGTGAAAACAAATGCGATGACGTACTACCAGAACAGCCCCCTCTCATATACCACCACAGGGTGGCGGTGGAACAAGGCGAGCCCGCTCGTTCTCTACCTGAAGGCAGACAGCAACCTCGCATCTGAAGGTCTGAATTCAAATGCGGTGAAGGATGCAATCACAAATGCAGCTGAGACATGGGATGAAGTGACCTCAAGAAATCTGTTCTACGATGAGGGTGTAATCATTGATTCAAATAAGAATGCGGACAACCCCTACGATGGATACAGCGTGCACGCCTGGAAGTACCTCTCGCTCGCGCCGTCTGCTCTAGCATACTCCAGAACCAGATATGGATCCCCGAAGGTGAATGGATATTACACAGTATTCGAGTCTGATGTGAGCTACAACACAAGGTACAGCTGGACAACTGACTTGACCACAGCTGTGAACAATAACGGCAGAATCTTCGACGTCCAGACGGTCGCTCTCCACGAGCTCGGCCACACGCTCGGCCTTGGAGACCTTTACACGCTGCCAAGCACTGACCCGAGGAAGGGAGATTACTCACAGATAATGAACAGCTACAACGACCCGCAGAGGACGCTTGGCAACGGAGATAAAGCAGGCATACTAAAGCTCTACGGCAATTGATCGATCGGCAAATGGCCGATCCCACAATTTTTGCGGCTCATCCAGATGATTCAGCGGTCTGGTATTCTTGGAGAAGGTGACAGAGTCTATTGCAATTGATTGCAATTACCAGAGTTCGACTATCCGCTGATTCGATAGCATGAGTTTTTTGCATGCAGGCCTGCGCTGGTTTCGTGTCGGGATGAAATCTGGTGAAAGACCGGCTGAAGGCTTATATGGTCGAATCGTCGGAAAGGCGAGTTCTGCCAGCCCCGAACAGCGACAGCTGACTTCGCATCTTTCTGTAAGGTTACCGATCCGCCGGCCCACAGGGATGAGCCCTGGCCGAATGTAACCCAGGTTTCGTGATGCCTGGCATTGCACAGCGATTCATGTGTGCCGAGCTTCGCAGACTACTTGAAAACCTCTCCCGCTCCCATGTACCACAGGACCATATCAAGGTGCGGCATCGGAATGCTGATGCTGCGCGCGAAATCCGACATCGAAGCCTCTATCTTGAGATACCTGCTTCTGCTCAGCGATTTCGGGATGTCTGGTATAACTCCAAACCGGACCAGGCTCTTCAGGATGTGCCTGTCAAGTATTGCCAGATCCCTGCCAAGGCCGATGTTTCTCAGGAAGTGGCTCGCCTCCTTGTAGCCCATGCCCTTCACGTTTTTGACGAGCCATTCGCGCGTCTGAAATGTATTCTCCGGATCGATGTGAGCTCTCACCGAGAGACGTCCATCTAATGTGAACAGCTCCCTTGCCCTGCATATGTACTCTGCCTTCTGGTTGCTGAATCTGACTCCTGTCAGCTCATTCCTGATCCCATCCTGAGCCGGACAGAGGAGCTTCCCCATGGATGAGAGCCTCTCGACAGCTGCCCAGCATGATCTGGCCCTCGACTGCGGTGTCAGGAGACAGAAGACCAGCTCCTCGAAGAGCCGCTCCTCATCAGCATTCAGCCAGATCTGATCGAACTCCTTCAGTTTGGCCTCTATGACATCCTTCAGCTTCATGTGCAGCTCCTTCAGCTGCTCGATCTCATCTCTTCTCATGATGCAATCATCTCACTGTGATATCCAGCACACATCTGGGTTGCTCAGCAGATGGATCCGCAGAACTCAAAGCAGACCGAGCTCCCTGTGTCTCCGGAGGATCTCATCTGCAAGCCTCTCGATCGCCCTGAGATCATCATCCCTTGGAAACCCCTTCGTTATGACAGGCTCTATCATCTCCATCTTCAGGTTCGGCATGAGAGATCTCATCTCCTCAACGATCCTGGCGCCCCATCCATAGGATCCGATTACCGACGCGAACCTCGCCTTTGGCCTCAGCGCGTTCGCGAGGACGGCTGCATATGCGACCAGAGGGTGAGGCCGTGTTATGAACGCAGGAGTCCCGAAGACTATGGTGGCAGCGTCCACAAGCGATGCTGCAAGCGCACCGGTATCGGTCTTCGTGAGATCGAACCGCCTTACTGAGACGCCCCGATCGATCAGCGCATCGACCAGATGAGAGACCATCTTCTCCGTGGAGCCGTGCATCGATACAAACGGGACCACGACCAGGTTCTTCACATCCTCTGAGGTCCAATCTGTATATGCGTTCAGCACAACCTCAGGCCTTTTGTGCAACGGCCCGTGGCTCGGAGCGATGATATCCGGTGCCAGCGCTCTGACACGCTCGAGATGCCTCCTCGCATTCGCCCTGAAGGGCATCATTATCTCAGCGTAGTACCTCTTTGCGCTGTCATGATTCCACGCGAAGAGATCGCTGGTGGCGAGATGGGATCCGAGAAAATCGCATGTGAAAAGCACTCTTTTCTCCCGGAGATACGTGAATATCGTATCAGGCCAGTGGACCCACGGCGCGCTGATGAACTCGAGTGTCATATCCCCCAGAGAGAGCTGCTCACCATCACCGATGGCACGCGCACGATCCTTTGAGATGATGCCGAAATCGTGGAGAAGCTCTATGCACTTCTGCGATCCGAGGACTGTGGAACCGTACCTCTCGATCAGGAACTTTATCGCGCCGGAGTGGTCCTGCTCCGCATGCTGGGAGATTATGTAATCGATACGATCCACACGGAGCGCGTCGAGGTTCTCGAGCAGCACGTCCTTCTTGCTGGGATCAACCGCATCTATCAGCGCAGTCTTTTCGCTGCCTTTTACGAGATACGAGTTGTAGCTGGTGCCCTCCGGGAGGGGTATGAGCGCGTCAAAGAGACGCCTGTCCCAGTCTATCGCGCCCACCTGGAAGACGTTTTTACATAGCTCTCGGATCATGTTCATCCCTAATTAAAGAGAGCGTGCATCCAACTTAACCTTAGCCATTGGGAGTGGCGCTTGGAGATCAGGAACACTGTTTGATGCGATCTTGCGTTCGAGATCGATCGCATGCAACCACTCGCAGGCTCATAGAATCTCTTGGGGTATGGTGGTAGCGGAAACCCTGGGCAGCGCATCAAATTTGCTGTAAATTCAAAACAGATCGGTATGCATCACATCAGCTTGAGAGAAATTTACAGCAAATTCGGCACACTGCCATATGCTATCGATGCACCGATACTCTTTATACCTGTAAATCCTCCCCGTAACCTATGCACATGCGATATGCACTTTGTCTTCTGGTGCTACTTCTGAACGAAGCTGCACACGCGGAGACCATTGTGGTAACGCCCGGCAGCAGCATTCAGGCGGCGATAGATTCGGCATCATCAGGGGATATAATAGAGATTCAGGGTGGCATATACTCAGAGAGAATAGTGGTGGATAAGAGTCTGATCATCAGGGGCAATACCACATCCGAATATCCTGAGGTGAACGCAGGCGGATCCGGAACGGCTGTCACGATTTCTGGAAGCGATGTGGTGCTCACCGGAATCAGGGCGACCGGCTCGGGAATGGCCCCGATGGACGCAGGCATATTCGTCACGGGAAAGAACAACCACGTGATTGACTGCCGGGTCTCAGGCAACCGATACGGGATCGTGCTCTCCTTTGCAGAGGGCTGCACGCTTGAGAACATACTGGCTGAGGCCAACAGCGAGGCAGGAATACTCCTGGACAACTCCACGACCAACAGCATCATTGGATGCAGGCTGGAGAACAACATCCGCGGCATGAGACTGGTATCAGCTGAGTCGAACACGATAAGGGGAAACAGCATATCGAATACCACCCTTGAAGCCATCTCTGTGGAGAGATCCAGCAACAGGAATCTCATCGTGGATAACACCATAAGATTCAACCAGATAGGCATCTTCCTGGAAACCTCTCGGGGGAATAACATAACCAGGAATCTCGCGAGCAACAACAGCATCGGGATAAAAATAGCAAACCACAATGATACAGAATCGATCCGTCCCATTGAGAATCCGGGCAAGTACGGCGGCGTCTCGATAAAGTACAGGCCGAACAGCGATATCGAGAGCTATGACGTCAGGGACAAAGATCTCAGCTCGTACACAACCAACACGATCTACAACAATACACTCATCAACAACAATGTGAACGCCATCGACGATGGGAACAACCAGTGGGACAACGGCACTGTTGGAAACCACTACAGCGACTTCGATGAGCCAGAGGAGGGGTGCAGGGACAGAAACCGCGACGGCATGTGCGATTCTGCTCATGAGATCGAGGGAGGGATGTCATCAGACAGGCATCCGCTCTCGCCGAAGGATCCGATGAAGGCGAGGTTCATGTCAAAGAAGAGCGGCGCGTACCTCGGCCTGGACAGGATGGTCTTCATGCCTGGTGAGAGAATCGATCTTAGGTTCTCTGTTCCTGATAATCTCACCGCCTGGATAGGAATACTGCCATCAGGCGCGCCTCATGGCGCTCTTGACAGGACAAAGGCGATATCATACAGCAGCTTGAACAGCACTGTGAGGGAAATAACGCTCGAGGCTCCTAGGATGGTGGGATCCTACGAGATACGGATGTTCGCCACAGAGGAGCTGGTGTCCCTCCCGATAAGCGTTGAGGTCCCTGAGGTTCATATCGCACCTGCAGAGGTGAAGGCATGCGAGCCGATCAACGTGACGTACTCAGGGGCTCCGGGATATGAGGGTGACTGGATAGGGATGTTCTCTGTAAGTGCCGGCGATCGCTCGCCGCTTTCCAGAAAGTACCTCGATGGGAGCACGAACGGTTCGTTTGTGCTGTACACACCAAGCACCCCTGGAACATACAACGTGCGGATGTTCGCGGACGATGGCTACAGGCTCCTCGCGGTCAGCGAGCCGGTCACGGTGAAGCCGAATGCAGGAGTGAGGATAGTGGCCGAGCCGGAGACGGTCTCGCCAGGCCAGGCGATATACGTGCACTTCTGGGGTGCGATGCCGGACAGCGTCATAGGGATGTATGGGGTCACAAGGCCGGACAAGTTCTGGATAAACATGCAGCCGACCGGCGGACCATCATGCGGGACCCTGACATTCAGGGCACCATACGGCAAGGGCAACTACGACTTCAGGCTCTTTGAGAACAACGTCTACAGGAAGCACATGGGCGCCAGCAACGTAGTGCGGGTAGTGTAGAGGGCGAGGATCCTCCCCCGCATTCACTTTTTACTTACGCTCTTATCCATTTGATGACTTGCTCTGAGAGGCACTGTTCCCGCTATGTGCTCCCGGCGAATGAATGAGTGCATCCAGCAACCAGTACGCTTGCCCCCTAAGTTGCTTAACACACAAGAGCGTTTGCTTAAACCTCGCTCGAAACAGCCAGCCGTATATATAGTATTCCGCATAAGTTGATATAATATTGCATATTACATAAAATCGTGTATGAAGTGCGACATGTCCAGCAAATTTTAAATTAGCTTATATGAAGTGACGCGAAGGACTACGATCTCGAATGCTCTTGATCTCGATGATAGCGGTAAGCATGCTGATGTTTGCATAAGAAAGATTACTTGCTAAGGAGTAAACTTTTTTGTTTAAAAACCTTTAAATAAAAATTTGTTTTCTCCGGTAGCGGTGGTTACATGGGCATGCTTGAGGATGCAGCAGCCGGAAGGCTGAACGATGAGATGAGATTTGTGGCTCAGGCTGAGGGAAGGACTCCCGAGTTCATATGCAGAGGTATCGCAACAGGCAAAATCGTGATACCCATCTCTCCCTACAGGCAGACCAGGCCGGTGGGTATAGGAAAGGGTCTGCGCACCAAGGTGAACGCATCCATAGGTACGAGCTCTGATATCGTGGATGTAGATATGGAGGTCGAGAAGGCGCGCGCTGCAGAGGGCGCAGGGGCCGACACGCTGATGGAGCTCTCGACAGGCGGAGACCTGCGAGAGATCCGGAGGAGGGTGATTCAGGCGACGAGTCTCAGCGTCGGAAGCGTGCCGCTTTATCAGGCCTTCATCGAGGCGATAAGAAAGCACGGCGCCGGAGTTGACATGACAGAGGATGATCTCTTCCGGGCGGTGGATGAGCAGGCGAGGATGGGCACTAACTTCATGGCGATACATACAGGCATAAACAGAATCTGCCTGGAGCGGCTGAAGGCGCAAGGTGGCAGGTTCGGAGGGCTCTGCAGCCGCGGCGGCGCCTTCATGATAGCCTGGATGATTCATAATGAAAAGGAGAACCCGCTGTACAGCGAATTCGACTACCTTCTTGAGATTCTGAAGGAGCATGAGGTGACGCTGAGCCTCGGAAACGGCATGCGTGCAGGCGCGATCCACGACTCGACAGACAGGGCTCAGATACAGGAGCTTGTGATCAATGCGGAGCTTGCGGACAGAGCGCAGGCTGCGGGCGTCCAGACGATAGTCGAGGGGCCGGGTCACATACCTCTTGATGAGATAGAGGCGAACGTCAAGGTGATGAAGCGCATGACAAACGAGCGACCGTTCTACATGCTGGGTCCCCTGGTGACAGATATAGCTCCGGGCTATGATCACATCGTCGCTGCTGTTGGGGCAAGTCTCTCCAGCGCATACGGCGCAGACTTCATCTGCTACGTCACACCTGCGGAGCACCTCGCGCTTCCCACCCCTGAGGATGTGAGAGATGGAGTCATCGCAGCGAGGATCGCTGCTCACATCGGGGACATGATAAAGCTCGGCACGAGGGACCGGGATCTGGAGATGGGCAGGGCAAGAAGAGACCTGCTCTGGGAGAGGCAGTTTGATCTAGCTCTGGATCCACATAGAGCCAGGCAGATCCGGGCTGAGAGGGAGCCTGCTGATAGCAGGGTCTGCACGATGTGTGGCGATTACTGCGCTCTGAAGATAATAAAGAGCAGCATCAACCTGAGCAGATAGCTGCCGGTCATCTGATCTGACAGGAGATGGACTCCAAAAGCCCATTCACAGCGTATGGATCCGCAAATGCCACGTGAGAAATCCCCGCAGAGGTGTTCGCAGTGCCTTCAGGATCTCCTCTGCAGATCTCCCGATCCAGCCACTGGATCTATAAATCATAAGCACAGGCTACCACCAGGAAGGGCTTTCCATGCGAGAATATCTTCTGGGCAACGTGGCAATCGCAAGGGGGATCCTGGAGGCTGGCGCTGGCCTTGCAGCTGGCTATCCGGGGACCCCCTCCTCTGAGATCATAGATACCCTTTCAGGTATCGCATCAGGGTATGACATTCATGTCGAATGGTCTGTCAATGAGAAGGCTGCTCTTGAGGTCGCAATAGGTGGGTCCTGGGCTGGAACGAGATCCGTCGCGACGATGAAGCATGTCGGTTTGAATGTCGCAGCCGATCCGTTCATGACGCTGGCGTATCTGGGGGTCGACGCGGGGCTCGTCATAGTCTCTGCTGATGATCCATACTGTCATTCGTCTCAGAACGAGCAGGACACAAGGCGATACGCGCAGTTCGCATCTGTTCCCTGCCTTGATCCCGCTGACCCGCAGGAGGCGAAGGACATGACGGTCTACGCCTTCGGCCTCTCAGAGCGCTTCAGTGTGCCGGTTCTCCTCCGCCCCACGACACGCGTATCGCACGCGAGATCTGATGTGGAGCTTGGTGAGATTCCTGAGGGCAGGAGAAGGGGCCGTGGATTCAGAAAGGATCCCGCGCGGCGTGTCTCCCTGCCTGTGAATGCAAGACGCCTCCACAGGGAACTGATCGATAAGCAGAGAGATATCGAGAGAGAGCTTGAATCCGCCCCATGGAACAGGCTCCTGCTGAAGGGGGATGTGGGTGTGATAGCCTCAGGCATAGCAGGGCTCTACGCAGAGGAGGCTCTGGCAAACCTCGATGCGGATCTATCCCTGCTACGCATAGGCACATATCCAGCCCCATCGCGCATGATCGAGGAGGTCGTTAAGCATACATCCAGGGTCATGGTGATCGAGGAGCTCGAGCCAGTCGTCGAGGAACTGGTCGAAATAGTGGCGAAACGCTGCAATCCGGAGCTGGAGATCCTGGGGAAGAGAAGCGGTGACATCCCCAGAGCTGGCGAGCTGGATCTCCTCACGGTGAGAAACGCGATCGCCAGGATGCTCGGCATGAGCGTTACTGTGCCTGAGGATCTACCTGGCGCTGAAAGCGTCCCGCCGAGGCCGCCATCGCTCTGCCCTGGATGCGGGCACAGAGCTGCATACTACGCCATGCGAAAGGCCTTCGGAAAGGACGCGATATACACAAACGACATCGGATGCTACACCATTGGCATCTCAATGGGCACAGTGGATACATGCCTGTGCATGGGCGCAAGCATCACGATTGGCTCAGGCATAAGGTTCGGTGGCGACGAGCGCCCGATATGCTGCTGCATAGGCGACTCGACATTCCTGCATGCGGGAATGACCGGATTGCTAAACGCAGCATACAACAAATCCAGAATGACTGTGGCGATACTCGACAACTCAACTACAGCGATGACCGGCCATCAGCCACATCCCGGCACAGGATTCACCGCAACAGGCGAGGAGAGTGTCCGCATCTCCCTCGAGGAGATCGCGAAAGCTCTCGGCTCTGGCCATGTCGAATGCGTTGATCCGTACAATCTGGAGGAGAGCATAAGCGCCTTCACGCGTGCTAGGGACTTCCCCGGGCTCTCTGTGGTCATATCGAGAGCACCATGCAGGATACTGCTCAGAAGAAAGGGTGAGAGATACATTCGCTACAGGGTCACCGATGAGTGTGTGGGATGCAGACAGTGTGTTGAGTTCAACTGCCCGGCCATAGAGTTCGATGAGAAGGCGGCCATCAACCAGCTCTGCACCGGATGCGGCGTGTGTGCGCAGATCTGCCCAAAGGACGCGATAGAGGTGGTGAAATGAGGACATCAAAGTGCGATATAGTGATAGTGGGTGTTGGTGGACAGGGAGTGATTCTGATCTCGGAGATCATAGGCCGGGCAGCGCTCAAGGCTGGCATTCATGTTAGAGCTGCGGAGACACACGGCATGGCACAGCGCGGCGGTAGCGTCATAAACCACACACGGCTCGGATGCATCTACGGCCCAATGGTTCCCGAGGGCGGCGCTGATATCCTACTGGCTCTTGAGCCGGCTGAGGCCCTAAGGTACGGCAGGTATCTCTCCCGCGGCGGAGTCGCTCTGGTTAACACAAAGCCCGTGATTCCCACTACGGTCACAGCAGGCCAGTTCAGGTATCCGGAGATCGAGGAGATACTTGCACCTCTGAGGGGCATCGGGCGGGTGTTACCCATGAATGCAACGGAGATCGCAGAGAGGGCTGGAAGCTCACAGGCTGCAAACATCGTGATGCTCGGAGCATTGTCCAGGTTCATGCCGATAGAGGAGGCTCTTGTCCTGGAAGCGCTCATGGACTCTGTTCCGAGAAGATACATCGATGTTAACCTGAAGGCCTTCGAGCTGGGAAAGGCTGAAGTATCCGGATAGCTGCATCTTTTAACATGGAGATGAACCCCGATAAAAAGAGCGATGAGCCCGAGATTCCTGAGGTCCTGCCCGACGAATCGTGGCCCACGGATCGTCTCATAGAGGCCACCAGAGATAAGAACATGCTCGTCAGGTCGAACGCTGTGAGCATTCTGGCCACCAGAGATGGGCCGGAGGTCGTCGAGGCCCTCATCCAGGCGATGAGAGATGATGATCATATTGTGAGAAGCAACGCGATGGTCAGGCTCTCCGAGAGGGGCGCGGCGATCCTCGATAGAGTGCTTGATGCACTGCAGGACCGGGACGAGAATATACGGGCTGGGGCTGCATGGCTGCTCGGTGAGCTGAAGGATCCCAGGGCGATAGAGCCGCTGAAGAACGCGATGAAGGATGAGAATGTGATCGTCAGGATCCAGGCGAGGGCATCGCTGATGGCGATGGGGGTCGTTGGCCAGAAGAAGTGATAGATACGAGCTGCAGGCGCAAACTCCAGTCTTCAGGCCGGAGAGGCGGTCACCGATGGGTTGCAGAGTATGGGCGTCTCCGTCAGATGCGAATTTTTATGGAACGCTCTATGCATGTGGTTTGTTCTCGGCATTTGATGTGCGTCCAGTCGCCCTGGACGCCGTGGTCTTTTTGTCGCAGTTCACTCGAGCAGATCCTCGGGAATCACGCCTGTGAGCGACTCTATTCTGCGCTCTGCGCTCTCAATTTTAGAGCTGCAGATTCTCACAAGCCGGACGCCCCGCTCGAAGAGCTCCAGGCTCTCGTCGAGCGATAGCCTGCCTGACTCAAGCTCTCTGACGATCTCCTCCAGCTCGTCCAGAGCGCTCTCAAGAGATTGATCTGATATCTTAACCACACTCCTTCACATTCCAGGCCGCATTGTGTCTCAAACAGCCGGTAGCGAGGGCCATGGCAGAGGCGCATATCGCATCGCCGATGCCGTTCTGGACCATCTCATTGTGCGACTGCGGTTGGATATCATCAAGAATTGCTATAAATTTGTTCGTCTGATGATAATTCTGTTCGCTCTTGTGTGTTCAGCAACTTAGAGGGCAAGCATACTGGTGCTGGATGCACCCATTCATTCGCCAGGAGCACACAGCGGGAACAGTGCCTCTCCAAACAAGTCATCAAATGGATAAGAGCG